>JAICME010000181.1 GCA_025929425.1 Thermoleophilia bacterium | reverse complement strand
GGAAAGCAACGGGCGCGTGCGCGCGCGAGTCACCGCGACCGACCTCGCGAAGCCGGCGGAGGAGAGCGTTTCTCCCGTCGAGGGCGTCGACGAGATCGTCGGGCTCGTCCGCGCGTGGCTCGAGCGGTTTGCGTGAACTGGGCCGCACCGAGTCGGTGACGGTGTGGTGACGGAGCACGGATTCAATCGGCGAGCGACTCGATGCAGCCGACCGCCATCGACCAGGATGTCCTCCGTTCGACGCCCGACCAACGCGGGCAGCGGTGCTCCGTCCGCACCGCCGCTCCGGCGCCGACCCGGACCGGAGCCGGCGGCGGCTACCCGCCCTCGCGTATCCCGGCCGAGCGCCGCGCCGGCACCGCCCACACGCTCCAGTGCTCGAGCAGCGATGGAAGACCGAGCTCGGCCGCGGTGTCCGCCCCGGCCGCCAGAGGCGGTGGCATGCCGGCGCCGGCGGCAGTCGAGGCGGGGATCGAGCGTGCTCGCGGCGGCGGCCAGCCGCTGGGGGAGGTGGTCCGCGGCGAGCTGCAGCCGTGGTTCACGACCGACCTGCGCAGGGTCCGCGTCCACGCCGACTCCGACGCCGACCGGCTCGCTCGTGCCGTCGACGCGGTGGCGTTCACGGTCGGTAGCGATGTCTTCTTCCGCGGTGGCGGCTACCGTCCGCAGACGTCCGCGGGCCGAGCGCTTCTCGGTCACGAGCTCGCGCACGTCGACCAACAGAGCGGTCTGGGCGCGACCGGCGGTCTGGAGATCGGGCCGCCGGACGACGCATTCGAAAACGAGGCGCAGGATGTAGCCCGCGACATCGCGCGCCTCGGGGCGGGAACCGAGCCCGCCGGGAGCCGCGCATCGCAGGGGCCCATGCGCGCGGCAGACGGCGGCGCAACCCGCCTACGTCGCTCCCGAACGCTCTCGCGGCAGCTGATCCAGCGGCGAGGCGTCCCGATTCCGTCCGGCGCGATCCCGGTGCCGACGCCGACCAATTCCGTCGACGGCTCGGTCGTGGTGGCGAAGATGAACGAGATCGGTGGTCGCATGTGGCGCGGCTTCGACGGGTTCGATGGGACGCTCGTCGAGCGGCAGATAATCAACGCGTTCGAGAGCAGTAATCTCCAGCCGCGTTCCATCGCCATCGACTGGCTCGACACCAGGGGGCTCAACAAGATCTGGACCGGCACCGTGAACATCCGGATGGAGAACCCGTACCGGGTGGAGTCCGGCACCGGATCGCTCGTCGGCGCCGGCGGCGGAACGGGCACGAGCGGCACGCAGACGGGCACGTCGAGCACGGACACCGGGAGCGTCGAGATCAATGTCGGTGGAACAGGCCCAAAGGGCGAAGGCGACGCTCAAGCAAGCGGTGGCGGGAAGGTCGGCGGCTCGACGTCGACCACAAGGACACAGGGCGAGTCGCAAGGCGCGTCCGGGAGTGCAACCACCGGGGCGACGACATCCGACAGGCTGGCCACCTACAACTGCACGATCGTCGCCGACATCTCACTCTCCATGGAGCCGGACTTCTCCGGCACCGACTACATCAACCCGCTCAAGTGGGGATTCGCCGGGGCGGCCGCCGTCACCGGCCCTGTTCACGGCTCAGGTTCGGTGTCCTGCGGCAGCTGGTCGTACCGGGTCTCTACCGGTTTCGCTCCGGCGGCACCGCCGGCCGGCGTGCGCTAAGCGGTGGATCTCACGCGCGAGGTGCTCGAGATCGTCGAGGGTCGCCTCGACGATCTGTCGATCTCCTTCCGGACCCTCTCGCCCGAGGAGCTGCTGTCCCGGTTTGGACGCCGCCGGACCTTCGTGCGTGCGGAATCGTTCGAGTTGAAGCTGGATGAGGCTCCCCGCGCTCTGACCGTGACCGTGCTCGACCAGGAGGAGGCGGACGACTACGGGCCGGTGCGAGCCGTCTCAGAGGAGGTCGGTCGGCTGCACGAGTCGGGCCGGCGGGTCGCGTACCACCAGGTGATCGTGGCGCCCTTGGGAACGATCCTGCTCGATCTCGTCCGCGAGGACGGCAACGGAGGGCTGGACGAGTCGGACGGACGGTTCTTAGCGGAACTTCTCGACCACGCCGCGGTCCTGCCGCTGCTCGCGCGAGCTCCCGAGCAGGCTGAGGATTGACGACTGTGGCGATCCGGGGCGCAAGAAAGGCCCGCTATGGCGGCCCTTCCGAGGTGGGCCGAACCGAGCATTGTGCGAACCGTTCGGAGGTCGAGGTAGAAGCCGAGCCTCTCGGACTCTGAGGAGGGCGCGCTCGCTCGCGCAGCCGAGACTTAGGTCACTCGAACGCGGATGTGCGGCTTGGCCCACGCCTCAAGCGGAGGAATCTCGTCTGGCGAATCATCGCCGTGGCGATCCACGTAGTCGACAATCTCGACGCCCGCGAGCCATCCGTCGTCAATCCACAACAACAGGTCGAAGGCAGCGTTGACGTCGTCTCGCTCTTTCGTGACCGCTTCTACAGCGGGGCTGGCCGTGATGGACGAACGTGGCGCGCGCTCCCGGTCGACCTTCAAATCGAAAGAGGCACACCCGCAGCTCCATCTTGCAGCCTGCACGTGCGGCACCTGCGCCCGCAGTTCCTCGATTCCGGACGTCTCGACGGACAAGAGCATCTCGAGGATCTCACGCTCACGCTCGGTCAGCGGCCGGTGGTCCTCGCGCACGCCGCTTGGTTGCCGTTCGGAAGTCATCCCGCCACTATTACACCCAACGCTCGCGCTGCTGAGCCGTCATCGCTGGGTGCTGGTGTAGCCGTGGGGCGGCGCCGATTCTGCGCTCACGAACTGCCAACTGGGCTAAGCACTTGCGTTACCGGGTCGCCCGTTGCGAGTTGGTCGATGCGTAGGTCATGGCACACCATCTGCAGGGCAAACGTGTTGCTCTCGACAGTGATCTCGTGCATCTCGCGGCCGAGACGTTCGGACCAGGACGCTGCTAGCTCTGACCCGCCCACGTATTCGAGGCCGGGGTAGGCGACCGCCCAGTTGACTCCCCAGACGAAGCCCTCAGGGTTGCCTGCCGTCTCCCAAGTCTCATAGTCGGTGAAAAGATCGTCCCACGACAACCGCCAGGTGTCGTCGCCGACACGGCTCGTGACGTGCACCTCCGGGCAGTGCGTAAACCGGTAGCGGTATCGGCCCATGATGTAGCTCCCGGCCGAATCGCCGAGCGGGATGACGGTGCTCGCGGTGGTCTGACGTACGACTGGAATCCCTGGCGGCAAAGCGGCTGGGACATCGACGACCACGTCGTAGTCACGTAAGTACGTGACGTAGCCATGAAAGATGATCGCGCTGTCGAGGAATAGCTCGTCGCTCTCGATGCGGTCTCGGAGAAGGGACATGCTGCAAGTCTATGACTGCGGCATTTCAGCTTCTGGCGGATCGCTGACCCGCGGCCGACCCACCGCCGACACGCCCGCCTTGTTCGTAAACGTCTCGTAAGTTTTCGCCGCGCGCTGTGAGTTTTCGAGGTCGAAAATGGCCTATCTATGTAGAAGGACTCATCGCACTCGCCGGGCGTATCCAGCCGGCGGGCGTGTCGTTGACCTTCGGCTCCTCTGCCGGCGCGCCGAAAACCGATGGACGATCACGACGCGCTGGACGTCGGCGGCAACGTCTTGCCGCTGCGCCTCAAGACAATCGATGACGGTGAGATCAGGCTCGGCCCGGTGAGGGTCGAGCCGCTTACCGCTGCTCAGGAAGCGCACGCGGTCGAGCTGCTGACCGCCCTGTTCGCCGCTGCCCTTCAGCGGCAACGCTCGACGTCGCTTAGAGGTCCTAACTGAATGAGGTCTCCAGCCGTCTCCAGCAGATGAGGCAGCAGGCGAGGGCGAGGAAGCCCTCGTGGATCTCGTCGAGTCGGTCGGTGCGCAGCAGTAGCCGGCGACGGTTGTGGAGCCAGGCGAAGGTGC
>JAICME010000007.1 GCA_025929425.1 Thermoleophilia bacterium | reverse complement strand
TGCATCGCCCACCCGGACCTGCCCCGGCTGGACGACGGCCGCGTGGATCCCGAACGGCAACGGCTCGGTGCGTCCCTCACGCCGATAGTCGGCCAGCGTCTTCAGCGTGTCGATGTCCGTCTCGCCGGTGTCCGGGTTCTTCGTCGTCACGACACACCGACCCACATCGCCGACCGGAGCGACGACGGCGCCGCCGATCGCGACGCGTTGCCCGAACCACCCGTCCTCCTCGTGCTCGCCGACGCCGTCGATCTCGAACAACATCCGGAAGCGGCGACCGTCGACCGCATCGGCCACGCCCGATTCCCGCCCGAGCCGGTCGAGGGAGGCGCGCGAGATCACAGTCACAGCGCCGCCTCCGACGCCGCGGTCGACCGCGCCGCGCTCCGACCAGAGAAACGTCACCGGCTCGCCGGCGTACTCGGACAGCGCCTCCTGCCAGGGACCGACCACCGCGCGGGACGCGTGCGGCTGGCCGTACATCTCCGCCTCGACAGGCTTCCCGAGCTCGACGACGCCCGCGACACGTCGGCCGTCCGGAAACTCGAGCCCCAGCTCGCGTGTCGCCTCGTCCCACTCGACGTGGACGCGTAGGAGATGCGGATGACGCTTGTCGTTGACGAGCCTCCCGTCGGCGTCGACCATCCAGAAGCGGCGGTCGCCCGCGACGCCGGTGAAGGCGAGCTCGACCTCGTCCTTCTCCACGACATGCAACGCCTTCACAGGCGCGATTGCGATGCGTGCGACCCGGCCCTCCATGCCTCCAACCTTACTGAGGAGGCTCGCGTACCTCCACGACCTCGCCGCCTCGCCGCACGCCGCTGCCGTCGAGCTCGAAGATCCAGAAGTTCCGGCCGGTCACGTGGACGGCGACGTTGTAGACGGGAATCTCGCCGATGGAGCCCTCGAACGAGCCGGCGTGGGCGTGGCCGTGGAGGACGAGGTCGGCGCCATTCTCGGCGATCGGCGTGGCGAGCCGGTCGCAGCCGAGGTACGTGTAGATGCCGGGCGGCTCCCCTTCGAGCGTGTCCACGACAGGCGCGTAGTGAAGGAGGACGATCCGGATGTCGCAGTGGACGATCGCCTGCAGACCGCGCGCGATCGAGTCGGTCTCGGCGCTCGTCTCGGCGTAGACGCGGCGCAGCAGGGGCTCGCCGAAGTCGGGGAGCGCCGAGCCCGGGAAGCCGCCCACGAAGCCTTTCGCGCCGACGATCCCGAGTTCCAGTCCGTCTACGTCGCAGCTTGCGCACTCGCGGTCGAGGAGCCGGACGCCTGCCCGGGCGAGCACGTCCTCCAGCTCTGCGGCGCGCTCTGCGTGGTGGTCGTGGTTGCCGAGAACGGCGAAGATCGGCACGTCGAGCTGCCGGCACGCGAGGGCGAGCACCTCCGCCTGCTCGGGCTCCCCGCTCGTCGTCAGATCACCGGCGAGAAGAACGACATCGGCCTCGCCCCCGAGCTCGGCGAAAGCGCGCTCGACGCGCTCGGCGCTGACGTCGGACGCGTGGATGTCGGCCGCTGCAGCGATGCGGACCACGGAGGCTCATGTTGCGCGTTTGGACAAAACGGAAACGACCCGGCGATGCCGGAGCCCACGTTCGAAGAGCTGATCCAGGCCATGAAGGACGCGGTCGGCGTACTGCAGCGAGCGGAAATCCCGTTCGTGCTGGGAGGCGGTCTTTCGGCGTGGGCGCGCGGCGGGCCGCGCAGTGAGCACGACGTCGACTTCCTCGTGCGCCCTGACGACGTCGACACAGCTCTGTCCGCGTTCGAGGCGGAGGGCTGGGAGACGGATCGGCCGCCCGAGGGCTGGCTCGTCAAGGCCTGGCATCAGAATGGCTCGCTCGTCGACCTGATCCACAACCCCGCGAGCGGCCCGATCACCGACGAGTTGATCGAGCGCGCGCCGCTCGCGGAGGTGATGGCCGTGCGTGTTCACGTCTCCACGCTCGAGGACGTCATGGTCTCGAAGCTCGCGGCGCTGACGGAGCAGGAGCCCGACTTCGGTGCCTTGCTCGAGTGGACGCGGGCGCTCCGCGAGCAGATCGACTGGAACGAGGTGCGCGCCCGCAGCGAGGCATCGCCGTTTGCCCGTGCGTTCTTCACGCTGGTCGAGGGGCTGGGGGTCGTCGATTCTCCCGAGGACGTTTCCGCTGTCCGTTAGGCAAACGGGTGGCAGCGACTAGCCCATCGAACGGGCCTCGGGGTTTCGCTTCACTTTACGACTCCGTTTGCGGGAAACTCTCACGGTCGAAGCAGGGCGCTCTACTCGTCAGGAAAGAAGGGGGATGGTGAAGAGACTGCGGTTCGTCGTTCGGCGCGAGTCCTCGCGGGCTGCCCTCATCTCGACGGCAGTGCTTGCGGTGGTCGCCGTCGCGATAGGCGCCGGTACCGCCACCTCCGGCGCACGGGTCGCCGAGGCCGCGGCTACGAGCACCGACACCTGCGGCTACGACCCCAACGTCGCGCCCAAGCCGGGCGGCGGCACGGTGCAGTTCAACGAGAACACGGTCACCCGCTCGATCTGGTTCTACGGCGTGGGCTTGAGCGGTCGCATCGGCATGTTCACGAACGACGAGTCCGGACTCCTGATCGGCAGCGGCGGGACTCCCTCCTCCACCGTCGGCTCCACGATCGGGAAGCTCGGCGAGCCGATCTCCGCCGGCAGCATCCTCTCGAGCATCTCCGTCGCGTCCCCCGGGCTGACCGTGGCCGTCTCGGTCAACGACCCGATCGTCATCGGCACGGCGCCCAACACCCAGATCTTCACCGCGACGGCGGCGTCTCCCGTAGGCGCCAGGACCATTTCGGTGGCGACGCAGCAGGCTGCTCGCGGCTTCGCGAGCGCCTCGAACATCGCCGACCCGGACGCCTACGGCGAAGCCGTTCCCCCCGCGTTCGGGAGCGGGGCGGATCTCGCTGGTCGATCCGTCCCGCCGCTGATCTACCTGACCGACATCACGGCCAACCCGACGGCGACGGGCGGCGACTACGAGCAGGGCGGCACGGCAGCGAACGCCGGGACGCCCCCCGTCGCGGATGCGCTCTACGGCTCGTGGTCGCCCGCGTTGAAGACGCAGCCGGTCAACAAGAACCACTGGAATCTGGGCCCGCACGCCGACCCGCCCCCGGCCATCGACGCGTTCGGCACGCCGACGAGCTCCTTCGATCAGGGGTACGGAGCCGAAGTGGTCTGGCACGTCGCCGGGCTGAAGGCGTGGGACGCGACCGCGGACGGCGGCAAGGGTGGATACGTGACGCTGCAGCGTGGTCACACCTACCGCGTCCAGGGCCTCGCCCACGACACCGACCAGAACCCCCATATCGGTGGCGGCGATGCCGGCGAGGTCTGCACGACGTTCCGCATCCCGGCGGCCAACTCGCCGGTGGTGTCGGTCACGAAGAAGGCCGACCACTCGGCGCCGGTGAACGCCGGCGACCAGGTCGGGTTCACCGTCGTGGTCAGCAACGGCGGCCCGGGCGACGCAACCGGGGTCAAGCTGAGCGACCCGCTTCCGGCCGGCTCAGGCTCCGGCGTGACCTGGGCGATCGACAAGACCGTCGGCACCCCGTCCCGGTTCGTGCTGAGTGGCGCCAAGGGCCATCAGACCCTGGCGCTGGCCTCGAGCACACTGCCCGTGGGCGCCGGCTACCGGGTGCACGTCACTGCTCGAACGTCGGTGACGGAGTGCTCGACGTACGGCAATGCGGCGACCGTGACCACGGCGAATGCCAACAATCCCACCGCCTCGGCCAAGGAGTCCTGCCAGCACGAGGCCAGTCACTTCTGCGTGAAGGTGACCAAGGTCAGGCCCAAACGCCTGATCGTCGGTCGCAAGACGAGGCTGACGATTCACCTTGCCAGGCACGGCAAGCCGGTCAAGGGCGTGCGGGTGCGAATCAGGGGACCGAAGATGAAGGTTCGCACCAGACCGTCGAACCGGAAGGGCGTCATCACGCGGCGTGTGAAGATGAAGAAGAAGGGGCTCGTGGTCGTCTCCCCGATCGCCGGCAAGCGCTGCAACACGAAGCGGATCCACGTCGTCAAGCGTCGCCACCACCACCGCCACCGCTAGAAGAAGAACCCCGACCAGGCCGACCACCAGTCGTCGCCGCGGATGGCGATGCTGCGTGAGCCGGTCACCTCGACGCCCTTGCGGTTGACGTACTCCTGCAGGCGGTCGGGAGAGGTGAAGTCGATCTCGATCTCGCACGGGCGGCCCGGGTCGTAGGGCGCGACCCTCGAGACGTCGGACAGCGCCTGCTTCGCGCCCTCCTCGATCAGCTCGCGTGCTCGCTGCGGCGTCTTCATCCGGGCGCTGAACCGGCCGAGACCCTCCTTCACCTCCACGGTCGTCACGCCGTCGAGCAGCTCCCGAGCCTCGGCACAGACGGCGCGGTCGCCGGTCACGAGAACGACCGGCACGCCCCAGTGCCCGCAGAGCGCCGCGTTGATCCCGGTCTCGCCGACGAGCGTCCCGTTGAAGCGGAGGTTCTGCCACGCTTGCCCCGAGACGGTGTGCGAGAGGACGCCGTCCGCGGCACCCGCCATCGCGTGCATGCCGACGAAGAGCGCAGCGTCGCAGCCGGACTCGAGGAACCCGGTGTACTCCGTCCACTCTTCCTGGACGACGTACTCGCAATCGCGGTCGAGGAGCTCCGGAAGGAGCGAGTTGAAGCTGTAGGCGCCCCCGGCGCCGTGACAGTCCATGACCACGATCTCGGTCGCGCCCGCCGCTTTCGCTCCGCGCACGGCCGCGTTGATCTCCTCCGTGTAGAGGACGCGGCCCTCGTCGTAGAGCCTCTCGCCGCCGGTCGTCTGCTGCCACTTCACGATTCCGGCGACGCCCTCCATGTCGCTGATCACGTGGACGCGCACGGGCGGGACGATAACGTCAAGCCGTGGAGACGGGACTGGGCGGGAAGCGCGTCCTCGTGACCGGGGGTGGAGGCGGAATCGGCTCGGCGTGCGTGCGCGCGTTCGCCGCGGAGGGCGCAAAGGTCGCGATCCACTACCGCACGAGCCGCGCGCGCGCGGAGGAGCTCGCGCTCGAGACGGGCGGCGTACCGCTCCAGGCGGACCTCACGGTGGAGGACGAGGTCGAGCGGCTGTTCGACGCGGTCGAGCGCGAGCTCGGCGGCGTCGACGTCTGCGCCGCGGTGGCCGGCGCCTGGCCGCGCGACGACGAGCCGGTCTGGCAGCTGCCACTCGAGCGCTGGGAGGCCACGCTGCGCGCGAACCTCACCGCGACGTTCCTCACGGCACGTGCGTTCCTCCGCGTCGTGGAACGCAGCGGCCACGGCAATCTCGTCCTCGTCGGCTCGACCGCCGGCCGATTCGGGGAGGCCGGCCACGCCGACTATGCCGCCGCAAAGGCCGCGCTCCAGGGCGGGCTCCTGCTCAGCCTCAAGAACGAGATCGTCCGGATCGCGCCCCGTGGTCGCGTGAACGCGGTCGCGCCAGGGTGGACCTACTCTCCGATGACCCGCGGCGAGCTCGACGAGGCGCTTGTCACACGCATCAGCCGGACGATGGCGCTGCGGAAGGTCGCGCAGGCGGAGGACGTGGCCCGCGCGGTCGTCGTCCTCGCGTCCGACGATCTCTCGGGCCATGTCACCGGCGAGCTCGTGACGGTCGCGGGCGGGATGGAAGGCCGCACCGTTCACGAGGCATGAGCCGGTTTCTCGAACGGCTGGCCGAGGAGATGCCGATCGTCGCCGACGGCGGCATGGGTGCCCTCCTCTCGAGCGCCGTGCCGGGACTGCGCTGCCCCGAGGAGGCGAACCTGCGCGCGGTCGAGAGCGTCCTCGAAGTGCACCTCGGCTACATCCGCGCGGGCGCCGAGCTGATCGAGACGAACAGCTTCGGCGCGAACCGCGCGAAGCTCTCGCGTCAGTTCCTCGCCGACGAGCTCGAGCGGATCAACGCAGCGGCGGTGCGCGTCGCGCGCGAGGCCCGAGAGGTCGCCGGCCGCGACGTCTTCATCGCCGGCTCGATCGGCCCGCTCGGCGACGCCGAGCTCGGCGGCTTCGACCGAGCCGAGCTGTACGCCGAGCAGGCGCACGTGCTCGAAGGGCGCGGCGTGGATCTGTTCATGGTCGAGACGTTCTACGAGCTCGACGAGCTCGAGGCCGCGATCGCCGCGATCCGCTCCGTTTCCGCTCTCCCGCTCGTCGCGCTGATGACCTTCGACGCGCAAGGAGAGACGATCGCGGGGGTGACAGCCGAGGATGCGGCGGCCCGGTTGCGGACGCTCGACCTCGCCGCCTTCGGCGCGAACCACGGTGCCGGGCCCGCGGCGGCGCTCGCTGCTCTGGCGCGCATGGGCGGCGAAGACGGAGCCGTCCTTGCCGCGCTGCCGAACGTCGGGCTCGCGAGCATGAGCGGCCAGCGCATCGTCTTTCCGCACGCGACGCCGGCCTACTTCGCGGAGTTCGCAGCGCAGGCGCGGGCGCTCGGAGCACGACTGATCGGCGGCTGCTGCGGGACCACGCCGGCCCAGATCGCGGCGATCCGCGAGGCGGCCGAGGCGGACCGCCGTCCCTCCGGTTCGTTCCTCGTGCACGAGCGCAAGCAGGCGGCGCCGTTCGAGCCGACGACGGGAGAGACCGAGCTCGCGCGGATGCTCCGCGAAGGGGAATTCGTGATCTCCGTCCAGGTCGACCCGCCGCTCGGAGCCAATCCGGAAGCGCTGATCGAAACGGCGCGCGCGGTCCGCGAGTCGGGACGGGCGCAGTTCCTCGACGTCAACGACAACCCACGCGCACGCGCGCGGATGAGCGGAATCATGGCCTCCGTCGCGATCGAGCGCTTCACCGGGGTCGAGACGATCCCGCACCTCACCCCACGCGACACGACGATCACCGGGCTGGAATCGCTCCTGCTCGGCGCGCACGCCGAGGGAGTCCGGAACATCCTCGCCGTGACGGGCGACCCGCCCGATGCCGGCGACTATCCCGGCACGCATGCGGTCTACGACGTCGACTCGATCGGCCTCGTGGAGCTGATCGTGAAGCTGAACGCGGGCGAGGACTGGCACGGCCGTGCGATCGACGCGCCGACGACCTTCCTCCCCGGCGTCGCGGTGAATCCGACCGCCGACGACCTCGAGCTCGAGGCCGAGCGGTTCCACCGGAAGGTCGCCGCAGGCGCGCGCTTCGCGATGACGCAGATCCTGTTCGACCTCGAGTCGCTCGTAGCGTTCCGGGAACGGGTCGGCGGCTGGCCGGTGCCGGTGCTCGTCGGCGTCTGGCCGATCCGGACGACCGAGACGCTCGTCCGCGTCCACAACGAGGTGCCGGGGATCGTAGTTCCGGAGCACGTGCAGGAGCGGTACCGGGCAGCCGGGCCGGCCGCGCGCGATGTTGGGCCGGCGCTGGGACAGGAGCTGATCGAAGGCGCACGCGAGCTCGCCGCCGGCGTCTATGTCCTCGCGCCGTTCCGCCGGCCACTCGACGTGGTCGAGCTTCTGCCCGAGGCGGACTAGGGAGCGCAGGTGCCGGTGTCGACACGCTGCGTGCCGGCGCGCGCGAGATCGGCTCGGATGATCGAGGGCGGCACGCCGTAGCCGCTGGCCGAGCCGAGCCGGGCGGCGAAGATCGACGACTGAACCCTCCCGGCGGCGTCGACGGCAGGCCCGCCCGAGTCGCCGTGCTCGACCTCTCCCGCGACCGCCGTGATCGTCCTCGCCACGGGCCCGTGACCCAACGCGTCCTGCGTCAGCACGGTCGCCGTCAGACCGATCCGACCGGGCGTCGCCCTGAGCCCTCCGTCGAGTGGATAGCCGATGATCGCGACGGCGGCCCCGGATCGCGGATCTGCGAGCGGCAGCGGCGTCAGGCCGAGCCCCTCGACGTGCAGCACCGCGACGTCGTTGTGGATGTCCAGCAGGACGACGTCGGCGAGCCGCGGCAGCACCTGCCCCGGAATGCGAATCGTCGGGTTCTCCTCCCCTGCGACGACGTGCGCCGCCGTGACGACGAGATCGTTCGCGGCCACCCAGCCCGTGCCCTCGACCCCGACGCCGCAGGCGAGGCCGAGAACCTTGACGACCCGTGTCGTCGCGTCCCGAATGGACGGATCGCGGAGCACGCCCTTGCTCGGCGGAAGAGAAGGGGGCCTGGGACCGACGATCGACGGAAACGGATCGATGCGCGCGAGTAGGTTGAGGAGCGTGCGCGGCGGCAGCGCGGCGTCGAGCTGCTGCACGATCGCGGAGCGCTCGACCTCAGCGCGGATCCGTGTCTCGCCGGGCGAGAGCAGCGCGACGGAGGCGCCCACCCAGACGATGGCCAGGCCGATCGCGGTGCCGAGGAGGAGGCCACCGGCCGTGTCGATCAGCCGCAACGGCCTCGGCCGCAGGCCACCGCGAATGAACGATCCCGCCAGCAGCGCCGCGAACTGGAGGAGCATTGCGCCGAGCACCGCGCCGACGAGCCCGGCGACGGGCGTCCACGTCGAGGTCGATCCCCCGTGCAGGACGTGCGGCGCGATGCGAGAGCCGACGTAGGCGCCGGCCGCGAGGCCGACGAGGGAGAAAGCGCTCAGGACGAGTCCTCGGCGCATCCCGCCGACCGCCGCGATGAGCACGATCACGATCGCGATTCCGTCGGCCAGATTCACCGACCGCAGCGTAGAGGCGAGACCGGCCCCGCTACACCGGCCCCGCTACACTGGGCCGTCCCGCGGGGGCGTAGTTCAGTTGGTTAGAACGCCGGCCTGTCACGCCGGAGGTCGCGGGTTCGAGTCCCGTCGCTCCCGTCTCGGAACGTCCCTGCAAATCAACAACTTCTGTTGTCGCCCACGACACCAGAACGGTGGTTGGTGGTCCAATCGTGGCCCAGCCTGAGATCGTAAAAGACCTGCAAATCGCGCTTTCCGGTCGCCGCTTGTGCACCGGCCACACAAACGGAACCAGGTCATCGGCCTTGTGACCGCCGGCTGGCCGCGCCGATGGCTATGAGTTGCCGAACGCCACCGGTTGGCCGACACCCTCTGCCTGCAATTTGGGTGACCGCATAGATGCATCTCACGGGGCGTCCTATCGGCCTCATCCGCCCGGTAAGCGTTTCCACAGGTTTTCCACACGAAGGCGCACCCGATCAGGTGGTGGTCGAGCGGCGGCGGAGGGCCGACCTGGTGAACCCTGCTGACTCGGTTTAGCGCCGGAAGAGGTTGGCCAGTTCCGCCCGCTGACGATCGGTCAGACCGGCGAGGGTCTTCGAGTCTGCAATGCCGCACCGGGTGAGGATCCGGCCCGCTTTGACCGACCCGATCTTCGGAAGCACCACCAGCAGGTCGCTCACCCTCGCTGTCCGGACGCAGGCGGGCGGCCGGGCCAGGACCTCCGTCAGTCCAACCTTGCCCGTGGCCAGGTCCTTCTTCAACCTCGCCCGCTCCGATCGGACCTGGTTCGCCTGCTGCAGCGCGCGACGACGCTGCTCGCGCAATACACCCCGATCCCTCGCTGTCTCCTTGCCGCCCGACACGCACCGAGTCTACGACGCACGAAGCGACGGCCCGCATCGGGAAAAGCTGGGACACTTTCTGGTGACGTATTTGAACCTCGTGCGAGGACGAGGTACCCACCGCGCGGTGCGTCAGGAGACTCGACGTGGAGGACGCGCGCGTAGGCGAGGCTATTCGCCGTGGATCCGCAGCGATGGAAGACTAGGGCGATGTCGTCTTTCTTCGAGCCGCCTTCGCCGCCGCCTGAGCCGCCGCCTGAGCCGCCGCGGCGACCTTGGGCTGGGGCGCGCGACGCGGTGATCGGCAGGACGGTTGCGCTCAATCTTGTGATTGGTCGATCCGATAAGGCGGCGCTCTGGATTCCCGCCGTGACGGCCTTCCCGGATGGATTTGAGTTTGACGTTGAGTTGCGCGGCCGCATTGACGAAGAGGAGTTCGGGCATCCGTTCTTTTTCGCCCACCATCCGCGGCGGCGGCGTCGTACGCCGGAGGAGGGACTCGACCCAGAGCTTCTACGGCTTGGGATCCAGTTCTCCGATGGCCGCAAGGCGACAAACATCGAGAACCGGATGCGGTTCCCGATGCCCGGAGAACCGGACGAGCCCCTGAGGGGCCGGTGCTCTTTCCGCGTGGCGGGGGTGGTGGTGACGGGCGGTGGTCTCAGGGATTCTGGGTTTGGCCGCTTCCGCCCGAGGGCCCGCTCGCGTTCGTGTGTCAGTGGCCCGCCGCTGAGATCCCCGAGACGAGAAACGAGATCGACTCGGCCCTCGTACGCGACGCCGCGGCCGAGGCCGAAATCCTCTGGTCCGACATCGAGACGCGAAGCGACTCTGGCGGCTGGACGACCTACGCGGCCCAGCGCGAGCTCCGGGCCCCGCCGCCAGGTGAGCCGCCGGAGTCGGCCAACCCAGACGCGCCGACTTGACCTCTTCTATTGCGTCTTGTGTGAAGCGCAGACGAGTTGTGCTGCGAGCGGTCGGCGGCCGACGGCGCCGACCGCCCACGTCCTGTTGCGGGCCGGTTGTGAGACTCCGGCGAGATCGAACCCGCCCGGCGCCTGAGCGACTTTCCAGTGTTTTCCGTCCCACCGTTCGATCAGGGTGCGGTGGTGGTGAGGCGGAAGGCCGCGATCACCGACGGCCCATGCACTTCCCGGCCTGGCGACGACGCCATGTAGGAAGGTCCGCTCGCGGCTCGGTAACACGCTGGCACGCGACCAGTGCCGTCCGTTCCAGTGCAGGACGAGTGCGTGTTCGCCTCCGCCGCCATAGCCTCCGGCGTGACGCTCGAAAGCGCCAACCGCCCAGGCGTCGTCTGAGCGGTCGGCAGTGACTGCGAAGAGAATGTCGTAGAGGACGCCGTTTGAGGCCCGGACGCTCGGACTGGGGACAAGCCGCCAGCGTCGCCCGTCCCAGTGCTCGATCAGTGTGCGCGAGACCAGCATGTGCGGCCCGCTGAGCCAGTAGCCGACGGCCCACGCGTCGGAGGCAGAACGGATGCTGATGGCTTGCAGGATCGCGTCGTAGCGGTGGCCTGCGGCAGGCGGGTTCGGCGTCGGGACCACGGCCCAACGCGTGCCGGTCCACCGTTCGGCGAGCGTCTTGCCGTTCTTGCGTTTACCGCGCCACCGCTCGCCGACGAGCCACGTTTGCCCGGGTCGGAGGGTCGCGGTGCCCCATAGGATGTTGCCCCCAACCGGTGCCGTAGCGACTCTGCGCCAGGCATGGCCGTTCCAGTGTTCGAGTAGGTGATCGCCCACGGCCCAAGCATCGTCCGGGCCGGACGCCGATACCGACCAGAGCGAGGCGTTGGGCAGCGGTCTTCCCACCAGATGCCAGCGTCGTCCCGTCCACTGCTCGATGAACGCACCGTTAGGGCCTCCTTCGTGGCCTGTGTAGTACTCGCCCACCGCCCAAGCCTTCCCGGATGCCGTGGCCGTCACCGAGTTGAATCGGTCGTACAGGTGCGGATGCGGGTCTTGCACCAAAGCGGGCTGCCAGCGGCACGCGGCACGAGCAGCGGCAAGCGAACTGCTCGCGCCCCCGCCGCCTACTGCCAGCAATGACGCCAGGGCGACGAGAACAAGCGGGGGACGGCCACGCACACCCCTCTTACGGTTGCGGGCGACAACCAGGTCCGGACAGGATTGACCCGCGCGGCTTGGCTGGACTGGCTTACGGTTGGTGGGAGCCGCTGCCGAGGAGGAGCGTGGCGTAGCTGTTGCTGGGGAGCTGGCGGACGACCTGTCCGGTTGCGAGGTTGACGAGCTGGAGCGGTCCCAGGCCGGATGTGGTGTCGAACTGGACGAGCGCTCGGTTCCCGTACGCGGCGACCAGCTGGGCGCTCTTTCCTGGATCGAGCCGCCAGCGGAGCGATCCGTTCGGGTTGTACGCGGCGATGCCCTCGCCCGAGTTGGTCGAGCCGTTGCTGTTGGAGTGCGAGCTGCCGCCGCTGGCGAGCATCACTCCGTTGGCGACGAGCAGGCTGTCGGCTTGCGGGTCGAGTGTGCGGACGCGCCAGTGTCGGGTGTCGACGAGGCGCCAGCCCTGCTGGCTGGATCGAGAAGTCGAGGCTGCCGTCCTTGTGCCTTGATGTGGACTCGTTGTTGCCGGTCAGTGCGATCAGCCCGTCGCCGAGCCACTGCGCGGTCAGCATCGGTCCGTTCGCGCCTTTGGCCAGGGCTGCAGGCGTCAGCCAGTTGGACAGACGCGCCACTAGCGACTTGTGTCCGAGCCGGTGGTAGGTGACGGCGAGGTCGCGTAAGCCTATGGCGGCGACGAGTCCGTCCGGGTCGAGGACGTAGGCCACGGCGTGGGACGGGTCGACCGCGAGGCCCGGCTCGCGGATGGTGCCGATCGGGTCCTGGGCCGACTGGTCGAAGTGGGTGCCGGCGAGGATCCGTGCGAGACGCAGGGAGCGGACGGCGCCATCCGCGTCGAGGATGAGCAGCCGGGCAGGGCTGATTGCGTTGTTCTTTCCGCCCTCGAGCACGACGAGGCCTTTCGCCGAGCGCTGGATGTCGAGTACCGGTCCGGGGAGCCTGGTCTGCGCGACGATCTTCCTCGCCGCTACGTCGATCTTGTCGAGTGTCAGGCCGGGTCCGCTGTAGTCGCCGACGAGCGCGTACAGCGCTATGGGACGGGGCCAGATCGCGGCGTCGAAGTAGCCGTTCAGCCTGACGCCAGGAGGCTGCCAGCGAAGGCTCGAGACGGTCGCGAAGTGGAGCGTCGAGTAGCTGACGTCGTTCGAGTCGGGGTTGGTGGAGACGGCGAGCAGCCTCCCGTCGGGGGAGCGCACCCAGCCCTCGTAGTAGGTCATGCGCGCAGAGGCGCGGAGCCGCGCGAAGGTCGCCGGCTCGATCTGCGCGAGCCGCGAACCACTGTCGTCCGACAGGACTGCGGTCAGGCTCGGTGTCGCCCTGGTCGGCGCGTGCAGTGGCAGCAGCGAACGCCACTGGTTCCAGCCCGCTGCCAGGGTCACCGCCACGGCTGCGACCGCGATGGAACAACCGAGGAGGAGCACGAGGCGTCGCATCCTCCTCATACACCGGCGCGGGCGCACAGGTTCCGTCCTGCTCCGAGTAGAAGCCGGGCCCGCATGGAACCCTCTCGGGGTGGTCGGTGTAGTCGGGGGAGTGGAGGGCCGTCCACCGGACGAGCGGGAGCTCGTGCTGCGCGCGCGTCGCGGCGACATGCGCGCGTTCGAAGACCTCGTCTCGCCGCACCAGGAGCTCGCGTTCAGAGTGGCCTACCTGATCACCCGCAACCCAGCCGATGCCGAAGACACCGCCCAAGAGGCGCTCGTCAAGGCCTGGCGCGGACTCGGCCGCTTCCGGGCTGGCGCACCTTTGCGGCCCTGGCTCCTGCGGATCGTCGCCAACGAGGCGCGAAACCGCAGCCGCGCGAGTGGCCGCAGGGCGCAGCTCGCGCTCCGCGCGGCCGCAGACTTCTCGGGCGAGGCGGCCCCCTCGCCCGAGGAGGCGACCCTGGCCGGCTCGGAGCGAGAACTGCTGCTCGCCGCGCTCGAGCAGCTGCCCGACGACGCCCGTCTGGTGCTCGAGTGTCGCTACCTGCTCGACCTCTCCGAGCGCGAGACCGCGGCAGCGCTCGGCCTCCGCAGGGGCACCGTCAAGTCGCGCACCGCGCGTGCGCTCGACCGACTGAGGGAGACCTATGCAACTCGAGTCTGAGCTGCACGCGCTGGCAAGCGAGATCGCTTGGCCGCCCACCCCGACGCTGCGGCCACGGCTCGAGCCTCGCCGGCGCGAGCTGCGACGGCCAGTCCTCGCAGCCCTCGCGCTCAGCCTGACTGCGATCGCGGCTGCGCTCGCCGTCCCGCCGTCGCGGGCGGCCATCCTCCGCTTCTTCCACCTCGGAGCCGCGACCGTCCAGATCGTCGAACAGCTACCCCCAGCGCAGGAGCGGCCCCTCGCAGCCGGACTCGGCCCGACCGTCCCCACCGCCGCCGCCCAAGCGACCCTGCAGGGCATGCTCCTTCTCCCCCCGCTCGCGCCGCCGCCACCGCTGCACCTGAGGGACGGGATCGTCTCTCTGCTCTTCCGCTACCACGGCGCGGTCGTGCTGCTCTCCGAGATCTCCGACCGCAACGGCGTCTTGGTCAAGAAGCTCGCCGGCTCGGCCACTCACATCGTGCCCGTACAGGTCGGCCACAACGCGGGCCTCTGGCTTTCCGGCGCACCGCACCTCTTCATCCTTCCCAGCGGTCCACCGCGGCTCGCCCACGCGGTCCTGCTCTGGCACGACGGCCACCTCACCCTCCGCCTCGAAGGCAAACACCTCACGGAGACGGCCGCCAATACGCTCGCCCAGACTCTCGGCTGACCCCGGCTACCGCTGCGTAGTCGAGTCGAGAGCGGCTCGGACACGCAGCTTGTGGTGGGGGCAGTCGCCGGGCGAGGCGGGTGATTCTCTCGTCGGCGCTTCCAGATCCTCGGTGGCGAGTTCCCGTCTGAGCCGGGTTCGGGCCCGGTGGAGGCGGACGCGGACGAGATTCACAGGGGTTCTGGTGACGGCCGCAATCTCCCGCGGGCTCAGTCCCTCCCAGGCTGTGAGGAGGATGGCCTCGCGCTGCCGTTCGGGGAGAGCTTCCAGAGCGGCCCGTAGCCTTGGCGATCCTTCTTCCTCCCCCGGCACACCGGTCGATACTGCCTCAGAGAGCTCGGCGGCCAGCCGCTCGACCCCGACCTGGAGCGCCCGTTCTCGGCTTACTCCTCGTCGGAGAACGTTGCGCGCGACCCCGAAGAGCCAGAGGCGAGCTTCGTCGCCCGGCGGGAGCGCGTCGCGTTTCCGCCAGGCGACCAGGAACGTCTCGCTCAGCACATCCGCCGCCTCGTCTGGACGGCTCACCCTCCGCAGGCTGTACGCGAGGATGTCCGCGCGCGTCGCCTCGAAGAGCCGCTCGAAGCTCGCTTCGCGCTCCTCCTTAGCCCGTGTCATGGGCGCTCCTGGGCGAGGAACTGTCGGTAGTGCTCCGCCAGCTGGCTCTGTGTGCGCCACTCCTGCCCGTGCACGCGCCACAGCGTCATCCAGGCTGGATCGCTCAACCAGCACTTGCCGTCCCCGTAGCCGCTCGCGAGCAGCTGATCCACCCCGGCCGTATTTCCGGCGAGGACGGCGCTGCGATACGGGAGCATCCAGCCGAACAGTGTCCCTGGTTCCGCGCCGGGATCGTTCGGACCCGTCGCGCTGGGATGCGGGTCCTCAGCGGTTACCGCGCTCCAGCCCGGCGCCGCTGCGATTGTCGTGGCGGCCCGGTTGACCTCGGCGGAGTTGCCGCCTTGTACAGCTTGGCGCCAGTCCTGCACCCAGGCGCAGAAGGCGCTGGCCGCGAACGAGCCGCGCACCGCGCCCGTCGTCACCTGATCACCTGCGGCCGCGCCGCCTGGGCCCGGCAGCTGCTCAGTCACGACGGATTGGCGCCAGGAGGCATAGCCGGCCGGATAGGGAATGCCCGCCGACAGCTTCAGCGCCACGCTCCCGAAGTCCGGCGCCGCTAGGTTCAGCTCCTCGCCGGGACCACCGACCGACGCGTTCGGACCGCTGGGGAACAAGCCGGTGTGGGCGTGGAGGACCACGGCCGCAGTGGCAACACCCACGACGATCAGAACCACAACCCCCGCGGCGACCGCAATCTTGAGACGAGAACTGAGGGCGCTCCGACACGTCGTATGAGGCTGGCGCATGATCGCGCGCACGACCTCGCCGAGCGCTTCGTCGACTCCCGGTGTGACGGGAGCCTCCGGAACCGGGTTGAGCCGGCGCAGCAGCTCGAGCGGAGGATCGACAGGTTCAGAGTGGGTCGTCATCGCGGGCCTCCTGAGACGCGAGTTTCACCCCTACATCGCTCACGAAGCCCGATTCATTACAGCCGCCGCCGAGAACCACTCACGTATACGGCAGGCGCGTACCCCAGCCAGGCTCTGTCTTCCGGCCGTGGGCCGCGGGTCGCCGAAGGCCTGCGCCCGCGACGGTCAGCCGCTGTCAGGTTGGGCGGCGCCGAGGAGGAGCCACGGCCACTCGGAGTCCGGTCTCGCGGTCACGCTCCTCGTACGTAGGTCAACGCTGTACTCGTGATGGTGGCCGGAGGGTGCGGTGACGGTGACGTACGCGTGTCGCTCGATCACCACGTTGACGTAGACCGAGCGGCCGGCGAACAGGCGGAAGCGAACACCGCCCTGCGCGTCGTAGGCGATGAGCCCTTCGCCGCTGGTTCGGTTCCTGCCTGGCGTGACGTCCCAGCGGGTTCCGGTCGCGAGCAGCAGGCCGTCTGTGACCCTGATCGTGTCGGCGTTGGGGTCGAGTGTCTGTTGCTGCCAGGTTCGCGTGTTGACGATCTCGAGGCCGGCCGGCCGCTCGTGCAGCGTCTCCGAGATCACATTGCCGCTCACGCTTCCAGTGGCGTGCCAATCGATGCCGGTCACGGCGAGCAGCCCGTCGCCGAGCCACTGCGCCTGCCGCCACGGTCCTCGATCGCCTTTGGCCTGGGCGGTCGGCTCCAGCCAGCTGCCGAGACGCTCGAACAGGGTCCGGCTCGTGCTTGGCCGGTGGTAGAAGACCTTGAGCGAACGGAGCGAGACGGTGGCAATGGTTCCGTCGGGGTCTGCGACGTAGGCACGACGGCTGCTGCAATCGAGTGCGAGGCCTGGGAAGCGGTCGGTGCTGATCGCCGCGTTGCGAATGCCTCCCGGTACGAAGCCCGCCTCGACTCGGGCGAGCTTCACCGTCCGCAGTCGAAGTCCGTCGGCAACCACGAGTTCGGCAACACCGATCCTGTTGCGCGGAGCGGCCAGCAGGACGAACCCGGTCTTGCTGCGCGCATAGCGGACGACCGTGCCTGGCACCCGCCGCCGCTCACTCACCGTGCCCGAGTGCGCGGAGAGGCTGACGACCTCCGCGCTGCCGGCACAACAGTGGCCGGCCAGCACAAGCAGGCGATCGTTTCCAGCCCAGGACAAAGCGACCGCCGGCGGACCGATCGCAATCCTCCGCCCCAGCGGCCGCATCGACGGCATCGCGAACAGCTGCACCAGCCCACGACAGCTGCTCCCTCGACCACACTCGGCGACCGCGAGCCGCGAGCGATCCGGCGAGGCCGCCCAAGCCAGAACACCAGGAAGAGGCGGCGACCGGCCAGGCAACGCTCGCAGCGTCGCCGGATCGATCCGCGCCAGCCGCGTCGTCGACGACCCGTACGCGAAGCCGAACAACCGTCCTCCGAAGGTCGGTGCTGCCTGCCGCAACGGCAGCACGCCGAGGTGTCCGCTCGAGTGCGTCCCCGGCGCGGCGCCCAGCAGCGCCAGCAGGCCGGCAGCGCCCAAGAAGACCAATGCGCCTCGCACAAGCACAACTGAGATACGGCACAGCAGCGGTCGCGAGTCCCACGCGTCCTGGCCCGTCGATCGGCGGGCGTCGAGACGGCGCGCCTAGCGGCGCGCGAGGTTGCTTCGCCAGAAGACGTCGTAGACCTGAGAGCGGCCACGCTGCGGGATCCGGTGGAGGAGGCGCATCAGGCTGATCTGGCGACCGGTGCTGGTGTCGAGGACCGCGCGTTGTCCGTCGGCGGAGCTGTAGAGCAGGTAGCGGCCGTGCCATTCCATGCTGGCACCGACCGCACAGCCGCTGGGGCCGAGCTGATGCCGGTAGATCGCGCGGGCCTCCGACTGTCCCGCATGGAGGACGTAGAGGACGGCTTTTCCGTGCCTTGCCCCGGGGTGGGCGCTGGATAGGCGGAAGGCGAAGGTGCGGCCGTCGGGCGAGACGCTGAGCCCGGAGTCGAAGTTGTCGATCGCTGTGCGCGGCCATCGGTCTCGGGCGATGAGCTTTCCGTCGAGGTCGGTGATCGTGACGCTGCGCCGTCCGTTGAAGACGAGGAGGCCGGGCGGCGTGAACCAGATCCCGCCCTCGATCCCGGTCAGGCGGCGGATGAGGCGTACGTGGGCGCCGTGGGCGGCGGCGAGCATCCCGTCGGGTCGGACGAAGTAGAGCGTGTCGGTGTGTTCGTCCCAGGTGAATGAGTTGCGGCCGCTGTAGGAGAAGCGGCGAAGCAGCCTGCCGGTAGGGGCGACGACCGCGATCGAGTATCCGCGCATCGAGATCAGGAGGTCGCCACCACGGGTGAAGCCGATTGGATAGAGCCCGCGTCCGCGCATCACCATCCGCTCCGGATGACGCAAGTCGGTGAGGAAGATGCCGTGGTAGTAGTCGTCGAAAGCGAACAGGTGCGGGCCGAAGGCGTTGTCGCCGCCGGTGTTGTAGTAGTCGCGGGACGAATGCCAGATCACGGTGCGGGTGAGCCGTCCGGCGGGTGTGCGGCGGAGGCGCCAGACGATGAACCGGCCGGGATGGGTGCGGCGGATGAAGAGGTCAGCTCCGTAGTGGCGGCTGCCGTCCTCGGCGATTCGGCCCCTGCCGAACCCGACGGGGCTGCGAGGCAGACGCCGCACCCGACCGCTCGGCTTGACGTCAAACCAGCCGCAGCTTGTCCGAACGACGATCGCCGCAGGCACCGCCGGTCCCTGCGGAAGCGGTGCCCTGCACCCGTGCGAGGGCAAGACCGCCGAGGCAAGCACAGCCGCGAACAACGCCGAGCCCATCACAAATCAGTACGCGGCACCTCGGCTGAGAAGTCCCGCGCACCCGATCCTCGAGCGTTCCCGCCAGGTCGGCGGCAGCCGGTGGAACCGGGCCGGTTCCCTTCGCCGTCAGGGGTTGGCTGGCGTCGGGGTTGCGTTCAGGCCAGCGCCGGTTGTTATCGAGCCGCCCGGTATCTGCTTGACCGTCCCGCCGGTGTTGACGCAGGGGGGCTTGAGCGGTGCCGGCGGCTTGCTTGGGAGCGCGCTGACGACTTGCTCGCGCAGGTAGACGGCCCAGTATTGGGGTCCGGTGCCTTGTTCGCCAAGCAGCTCTCCGGTCTGCGGGTCGAAGATCAACTCGGAACTGGATCCGCTCGAGGCGTACGGCCCCTGCGAGGGGTAGGCGATGCCGAGGCCCGACCGCCCGTCGTGGTCGCGTACCGTGCCCAGCAGCTGGATGCCGGGGATCAGCGCGGCGGCTCGGTAGAGGGTGGCACGCACCGCGGGTGGGGCGTCGGTTTCGCGGAGGAAGTCGCCGATGTGGACGAAGTCCTCCCCGGGCGTCGCTGGCCCGCCGTCGATTTGCCGCATCTGCTGGAGCAGCACCTGCGGGTCGCTGGAAAGGCTGTTCCAATCGTTCGTCGGCCCTAGAGCCAGACATTGCGGTGCGAACCAGTCATTACTCGTAGCGCCGCTCCGCAGCTGCATCTTGGGATCCGCCTGCAGGCAGGCGGCGCGGTCGGCCGCCGAGCTGAAACGCTCGGGCCCCCTGCTCTCGCGTATCAGTCCCGAGCCGTCCGTCCCGATCCAGATCTGGCGATGATCGACGGCGAGCGTCTCACAGCTGCCGCTGAAGCTCGGATAGTCCGACCTGGACTCGACGTACAGATACTGGCCGGGCTGCGGCGTCAGCGGCTGCGCGGCGATCAGCCGCGCGAGCCGGTTGAGAACGGCTGCCGCGGCCGGCGACGGCCCGGCCGGCGAACCGCCCCAGCCGAACACGCCGAGCAGGGCCACAGCCGTGGCCACCGCGGCTGCCACGATCGCCATCGCCCGCAAACGGGGAACGCGCCAACGCCTCCCCGGACGGGACTGGGTGTTCCCCTCCGCGATCGCGCGGACCAGCGCTGCCCGCGCCGCATTCCGCGCCGCCTCGCTGGGCGCTGGCTCTGAGATGCGAAACTCCTTCACTCGCTGTAGCTCGTCGATCACCAGACCTCCCGCTGTGTTCGGGCTATTGGAGGGGCTGCGTCCACCGTCTCGAGCTCGGCCTGCAAGCTCGCGCGAGCGCGCGAGAGCCTCGAGCGCACGGTTCCGAGCGGTATCCCGAGCACGTCGGCGATCTCCTCATAGGAGAGCTCGCCCCAGGCGTGCAACAGCAGCACGTCGCGCTGCGCAGGATCGAGCCCCGCCAAGGCGGCCGCCACATCACGATCCGACTCGCCTACCGAGCCGACCTGAACGACTGCTACCCGCGCGTCGCCGCGAACCCGCGACAACGTCTCCAGCAGCCGCCGCTCGGCACGCCGGTCGTTCGACAAGAGGTTGGTCGCGATCCCCAACAGCCACGGCCGCGCATCGGAGGCGTCAGACCGGAATGTGGCCCGCCGCGCAAACGCCACCACGAACGTCTGCGACGCAAGATCGTCCGCACGCTCGCGACCGGCACGCCGGGCCAGATACCCGTGCACCGCGTCGAAGTGCCGGTCGAAAATCGCCTCGAAGGCCTGCGGCATCCGCACAGAACGCGAAATCACGACCGCGTCTTCCACCGCCCCCGAGCCAGCCCGCGCACTCACTACAACCGTATTGTCGACGGCAGGCTGAAAAGTTCCCAGCCAAGTGCCGGGACTGGCTGCGGGCGTTCCCCCGTAGAGAGAGAATGCGTGTTGCGACCGTCGGGCGTCTCGCTCTGCCCCTGCTGTCGACTGGCCGTCCGCGCCGTCAGCCTGCCCTTCGCGGCGCGCGGACACAGTGGCAATCGCTGTTGCGACGCGGCGGGATCGTCGCCTGCCTCCTGCTGACCGTCGTTCTGGTCGGAGTAGCAGGATCGGAGAGCGCAGCGGTGGCTAGTCGGCCGCGCTTGAGCGGTGCGCCGCTTCAGCTCCTTTCCGCCCACGGCTTGCTTTGGCTGCTGACCTGCGACCACGGATGCTCAGGCGAAGCGAAGCGGAGTGTCGGCCGAGTGATCGAGATCGACCCGCGCACGAACAAGGTGATCGACTCAGTGAAGCTTGCGCACCCCGGCGCGATCGCTGTCGGTCCCGAGGGGATCTATGTGACCGACTTCGAACGGGGCAGCGTGCGCCGGCTCGAGCGGCAGACGCTACGCCTGACGAAGACGCTGCACCTGAAACTTCCGTTCTCCATCGTCACCTCCAGCTATCGCAGCAAGGCCTTCCTTCCGGAGGCGGTCGTCGTCGGTGAGGGCAGCGTCTGGGTCGCCACCGATCGCGGCGCGCTCGCGAGAGCCGATGCGCGCCTGCGACGGCTGACCGGAATGCTGCGCCTCCCCCCGGAAGCCTTCCAGACGATCGCGACCGCACCCGGGGCCGTCTGGTTGAGCGAGAGCATGCTCGGCCTCTACCGGGTCGACAGCCACACCAACCGCGTCGTGGCACGAATCCCGATCGGCCCCGCCCGCGGCCGTCTCGATCTGGGGCAACTCCTGCCGGCAGGAAAGCGCCTACTCGCGCTGGGCGAGTGGACGAGCAGCGGCACGCTTACGAATCGCAACGGCCTGGCCCGCATCAACACGGCTCACAACCGCGTGCAAGGAATCACCCCCCTTCCGGCCGGACAGCTCGTGGCCGCCTACGGCGCCGGCTCGCTCTGGGTCGGACGCGTTGAGGGCAGGCTGCTCGAGCGGATCGACCCCGCCAGCGGCAGGATCCTCCAACGGCTGCCTGTCCCTGTCGGCGTTCGGCTCGCCGTCGCCGACGGGTTCGTCTGGACGGTCACCCGCGGCGGCGCCCCGCGTCGGCTCGCGAGCACGTGAAGTTCGCGGTCGGTCTGCTCGCGACGGCCGCCCTGCTGCTCGTCGCCTCGCCGGCCCGGGCGGGCGGCGACTTCCTCGACCTTGCTGCGGGCAACGGCCGCGTCTGGTTCGTCGGCGAGCCGGGCGTGCGCGAGTTCGACGCTCGCACCGGCCGCCTGCTCGCCAGCCCGCAGCTCGTCGGCGCCGCCTATCCCCTCAGCGTCGCCATGGCCGGCGGCGCAGTCTGGGTCGCGAGCGTCGAGAACGGCTACCTCGACGGCACACTCACCCGCATCGACGAGCGCACCCGCAAGACGCGCGTGCTCTGGCGCAAGGCCAATCACTCCGTCCAGTACGTCGCAGCCGGGGCTGGCGGCGTTTGGGTGCTCATCGGCTCAACCACCGCGCCGGTCCGGACGCGGATCGCCCGCTTCAGCCTAGCCGGCCAGCTGAGCCGTAGCTGGAGCATTCCCGACGCCGGTCGCATCGCCGCCGACGCCACCGGCTGCTGGATCTCCACCGACCACCGGCTCCTCCACATCGACCCCGGCGGACGCATCCACCACGTCCTGCGAGCCCGCCTCGGCGATCTCACGACCGGCGCCGGCGCGGTCTGGCTTCCCCAAGGCCGCAGCATCGTCCGGATCGACGAGCGCACCGGCAGAACCCGCACCCTCCACACCGGCCAACTACGCCTCAGTGGCTTCCAGCACGACCTCGCGGCCGGCGACGGCGCCCTCTGGGCACTCAGCAACAGCGGCGCACACACCACACTCGTCCGCATCGATCAACGCAGCGGCCGTCGCACCGGACACATCGACATCCCCGGCAGCGCCGACGCACTCATCGTCAAGCCCCAAGTCATCTGGGTCGCAACAGTGATCGTTCCCCTCAGCCGAACCGCGCCCGGCTACACCGTGATCCGCATCGATTCTCGAACCCTCCGCACGGCCGTGCTCGCTCACCTCGACTGAGCACGCTGTGGTCGGTCTCAAGTTCAACGAGTGGTTCCGACCGTTCGACGCGGCAAGCCACGGAGCACCTCACCCGTTCACCCTCGACTGACGACGGAGGCCGGCCGGTGGACCGGCTTTGGCGGCTAGGGAGCGGTCTTAGCGGGCGGGTTCGGTATCTAGGCTGGCGTGTAGGGCAAGATCTTGACTGGTCCGTTGTCTCCATAGGGATTCGGTGCGGTGAATGTCCTGGTAGTTCCGTCATCGAATCGGACGATCAGTTTGATCGAGTCCTTGCTCGTGATCCCGTCGTAGTCGGCGTAGAACGAGTTGTTCACGATCGGGATGCTGCGAGTCGTTCCGCTGACGTCGGCCTCGACGTCGCGGATGTTGTCGGCCACGAGGCCGTAGACCGCCAAGGGGCCGGGCGTGTGGATCGAGTTGCCGCCTCCGGCAGCCCAGGCAATGCTGTCGAGCGCCGGGTTGCTGGTCATCTGCGTGGGGAGGCAGATGCCACCGGAGTCGGGGCCGGTGATGAAGAGGCAGCCAGTGTTGGAGTTGCCCTGGAAGGCGTAGAGGCTGATGTTCCCCCTTGCTTCTTGGCCGAGCGATAGCCCGGTCTGAACGAGGCGCAGTCGTTGCGCGGCCTCGGCTCCTGTGAGGTCAGTTGCAGCGGCGGCGTGGTCAAGTGCGTCTCTTGGCAGGCTCGAAGGCCAGGAAGCCTGAGGCAAGTTGTTCAGCGAGGACAAGCCTCCGCTGAAGCCGGGCGATGGGCCGAGGTAGTGATAGGCGACCGCCGAGGCTGCGCCGACGGCGGCGAGCGCCGCAACCGCGACGAGCACAACGCTGCGTCGACGCCAGGACCGCAGCCGGCTGAGCCTGCGGAAGCCATGTTCAGCGTGAGGGCGGGGCTCGGAGAGGGGTGAGAGTCGGGTGGCCCGGCCTAGCACGTCCGCGAAGTCAGGCAGAGGTAGCTCGTCGTGTTGGAGAGCGAAGCGTTCGCTCATCGTTTGGTCGAGGCTGTCCGTCATCTCTGCACCTCCTGTGCGTGTGCGTCCTCATCTTCGAGCCGCCGAGCGAGCGCCGTTCGGGCCTGGTGGAGCAGGGCCGAAACCGTGTTAGGCGAGATCCCAAGCAACTCCGCCACCTGGGCGTGACTGAGATCAGCGAAGTACCGGAGAAAGACAACCTGTCGCTGGCGACGCGGCAAGCCTTCAACGGCAGCAACTAGCACCGGATCGCGATCCGCGTGCGGAAGTTCAGGTGCCCACAGCAACGCCTCGCGACCAGGTTCGTCGAGCGGGATGGGGTCGGGCGCAGGCCGACGCCGCGTGTCGAGCGCTGCCCGCACCACAATCCGCCCTATCCACCCTTCCAGCGAGCCTTCTCCCCGGAAATCCCCCCGGCGTGCCAGCGCGAGAGCGAAACCATCCTGGACCGCTTCACGCGCCGTTTCGACTCGCCCGGTGACCGCCGTCGCGAGACGACACATCGCTGTGTAGCGATCACGGTAGATCCGCTCGATCTCTCTTACGAGGTCGCTATCGGAAGCTCCCACAACAGCTTAGACGGCCGACGCCCCGAGAATCGTTACTTGCTCGTGGTGTCCGGCGCGCAGGTTCTTTCTCCGCCTCCAGATGTCTTTCCGGAGCACCGGCCCGAGCGAGCGTTGCCTAGGCGGACCTGTGCTGTTGTTTGGCGTACCGGCGGCTGCTCCAGCTGCGGTGTTCGGTTTCCTGCTAGCGACCGCCTGAAGGGCACGAGACCTCCGGGAAGGGGGTGACTCTCGTCCCGTCGGCGAAGTGGGCGACGACGCATCTGGTCCCGTGTGCGGTCGTGTTCGGTTCCTTGAACAGGTAGACGTTGTTCTCGACCGGCACCGTCACATCCTTGCCCCACACCGTGAACGAGACGGAGGTGACGCCGTCCATAGCGACGCCGCTGACGATGAAGGTGCCGCCGGTCGTCGGGGAGGCGTTGGCCATGCCCATCGTGATCGGGTGCGATTTGCTGAGCGGAGGGCCGCAACCGCCGCCTGCCGCGCCGAAGACGCAAAGGTCACCGCGGGTGTCGGTCAGCCCGTAGAGAGTGAAACCATCGGGCGCCTTTCCGAGAACACGCGCGGTGTCCGGCAGAAGTCGCCAGGGTTCGACGCCGGCGCTAGATGGGTTGGCGCTTTGCGTGTTCATCTGCTTGACCTGTGCGAGGACTCCAGAGGGGAGGACGTCGGCGCTGCTCTTCGCTCGCTGTGCGGCGCTGATCCCGTTGAAGGGACCGAGTCCTGCGTTGGAGGCGCCGTAACCGTGCGCCTTCTCGTAGTCCAGCCAGCTGAGCGAGAATGTCTCGAACGCCCTACACGTGCGTGCGGCAAGCGCTGGCGACGTTCGTCCGTAGACCCTGACCGTTACTGTCTTGCCGTCTGCGTTCGGGAACGTGGTCGAGCCCGTGATCGTCTTCGTGAATGAACAGACCACTGATCCCTGGGCGCGCTTCCCGACCAGGTGAAATGCTCCCGTGATGTTGAACAGCGGAGTACGAGTCAGGTTTCTCTTTGAGAGCGCTACAGGGGAGAGAATCGATACGTATTTCACTTCATTGACCATTCGGCTTGAGTTAACGCTCTCAACGCTAAACGTGTAGCGATGTAGAGCCTCGTTGCCCCCGCCCACCGAGCGCAGCGCGAGCGTTGTGCCCGCGATGCAGCCCGCAATCACAAGTGCCGCCGCAACGACGACCACCCGCCTCTGCCGCGCCCGCCGCTTCGCCTCCGCGATCAGCGGGTCGAGAGCAAACGGCAGCTGGGGAGCTTGTGTAGACATGCTGCTACTGCGACTGGTAGGGAGCGCTGACATAGATGTATGAGCCACGTGATGGGAAGACGCAGAGCGGCATGCCGATCGTCGGTCCGAGTGACGCGGGGACCTCCAGGCCGCCGTTGAAGGTCAGCTCGAATCTGAGGTTCGACCGCATCGAGCCGCCGCTGACCTTGCTGCACCAACTCCACCACTGCAGATAGATCGCGGCCTTGTCGCCCGCCGCCAGCACGTGGGCGGGCGTCCGGAAAAGGCTCGGCTTGTAGGGCCACCGCTGCTCTCGGACGCCCATTGGCCTGTTACCCCAGCTGAGGCGAAGGCGCGGTTGCCCAGCGGGAAGCGAGCATGTTGCACGGCTCGTGTTCGTGATAGTCGCTCCGCCCAGCATCGACTGGGTGGCTCCTTGCAGGGCGACGACGGCGGAGAGCTGCGATGCGCGACAAAGCGGACCACTTGCGCGACCCGCGTTCGCCGGCCCCTGGGCCAGGTTGCCGGGGTTGCCGCCGATGAGGAGCGCATAGGCGCCGAGGCCGATCGCAGCCACGATCGCGACAGCTGCCGCACCGAGGAGACGCCGCCGTAGCTGTCGCTCGCGGGCCTCCTTGATCAGAGCCTCAAGCTCATCCGGCTGAGGCTGCGTCGTGGGTGGGGGTGCGATCACGTTCACGGTCGCGACCGCCACGCGAACTGGTCGATCCAATCGACTTGTCCGTAGTAGGAAGGCCAGAACGAGGGTCGGAAGAGCGGCCCGGCGATTCGAATCGGGTGTGCGTTCAGATGCGGAAGAAGCCAGAGCGAGTCGTTGGCGACAAAGAGGACGCTGCGTCCGTCCCGCGACCATGTTGGGGCTGCCGCGCCGGTGCTTTCGGGGACGACGCGGGGCCGCGATCCTTTGGCGAGAAGCCAGAGTTGACGCGTGTCATACCAGCGGCGGATCGTCTGCTGGAAGAAGTTGCTCGAGCGGCCGGCACGGGCTGCGACGTAGGCGAGTGTGGATCCGTCCGGAGACCACGCCGGATCGAGGGAGAGGTGCCCGGTTGGGGCTGGCACGGTCGCACAACTGGAGCCCGTCGAGCAAGCCACGGCGTGCTTGGTGCGCCAGGCGTACCGGTCTCCACCGGCACCGACAGCGAACCCAGAGTTGCCGCCGAGCGATACGGCAGAGCCAACCGTGACCGCCACCTTGCGCGGCCTGGCTCCCGGTCGTGCGAGCTCGTAGAGCGCCAACCCATCGGCCGCCAGCGATGCGGAGTGGTCAGGATCGAGCCAGAAGAGGAGTCCCTGCCGGTGCGGTAGGACGACGACCTGTCCGATCGCTGGGCTCGTGTAGCCGCTGCTGGGAGTGAACCGCGTCGGCACGCGATACCAAGTCGTCTGCGCGCCGTCCAGCGTCTTCGCAACGTTGAGGAGTTCGACGCCGTGAAACGAGCCGTCCTTCTGGCGGACGAAGCGATCGACGACGAAGGCGTAACTGCTCCCATCCCTCGCCCACCCAACCAGGCCAGACGGCACCCGGCCGACACGGATAGCCGTCGTCGATTGCGCGATCCGGTAGATCGTCCGTCCGGCAAGCAGCCTTCCATTTGGCAGCCAGCGCGGGTAGCCCCGAGCCGTGAGGACGCTGGGCGCCGTGCCATTCGCACGTGCGATTCCAATGCGGCCGTGGGATAAGCCGAAGGCGAGCCAGCGGCCGTCCGGCGAAAAGACGGGCGCATCGGGCTGCTCCTTGGCAGGAGCGACACGGACCAGCTTCTCGGTCCTCCCGTCGAGCACATACAACGCCCGGCGCGAGACGAACGCCAGCTGGCCACGACGCGAGAACGCGTGCCCGTTGACCACGGGATCACCAGCATTCGCACGCGTCAAGGCACGACCGGAGCCTCCTCCAATCGCGAAGGCGACGTTGACGAGCGCTGCCATAGCCGCGACCAGGGCTGCGCCTCCAAGCCAACGCCGCCGTTGCCGAGCCCGCGCCTCTTTGATCAGAGCCTCAAGCTCGTCGCTGGACGGGGGCTTAGGCGGGGCGATCATGTAGTGCTAGTATGAATATCACGATGCTGACCGTCAAGATCGACCGCCAAGAACCAACCGACCTGTTCGAACAGGTCGCAGCTGAGATCCGCCGCGCGATCGCAGAAGGGGAAGCGAAGCCGGGTGAACGGCTACCCCCCGCCCGCGACCTCGCCGCCGTGCTCGACGTCAACACCAACACCGTCCTCCGCTCGCTCCGCCTCCTCCGCGACGAAGGCCTGCTCGAATTCCGGCGCGGACGCGGCATCCACGTAGCGGGGACCCCCGAGCAGGGGGCGGTGATCGCCCGCGCCCGGGACCTTGTCCGCTTCGCTCGCCAGCAGGGCTACCGCACCGAAGAGCTCGTGCGGATCATCGAGAGCGTCGGCTAAGGCGGAGCTTTCATGGCGACGCTCTTCCCTCCTTCGACGCAGGCGCCGTCGGTTTCGGAGCGAGAGCGGCGGAGCGCTGACCTGGACTTGCTGGTGCGCGAGGCGCGCGCCAGACAGCGCCGTCGTCGTCTACGCCTGCTTGCGGCGCTTCTTGGAGCGTTGGCGATCGGAGGGGTCGTTTACGGGTCGATCGGTACAGGCGGCTCCGGAGCCGGCGGCGTCGAGGTGATCCCAAATGGCCCCGTTGTCAACGTACGGGCATTCGCGCAGCAGGGCAGCCTGGCCTTCATCTCGAGGGGAACGCTCTGGCTACTGGACGGCCAGCGAGCGTTGCTGCGGAGGCTGGCGAGCCGCAGCGGTCGCTTCAGACCAGTCGCTCCCAGCTTCTCGCCGGACGGCAAGTGGCTCGCCTACCTGGAGACGCCGCGAAGCGGGAACGAGAGCTACTCACAGCTGTGGATCGCGCGCTCCGACGGATCCGACGCGCGCGCGATCCAGGGGTTGCAGGTTGCTTCGCTCGACGGCTGGAGTCCGACCCAGGATCTGGTCGCCGTCGCCGCGGGACCGGAGCGGACGACGCGGCCATGTCCCTGTTACTCGCCGACGACGCTCAGGGTCGCATCGCCTCAGGGTTCAGTCCGGACGCTCGCGCGCTCTTCCTGGATCGATGGAGCCGCGTGGTCTCCGAACGGCCAGAGCATTGCAGTCTCAGAAATCACCCACCCGGTCTCCAAGCTCGTCGTCTATCCGGCCGCCGGCGGCCCTGGAACGACTTGGTTCACGATCGGCGCTCACCAGCGACTAAACCGAATGAACGGGGTCCTCTTCCAGATGGCAGGTTGGTGGCGCCACCTCGGCATCGGCTTCTGGGTCTTCGGCGACGGGATGATCCACAACTTGGACGCAACCCCGCTCGATGTGGTCAGCTCAGCGGGCGCTCGGCCACGCCTGCTCGGGCGGACACTGTCGGACGGCGGGACGGACGCCATCGCTGCAGGCGCCAACGGCGATCTCGCCATCGTCACCGATCACGGCGGCGGCCGAGCAGCTTGGCAGGACAAACAGGTCGAGCTGTGCGGACCGATCTCCTGTCAGCCGCTCCCTCATGCCCCCACCACGGTCACGGTCGACCCCGCCTGGTCATCGAACGGCAAGACGCTCGCCTACGCCCAGCCTCCGAACGTTGCCATCGGCCCGTGGTCTCAGAAACGAATCGCCGCCTGGTTCGCCGCCCATCGCATCCTCCTCTACAACGGTGCGAACGGACGCACACGCTCAGTGCCCGAGGCACGCGGCGCGACGGCAGTCAACTGGTCGGCGAATCACGGCAGCCTGCTCTACGTCCGCGACGATGCGCTCTGGCTACTGCCGACGCTGACAAGCCAGCCAGTCCGAATCGCAACACCGCTCTTCCCGCCAAACAACTGGCCCCAGTATTACGCCGAGATCGCCTGGTCGGCGCAGTTCGCGTGGAGTCCCAGATAGCGCCCTGCCGATCGAAGCCAAGTCGCCGCGCGCCGGGTTGTCACAACCTCTGGGACCTATTCGTATATAGGTGGTGAGCGGTCGAGGCCCGACCGATGCCGAGCTGCTGCAGGCGCTTCGGGGAGACCCGGAGGCGGTCGGCGTGCTCTACGACCGCTACGCCCAACGACTTGCTCGCTCTCTCCGGCAGGAAGGCGCAAGCGAGGACATCGCGCTCGACGCCGTCCAGGAGGTCTTCGCGCGGCTGATCGTGCATCGCCGGCGAGTTCGCACCGGCACCGACGGGTCCCTCTGGCCGTGGCTGGTCGTTACCGGCCGCAACCTGCTCCGCGACTGGCACCGCCACCGAGCCGTCGACGCGAAGGCACGCCGTCGGCTCGGGCTTTCAGTCGACGCCGACGAAGCCGAAGACGCCGTGGCACGGATGGACGCCAAGCGGCGCCACGGCAACCTACGGCTCGCGCTCGCACGCCTCACGCCCGACCAGCGGACAGCCGTGACCGCACGCGTGCTCGACGAGTTCGAGTACCCGGAGATCGCGACCGTCGCCGGTGCGAGCGAGGTGACGGTGCGCCGCCGCGTCTCCCGCGGCCTGCGAGCCATGCAGACCTTCCTCCAAGGAGGCGATCCGTGAACATCGACAACGCGCTCAGCGCCTACCGCGGAGACCTGGTCGCCGCCTCTCAGCGCTGGCACAAGAGCCGGGCGCGTCGACGGCGTCGCCTCGTGTTCCTCACGAGCGCCCTCGCCGCCGCCGGCATCATCGTTGGCACGGCGATCGCCGCAACGGGCTGGCTTGTCGGGGCCCCCGCACCGCCCAACGTCAAGTCCGACTTCGGCTCGTACGCCCCGCAACTCGGCTTCAACCCCCAACCCGGCAAGGCAGTGCTGGTCGCAGGCAAAGGGCCATACAAGCTCTACGCGACCCCGAATGAACAGGACGGGTTCTGCACCCTGCTCAGCGACCCGTGGTATCACCCTGGCCCCCACAGAGAGGGTGGAGATTGCATCTCCCGGAAGCAAGCCTCGGTCGCCTTCTGGGCCGGCCCCTACGGAATCGGACACGCCGCCCAGGGCGGGACGCGCGTGGTGATCGTCGGACGCGCGCGAAAAGGCGCTGCCGCCCGTGTCCACTTCAACTATCCCGGCGGCAAGTCCGCCAGCGCCCGCATCGGGAGAAGCGGCTTCTTCATCGTCCCGATCACCATCAACCACCCGATCTTCACCGGGCTCCAACCGGGAGCGATCTGCCGCTGGTCATCCACCTTCGTCGTCCTGGACGCAAAGGGTCGAGCGATCGTCCGGAAGACGCTGACATTCGGGCCCCGCATCTGCATGCGGCCCCCGAAGCCAGTCGTGACGACCGCGGCTGGAATGAAGACGTTCACCCTCGACCGAGGCGAAGTCGGTTATCTCGCAAGGGCGCGCCCGGGCGACAACGTCGGCTGCCGAGGAGCCGGTCATGTCCTCACAATCACCATCCCCGTGGCCGCCCAAGGTCGCTACCGGCGCTCGCACGACCGGCGACTCCAGCTCAACGTACGCCACACCCGAGACGGCCGAATCTGGGTCATGTGCCAGTGACGCTGCAGCAGGTCTTCAGCTTCGCCGTGAGTGTGCAAGCGTTCGTCTGTTCCCGCCTAAACAAGATTCGTCGCGGGCGAGTCAAACGAGTAGATGAAGGATCCTGACCGGCGGCTGTCGGAGCTCGAGGCGCTCTATAGGGAGCGGTTCCCTCACTTCGTCCAGGTCGCGTGCGCGATCGTCGGTGATCGCGACCGGGCGATGGAGGTCGTGCAGGAGGCGTTCGTGGGGGCGATTCGAGGTCGCGACCGTTTCCGGGGCGAGGGCCCGTTGGAGGCGTGGGTCTGGCGGGCGGTGGTGAACGCTGCCCGAGACGCGGTCAGGCGCCCGCTCGTCGAGGCTGGCTCGGAGCCTGATGCCGTGTACCAGGTGCCGGAGCCGGTGCGCAGGCTGGCACCGCTGATCGCGGCCCTACCCGAGCGGCAGCGGCTGGCCGTGTTCCTTCGCTACTACGCCGATCTCGACTACCGCACGATCGGGGACGCACTGGAGATCGAGGTCGGGACCGTGTCGGCGACGCTCGCGACAGCGCACGCGACGCTGCGCAAGAAGCTGCGAAAGGTGGAAGCCGATGCTTGACGTCGAGCCCCTGATCCTGGATGAACTGAAGCGCCTCTCGCCCTATGAGCCCGAGCTGGCAGGCGACTGGCAAACCGTGCTCGCCCGAGCCGGCGCGATTCGCCCCGACCGGCGCTTGCCGCGCAAGCATGCGCTCTGGGTCGCCGCCGCCGTCCTCGTACTGCTAATCGCGGTCGCGGCGCCTGCACTGGGGCTCGGGCCGCCGTTCCTCGACTTCTTCTCGGCCAAGCACGCACCGAAACGCGTCGTCCACCAGTTCGCGATCATGGGCGTCGGCGCGCCCCGCGGAATGAACCCGCACGTGATCCCAGGCCAGACGCGCCTGGTCACCACCTACCACCTACGAAACGGAAAGCGCATGCCGCTCTGGGTGGCCCCCACCCGAGGCGGCGGCTTCTGCTACGTGCTCGGCGGCGGCGGCTGCGTCGCGCGCCACGCCCGCATCTCGGACCGAAACGGCGACCTCAACATGAGCCAGCTCGACGTCGCCCGCTTCAGCAACCGCGGCCTCAGAACGATCGAGGGAAGCGTCGCCAACGAACAGACCGCCAAACTCGAGCTCCGCTTCGCCGACGGACGCCAAGTCACCCTGCCGCTCCTCTGGGTCAGCCCACCGATCAACCGCGGCTTCTACCTCTACCAACTGACCGACGCCGAACGACAACCAAGCCACCGGCCGACCGAGATCGTCGCCCTCGACCAGAAGGGGCAGGTCCTGGCCCGCGTCCGATCCATCTTCCGGCTTCCGCCATCATGGTCAAACCCGAACAGGGTCAGCAACCGAGCCGACCGGCACGTCATCCTCCGCAGCGGCCCACTCTCCATCGCCATCGCACCCTCCCGCACCGGCGGCAACTGCTCCTGGCTCCAATACCGCGGCAAGACGATCGGCTCCGGCTGTGCACCACCGCGCTTCCAGACCGAGCCGATGGAGGGCGGCTTCAGCCACGGCAAGGGCTTCACCGGGTTCGACGCACAACTGAAGCCAAACGTCACCCGCGTCGTCCTCCACTTCCAAGACGGAACACGCCTGACCCTGCAACCAGTCGACGGCCACGTCCTCTACAACATCCCGAAGACGCACTGGCCAAGACAACACCGACTCGTCGAAGCCGACGCCTACGACGCAAACGGCCACAAGGTGGCAAGCCAGAAGTTCGACCCCCACCAGATCGGCCTCTACGACTGCAAAAAGACAATCGCGATCGGAGCCGGCCAACGGGCGTGCCCTTGAGCGGCCAAGCGCCAATTCAGGTCACACACCCCGCCCCCTGCCACCGCCGGCATGCTCGCTCACAAGTCGCGTGGTGGCCCACTCGTGGCCCAAACGCCGCATTGAGAACCTACGCAACGATCCGGAGAGATCCGACTGGAAGCGCGCAGAGGCCCTGCAAATGAGCTAGTTCGAGGTGGTCCGTCGCCGGGCGCTTCCGCACCCGAATCGGCCTGTCACGCCGGAGGTCGCGGGTTCGAGTCCCGTCGCTCCCGCTTCAGAAGTTACTGCAAATCGCGCTTTTGTTGCCTATCATGGCGAGAAATGCGCGCTCGAACACGATCGTCTGCTGCCGCGGCTGCAAACCAGTCACCACGATCTCACTCGAGTGAAGAAGCGTCGTGAGCAGCGAGCTGCCGGGCCGCGGCAGCGCACAGACGACGACGGACGAGGTGCAGCGACACGCGTCACTTCGCTGGGCTCGCGGCCCGGGCCGCAGCGCCCGAGTCGGTATCGGTGGCCGTTGGCTTCGGCTGGTGCACGACGACGACCGGGCAGCGGGCATGGTGGACGCATTGCTGGCTGACTGAGCCGAGCAGCAGGTCGGCGAAGCCACCGTGTCCGCGCGAGCCGACGACCAGTAGATCGCCCGGTGCGGCGGCGTCCACGAGGACTCCCGCGGCAGGCCCCTGAACGACCTGGCGCTCGATCTCGACGCCCTCGGCTTCGTCCTCGACCTCGGCGAGCGCCCGCTCGAGCAGATCTTCTGCCGCCCGGTGCAGATCCCCCACGTCGACTCCAAGCGACGTGTACGAGCCGAGTGAGCCGCCCCAGTAGGGGTAGCCCTCGACGCTGCCGCCGATGTAGCCGAACATCCAGGCGTGAACGGCCCGCAGCGGCGCCTTGCGTAAGCGTGCCTCGGCGAGCGCCCAGCGCAGCGCTTCCCTCGCTCCGGCGGAGCCGTCGACACCGACAACCACCGCCGGACCGTTCTTCGAGCTTCCGTTCTGATTTGCGTGTTCACTCATGGTCGTTGCTCCTTCCCGCAGCTGCGGGGTACAGGTCTCCGGACAACCCGGGGGCCCGGCACTTCCTCAAGCCTCGTACTTTCGCGGTCGTCATCGCCGCGCCGCCGATTTAGGCAGACCGCGCCGTAGCACCTCGGCGAGCACGACCGCGTCGTTGTGCTCGCTGTCGTGGGCGGAGTAGACGAGCGTGAGCGTCCCCTCTCTCGCTCGTCGCCTCAGCTCCGCGAGGCGGGAGCGTTGGCGGCGAAGCTCGCTGATGTAGCGACGCCGGAACTCCGCGAAGCGATCGGGCTCGTGTCCGAACCACTGCCTGAGCTCGGTGCTGGGCGCCAGTTCCTTCTCCCACTCGTCGAGCTTCGCCTGCTGCTTCGAGACGCCACGCGGCCACAGCCGATCGATCAGAACTCGATAGCCGTCCGACGGCGAGGCCGGGTCGTAGGCGCGCTTCAGGCGAATGTCCACTACTGCTCCTTCACCGCCCCTGGGGCGCGGACGATCACGACCGGGCAGCCCGCGTGCTGCGCGCACTGCTGACTGACAGAGCCCAACAAGAGGCTGGCGAAGCCGCCGTGCCCGCGCGAGCCGACCACCAACAGGTCGTGCTCGGAGGCAGCGTCGATCAGCACCTGTGCGGCGGAGCCCTCCATGATCACGCGCTCGACCTCGACGTCGCCTAGCTCACCGAGCTCGACGATCGCTCGCTCGAGAACTGTCTCCGCCGCCTGCCGCCCAGCAGTGGCGTCGTCTGCGGTATGGGGCTCAAACGAGCCGCGTCTGACGTACGGATACCCGACGAGTGCCGGCACCAGCGCGTGCAGGTCGACCCACGCGTGCAGAACCCGCAGCGGCGCCTTGCGCAGGCGCGCTTCGCCAAGCGCCCAGCGAAGGGCTTCGTCCGACCCGGCGGAACCGTCGACACCGACGATCACAGCCGGGTCCGCCGTCGATCTCCCGTTCTCGGTCATTCGGGCGCCTCACCGGCGCGCGCTGCGACGCGGAGGTTCAGGCGGTCGACGAGTGCTACGCGCAGCATCGGCGTCCCCTTCCATCTGCGTCTGCCGCCACGCGCGCTTCCCGTCCGTCTGCCGCCCGGGCCTCGATCTCCCACAGCAGCTGGTCGAGCTCTCCCGGCCCCGCGCTCAGCACCTGCCCGTAGAGCTGAATCGCGAGAGCGCCACTCGGCGCGAGCCGCGTGCGGCATGCGTCGATCAGGTCGCGGTTGAACTGGAGGCCGTCGCCGGGCGCGTAGATCGCGTGTTCGGGCTGCTCGCGGCAGACGCTTGCGGCCGGGCCACGCGAGCGAGCCGCGGCTTGGTAGGGCAGGTTCGCCAGGACGAGGTCGAGCCGGCCGGGCACCGGCTCGAGCAGGTCGCCGAGCAGCACCTGCACCCGCTCCCCCAGGCTCTTTCGTCTGACGTTCGCACGTGCCAGGGCGATCGCGGCCTCGCTGTCGTCGGTCGCCCACACCCGGACGCCCGGGGCCCGGAGCGCGACGGCGACCGCCACTGCGCCCGAGCCGGTACCGACATCCGCGACTCGCACCGACCGAGAGCCGATCCATTCGACCGCCCAGTCGACGAGCGCTTCCGTCGTGTTACGGGGGGTCATCACGACCCCAGGGGAGGTGAGGATCGTGACGCCGTCGAAGACGACTTCGGTCCGCTGCTCGAGCGGCGGACCTGGCGGGCCAAGGCTGCCACCCTCGTATTCCCAGACGCTCAGACGGGCGCGGCGCAGGCGCTCCGCTTCCAACGTGCCGCTCGCCTGCGCCGGCGTCGGGTGCCGGCTCATCTCCGGGCCAGTCTCCGTCCGCTCTCGCTCGCGGGGGGCACGTAGTTGAGCTGGTGGTGGTAGAGGTCCGATTCGTCTCGCTGCGAGACCTCGTCGCCGCCGAGCGCGATGTCCGGTGCGCAGCTTTCCGATCTTGTCTCCGTCGCGATCGCCGAGATCCTTGCCGTGCCACTCGGCGATGTTCCGGCCCGAGCTGCCTGTTGCGTGCCGTCCGATTGAGTGGGTGCGTTCGGCGGAACGACGACCTGACTCACCTCGAGTGATGTCAGCGCCCGCGCCTTCGCGAGCAGGTCGTGCTCCAGCCAGTACGAGTCCTGCGCGGTCGAGGTCGCCAGGAGCACGTGGGTGGCGGGGAATGATCCGAGCGCGTCAGTCATCGATTCGAGCGGGTCGTCGCTGCCGGCTCCTCCGGTGACCGAGATCCTCTGCTGGCGGAGCAGTTCGACGGCGAGCCCGGCGCGGTCTTCGGCCGCGCGCGATTCGCTTGCCTCGTCGTTCGTCACGTAGTGCAGGTGCGAGACACGCACGGGCACGACGAGGTGAACCGCGACCGCGCCGGCCAGCCGGGCGGCCTCGATGGACTTCCAGAGCCCCGGTGAACCGCAATGCTCGTCGGCTACGACCAGCAGGCGCTTCTCGCTATCAGGCGGCTCGGCCGGCCGCTGGGCGCTCACCCGGAGCCGCGGAAACACGACCGCGGCGAATGTCGCCAACCCAAAGACGATCGCGCAGACGAGGGCGAAGCCGACCCAGCCGAGCAGCGGTGGATGGAGAAGGAGCGCGACCGCAACTGTCGCGGCGAGCAGCACGAATCCCGTTGCCGCGAAGAGCAGGGGGCGACCCGTCTTGCCGGTCGAGCCGTGAACGTCGGTCGCGTGCAAGAAGGTCTCCTACAGCTAAGCGTCGGGGGCGGCCGCGTTCTTGCGACCGATCGAGAACTGCTCCGACCTGCTCTGCTGAGGGCGGACGTGTCCGGCCAGTGGCCTATGACCGGTAGTCCGCGGGCCGAGCGTTACGACCCGTCTGCAACTGATTGTATCGGATGTTGGTGTATGCCGTTGGAGCCCGAAATTCGCTTTCCCGCAGATTGCCCAGCATGCCTCTCGCTGTCCGTTCGATCGTGGGAGTCGACGGCTCTGGGCGGCTTTTTTCGCGTTCGGGTCAGGCCGTAGGGTCGGCCGGGTTGGCCGGCGGAATCGGTTCGGTCACGGCGTTGACCGGCAGATGCTGGTCATGGCCTTTCTGCGCCTCAGTGTTGTGCTGCGTGCCGGGCCAAGGGGCCAGGAGCAGCAGCAGTCGTGCGTCGGCGAGGGCATGGACGGTGTGGAGCTCGCCGGGATCGAAGGTCAGCAGCGTCCCGGTCTCGCAGTCCACCGTCTCACCAGACGACTCGATCGAGACGCGGCCGGAGAGCACTTCAACCACAGCCCGCTCGCGAACGTGGTGGTCGCCGAGCTCCTCTCCGGCCCGAAGGTCGAGCACGACTGCCCTGCACTCGGGCGAGGTGAACAGCACGCGCGGCATCTGTGCGCCCGACCGGGGCACGCGCGGTGCGTCGGCTCCCGGCGCCCGGGCTGTCTCTTTCTTCGACGACGGTGCCAGCGAGTGCAGATCCCATCGCTTCACGGCCGCCGCCTCGCAAATTCGTTGTCGTGTCTACTCGCCATGGTCGAGGTTCTTACGCCAGCCGTCAGTCCGATGCCCACGCTGCTCCAGCGTCGAAGAACGCACAAGTCTTACGACGGACCGAACCGGCCGTCTTTCATCCGGCTGGACGCCGCCGCGCGGGCTCCCTCCCCGGCGGCTGGGCCGGAAGGTCCCGTGCCGGCGTCGACGGGATCGGGCGCGTCACCGGCTCCACCCCGGTCACATCGAACGCCTCGCCATAGTGTGCAATCTCGAGCGTCTCCCCCTGACGCAACGAGTAGCGAGCCTGCTGCTGGTCGACTTCGACCTTTAGCCGCCGCCCGCGGAAGCAAAGGCCGAAGGCCAGGCGGTTGAGTCGCTCCGGCAGCCGAGGGGCGAACGCGAGCCTGCCGCCGTGGTCGCGCATGCCGCCGAAGCCGGCGACTGCCACGATCCAGGCGCCGGCCAGCGAGGCAATGTGCAAGCCGTCGCGGGTGTTGTGCTCCAGGTTGTGGAGGTCAATCAGGGCGGCTTCGCCGCAGTAGTCGTAGGCCAGCTCGAGGTAGCCGACCTCCGCGGCGATCACCGCCTGGGTGCAGGCCGACAGCGAGGAATCTCGGACGGTCAGCGACTCGTAATAGGCGAAATCGCGGGCCTTCTCCTCGGCGCTGAAGACGTCGCCGCGCAGGTGCAACGCCAGCACAAGGTCGGCCTGCTTGACAACCTGCTTGCGATACAGGTCGAAGTACGGGAAGTGCAGGAGCAACGGGTACTGCTCGGGAGCGGTGCCGGCGAAGTCCCAAGGCTGGTGCTCGGTGAAGCCCTCCGCCTGGGGATGAACCCGCAGCGTGTCGTCGTAGGGGACGAACATCGCCGTGGCGGCGTCCCGCCATCCGGCCGCCTCCTCCAGGTCGACGCCGAGCTCGGCTGCGCGGTCGGCGTGCTGTTCGACGGCGTCGGCGGCCAGCAGCAGGTTCCGCTGCGCCATCAGATTGGTGTAGACGTTGTTGTCGGCGACGGCGCTGTACTCGTCGGGGCCGGTTACGCCGTCGATCCGAAACCGTCCTTCGGCGTCGTGGTGGCCCAGCGAGCGCCACAGCCGCGCCGTCTCGAGGAGCAACTCGAGCCCCGCCTCCCGCTCGAAGGTCTCGTCGCCGGTTGCTGCCTGGTAGCGGCCGACCGCGTCGGCGATGTCCGCATTGACATGGAAGGCGGCGGTTCCCGCCGGCCAGTAGCTCGAGCATTCCTGGCCTGCGATCGTTCGCCAGGGGAAAGCCGCCCCGGCGAAGCCGAGCTGCTTCGCGCGCTCACACGCCAGCTCGAGCGTGGCGTGCCGCCAGCGAAGGGCGTCGCGCGCGGCGTCGGGGACCGTGTAGGTGAGGAGCGGCAGGACAAACGTTTCGGTGTCCCAGAAGGCATGCCCGTTGTAGCCGGGCCCTGTCAGGCCCTTGGCGGCGATCGCCCGCCGTTCGCCCCGGGCCCCCGCCTGCAGCGCGTGGAAGAGTGCGAAACGGAGCGCCTGCTGCAGCTCGGCGTCGCCTTCCAGTTCGACGTCGGCGCGGTCCCAGAAGTCGTCGAGGTAAGCGCGCTGGCCGGCGAGCAGACCCTCCCAGCCGGTGTGATGGGCCTCTGCGAGCGCCGCGGCGACCTGATCGCGCAGGGCCGACGTCGAGCGCTGGCTCGACCAGCCGTAGGCGAGGAACTTCACTACTCGCAGCCGCTGGCCGGGCTCGACGTCGGCGGTGATCGTTACTCGTCCGAGGTCGTCGCCGTACTCGGCTGGGCGCGTCTCGGTGCCTGACGGCCCCTCGACGAGGTGATCCATGCCGGCGGCCAGCCGCAGTCCGCTCGCCTGGGTGGCGTGCACGAGCACGACCCTGGTGTCGCGGCCGAAGCCCTGCTCCGAACGGAGCGGCGAAACGGCGCGCGTGCCGGTGCGCGGATCGTCGGGCGAGTCCGGCATTGGTTCGTTCGCCACGAGCTCCGACTGCACCACGAGCCGTGTCGTGTTGTCGAGCGGCTCGACCTCGTAGAGCATCGCGGCGATCGCGCGTTGGACGAACGAGACCAGGCGGATCGAGGAGACCTGCACAGCGCGGCCGGCCGGCGAGGTCCATCGCACCCGCCGATGCAGCACGCCGGCGCGAAAGTCAAGAGTCCGCTCGTGGCGGTGGCACTCCCCGAAGCGGACGTCGAAGGGCTCGTCGTCGACCAGCAGCCGGATGATCTTGCCGTTGGTCACGTTCACCACCGTCTCGCCGGCCTCGGGGTAGCCGTAGCCGGCCTCGGCGTAGGGCAGCGGCCGCGCCTCGTAGAAGCCGTTCAGGTAGCTGCCAGGCAGGCCGTTCGGCTCGCCCTCGTCGAGGTTCCCGCGGAGCCCGATGTGCCCGTTCGAGAGTGCGAACACCGACCCCGCCTGGGCGAGCAAATCCAGATCCAGCTCGGTCTCGCGCAGCGCCCACGGCTCGACGCTGAAAGACGGATGCTCGATCATCGGTCGAGCAGCTGCGCCAGGTCGGAGACGACGAGGTCGGCGCCATGTTCGCGCAGCTCGTCTGCCTGGCCGACCCGGTCGACCCCGACGACGCAGGCGAAGCCGCCTGCCCGCCCCGCCGCGACGCCGGCCAGTGCGTCCTCGAACACCGCCGCCCGCTCGGGCCCGACCCCGAGCGCCCGCGCGCCGGCCAGGAATGTGTCCGGGGCCGGCTTCCCCTTGAGATGGTCGCGTTCTGCGACGAGGCCGTCGATCCGCTGCTCGAACAGATCCTCGATCCCCGCCGCGACCAGCACCTCGCGGCAGTTGCTGCTCGACGAGACGACCGCCCTCCTCAGACCGGCGTCGCGTGCGGCGCGCACGTACCGCACCGAGCCCTCGTATGCCTCCACACCTTGCTCGTGGATCATGCGCTGGACGATCTCGTTCTTGCGGTTACCGAGCCCGTAGACCGTCGCCGCGGCAGCGGGATCGCTCTCCGCCCCCTCCGGCTGCTCGATGCCGCGGGCGGCCAGGAACGAACGCACGCCGTCGTAGCGCGGCTTGCCGTCGACGTACTCGTCGTAGTCGGCAACCGGATCGAAGGGCCGAAACGGCTTGCCGGCCTTGGCCGCCCGTTCGCGGAGGAAGGCATCGAACATCTCTTTCCAGGCGGCAGCGTGAATCTTCGCGGTCTGCGTGAGCACGCCGTCCAGGTCGAACAAACACGCGCGCACGCTTTCCGGCAAACCGAGCATCGCGAAAGCCTAGGCCGGAACGCCGGCCGAAGCGTAAGAAGACCGGGCGAGACGACGCTAGAGAAATGTGACTCCCCACACAGCGGCCAGTGGTCCGGGTTCGGCGTGAGCGGCGCACTTCTCTTGCTCGAGGGGCTGTGAGGGTCGCCTGCGCGTTCGACCATGCCGGAGTCCCGCTTCGCGATGCGGTGCTGAGCGGCCTCCGTGACGCCGGCCATGAGGCGCTTGACTTGGGCGACGCGGACGACTATCCGCAGAGCGCACGCGCGGTCGCAGCCGCGATCCTCGACGGCGAGGCCGAGCGGGGAGTATTGGTTTGCGGGTCGGGCGCCGGCGTGGCCGTTGCGGCCAGCAAGGTGCGGGGGATCCGGGCCGCGACGGTGAGCGACGGCTACACCGCCCATCAGAGCGTTGAGCACGACGACCTCAACGTGCTCTGCCTGGGGGCGCGCGTGATCGGCCCGGAGCTCGCGCGCGAGCTGGTGCGCACCTACGCGGCCGCGCGGTTCAGCGGCGCCGAGCGTCACGTGCGCCGTCTGGCCGAGGTGGCCGAGATCGAAAACGACAACGTCGCTCGCACAGGAGCGACTGCAAAGGAGATCGAGGCTTGATGGCCATTTCCACTTCCTTGAGAGCGGGACCGATCGGCGAGATCGTCGCGCTCGGTCAGAGCGTCTGGTTCGACAACATCCGGCGCGGGCTGCTCACCTCCGGCGAGTTCGAGCGGATGGTGCGCGAGGACGGCTTGAGCGGCGTGACCTCGAACCCGTCGATCTTCGAGAAGGCGATCGTCGGCTCGACCGACTACGACGACGCGTTGGCGGAAGCGCGGACCGCCGCGACTGATGGCGAAGCGCCGGACCCGAAGTCGGTGTACGAGGGGCTGGCGATCGCCGATTTGCGCCAGGCGGCCGACGTGCTGCGCCCGGTCTACGAGGAGACCGGCGCCGGCGACGGGTACGTGAGCATGGAGGTCGCTCCCGACCTGGCACACGACACCCGGGGCACGGTCGCGGAGGCGCGACGCCTCTGGGGAGCCGTCGACCGGCCGAACCTGATGATCAAGGTGCCCGGAACCGAAGAGGGCATCCCCGCGATCCGGCAGCTGATCGGAGAAGGGATCAACGTCAACATCACGCTGCTCTTCTCGGTCCTGGTCTACGAACGCGTCGTCGAGGCGTATCTGGCAGGGCTGGAGGACCGGCTCGCCGGCGGCGGCGACGTCGCCCGGATCGCATCGGTGGCGAGCTTCTTCATCAGCCGGATCGACTCCGCGGTCGACCATCGATTGGGCGCGCCTCTGCAGGGCAAGGTTGGGATCGCGAGCGCGAAGCTCGCCTATGCGTCCTTCGGAGAGCTGTTCGAGGGTGAGCGCTGGCAGGCTCTGCAGGGTCGCGGCGCCCGCGTCCAGCGGCTGCTCTGGGCGTCGACCAGCACCAAGAACCCGGCCTATTCCGACGTGCTCTACGTCGAGTCGCTGATCGGGCCGGACACCGTCGACACGATCTATCCCGCCACCTACGAGGCATTCAAGGACCACGGCAAGGCACGGCCGACGCTGAGCGAAGACCTGCCCGTCGCGCTGGCACTGCTCGAAGATCTCGCAAAGGAAGGCGTCGACCTCGACGAGGTCACCGCCAGCCTGCTCGACGAGGGCGTAACCAAGTTCATCGAAGCCCAGGGCAAGCTGCTCGCCTCGGTCGAGCAGTCATTGCGACCGGCCGAGCCGAAACCTCCGGCGTTCACCCGTTCGCTGCCGGCCGAGCTCGCCCGAGCGGTCGAGGCGGCGATCGAGGACTGGCGCGATGGTGACAAGGTCGCGCGGTTGTGGGCTCGCGATGCCCGGCTCTGGACCGACGGCGACGAAGGACGCTGGCTGGGCTGGCTGACGGTGCCGATGGACCAGCTCACCCACTCGCACCGCTTCCTCGCCTTGGTCGACGACGTCCGCGCGGGCGGCTTCGAGCAGGCGCTGCTGCTGGGGATGGGCGGCTCGAGTCTCTGCCCGGAGGTGCTCGCGCTCACGTTCCCGCCCGCGGAAGGGCTGCCGCGGCTGCGAGTGCTCGACTCGACCGATCCGGAGCAGATTGGGTCGATCGAGAAGTCACTTGACCTTTCGAAGACGCTGTTCTTCGTCTCGTCGAAGTCGGGAACGACCCTCGAGCCGAACATCTTCGCCGCCTACTTCCACGCTCGCGTGACCGAACTGCTCGGCGCCGAGGAGGCCGGCCGGCGATTCATCGCGATCACCGACCCGGGGACGCCGCTCGAGCAGCTTGCCGAACGCAGTGGCTATCGCGCCGTCTTCCACGGCTGGCCGTCGATCGGCGGACGCTACTCGGCACTCTCCGACTTCGGGATGAT
>JAICME010000188.1 GCA_025929425.1 Thermoleophilia bacterium | reverse complement strand
GGTGCCGAGGGAGTTGTGGCCGAGGGACAGGGCTTCGCGCAGCGCGAGCTCGAGCCCCTTCGTCGCGCGCGGCGAGAACGGGATCTGGCCGGTCGTGACCTCGTCGCCCTGACCGACGATCCGCGCGACCTGCGCCCGCACTTCCTCCACCGTGATGTCGAGAGACTCGAGCACGCGGGCCGCGAGACCCTCCTCCTCGCGGAGCAGGCCCAGCAGGATGTGCTCGGTGCCGATGTAGTTGTGCTTGAGCGCCCGCGCCTCGTCCTGGGCGAGGACCACTACCTGGCGAGCACGTTCGGTGAAGCGTTCGAACAAGTCCCTCGACTCTCCTTTCCCACGTACGACGCCGTCGACTAGTCGGAGGTTCGCCCATCGTAGCCGACCCCCTTCGGGGTAAAGCGCAGCGGCGCCCGCCCTTACGAAGCCCGAACGCGCGCGCTAGTCGCGGCGGCGAAGAGTCGGGAAGAGGATCACGTCGCGGATGGTGTCTTTCCCGAGCAGGACCATCGCGAGCCGGTCGACGCCGACGCCGCAGCCTCCGTTGGGCGCCATGCCGTACGACATCGCCTCGACGTAGTCGGGATCTCCCGGCTCCGCCTCGACGGCTCCGGCGTCCCGCTCCGACGCCTGTGCCGCGAACCGCAGCGCCTGCTCGTCCGAGTCGTTGAGCTCGCTGAACGCGTTCGCGATCTCCATCCCGCTCACGACAGCCTCGAAGCGCTCCACGAGCGTCTCGTCGGCGTCCGTCGTGCGGGCGAACGGAGAGAGCTCGATCGGCCAGTCGTAGACGATCGTCGGCTGGATCAGCTCCGGCTCGACGAAATGGGAGTACGCATGGTCGGCCAGCTGCGACCAGCTGCGATCGCTCGAGACGTCGACGCCGGCCGCGGTCAGCTTTGCGCGCAACTCGGCCTCGTCGCGCGTCCACACGCCGTGAGCCTCGAGCGCCTCGACGAAGCGCACCTCCTGCCACTGCGAGACGTCGACCTCATGGCCGCGGAAGGTCGTTCTCGTGCCGCCGTTCGTCGCGTCCGCGGCGTGGCTCACCAGCTCCTTCAGGCGCGCGGCCGTGTCCTTGTAGTCCGCGTACGCCTCGTACCACTCGACCTGGCTGAACTCCGGCGAGTGCTTGTAGGAGTAACTCTCGTTGCGGAAGTCCTTCGAGAGCTCGTAGACCTTCTCCAGGCCGCCGACGATGAGCCGCTTGAGGTAGAGCTCGTCGGCGATGCGGAGGTAGAGATCGGTGTCGAGCAGCTCGGAGTGCGTGACGAACGGCTCCGCGAAGCCGCCGCCGTAGCGGGGCTGGAGGATCGGCGTCTCGACCTCGATGAAGCCCTCGCCGTCGAGGTACGCGCGGATCGCAGAGACCATGCGCGCCCGCCTGATCGCCTCGTCGCGCGACTCCTCGCTCATCAGGAGTTCGAGGTAGCGCTTCCGGTAGCGGAGCTCCACGTCCTCGATGCCGTGGAACGTGTCGGGCAGCGGCGAGCGGATCCGCGCGAGAAGCTCGAGCTCGTCGACCATGAGCGACGGCTCGCCGCGGCGGGCACGCGCCGGAGACCCGCTCACGCCGACGATGTCTCCGAGGTGTAGGTCGAGCTCGCCCGTCCGCTCGGTCGGGCAGATCAGCTGGATGCGCCCCGAGCGGTCGACCAGGTCGAGGAAGACGAGCCTCCCCAGGTCGCGGCGCGCCATGACGCGTCCGGCGAGCCGGCGCTTGGTTGCGTCGTCGGTCGCCCCTGCCTCGAGGTGCTCGACCTCGGCGCGAACCCGCGCGATCTCGTCGCGATCAGGGAACCGTTTCGGGAGAGACATGGCCGCGCGAGTCTACGCGGCCTTCACTTCCATGATCTTGAACTTCTTGGCCCCGCGCGGCGTCGGCGCCTCGACCACGTCGCCCTTCTTGTGGCCCATGATCGCCTTGCCGACCGGCGACTCGTTGGAGAGCTTCAGCTCGGCCGGATCGGCCTCTGCCGAGCCGACGATGTGGTACTCGACCGTCTTGTTCGAGCCCATGTCCTTGAGCCGCACCTTCGTCCCGACCGAGACCTCGCCCGAGCGCATCTCCTTCTTCGTCACGACGCGCGCGTTCGTGAGCCGCTCCTCGAGGGTCGCGATGCGCGCCTCGAGATGGGCCTGGTCGTTCTTCGCGGAGTCGTATTCCGCGTTCTCGGCGATGTCGCCGAACTCACGCGCGATGCGGATGCGCTCCGCGACCTCGCGGCGCCGGACGGTGGACAGAAGCTCGATCTCCTCCTGGAGCTTCTTGTAGCCGGCCGGCGTAAGGATGACTTCCTTCACCACTGTCCTCCTGGACCCCAGAACATGAAATTGCCGGCGGCGAACCGGCCGTCGGCGGGGCCGGATGGTACCCCCGCGATCAACGCTCGTCAATTCGTCGCCGATACCATCGCTCGATGCCGGCGAACCTCCAGCAATCGTGGTCGATCGGCGAGGTCGAGGTACCGACCCGGATCGTGCTCGCGCCGATGGCAGGCGTCAGCATCCAGGCCTTTCGGCGGCAGGGGCGGCGGTTCGGCGCGGGTCTCGTCTGCTCGGAGATGGTCTCCGCGGCCGGGATCGAGCACCGCAACGAGCGGACCTTCGGCTACCTGCGCGTCGCTTCCGACGAGCACCCGCTCGCGATCCAGATCTTCGGCTCGGATCCTGCTGCGATGGCCGAAGCGGGGCGCATGGTCGCCGCGGCCGGCGCGGACATCGTCGACATGAACTTCGGCTGTCCCGTGCGGAAGGTGACGAAGACCGGCGCCGGCGCACATCTGATGGAGGATCACGTGCTGGCGTGCCGCGTCGTCGAGGCCGTCGCGGCGGCCGTCGACGTGCCCGTGACGGTGAAGATGCGGCGCGGTGTCCGGAATGGGTCGCGCACGTGCCTCGAGCTCGGACCCAGGCTCGTGGAGGCCGGTGCGGCAGCGCTCACGCTCCACCCGCGCTCGGCGCAGCAGATGTACACCGGGGAGGCCGACCACGCACTCACGGCGGAGCTCGTCGAGCTCGTCGACGTCCCGGTGATCGCGTCCGGCGACGTGACCTCCCGCGCCAAGGCGCTCGCGGTTCTGGAGGGGACGGGCGCGGCCGCGGTGATGGTTGCGCGCGGCGCGCAGGGCAACCCGTGGGCGCTGCGGGAGCTCGTCGAGGGCGAGTCGTTCCGGCCGAGCCGCGAGGAGGTCGCGGCGGAGCTCGTCGTCTTCATCCGCGAGGCGGTACGCGAGCTCGGCGAGCAGCGCGCGGTCGGCTTCCTGAAGAAGTTCTACAGCTGGTACCTC
>JAICME010000140.1 GCA_025929425.1 Thermoleophilia bacterium | reverse complement strand
GCCGCGCCCCGGATCAGTCGGGCAGCAGCGGCATCGACCAGCCCGAGTCGCGGCCGAGCAGCACGGCGCGCGTGATCGCCGCGCTGCCGAAGCGGTCGCGGATCGCGTCGACGGCGGCGTCGAGCGACTCCTCCGGCCCGAGCAGCAGTTGGCGGGGCCGCTCGTTCTCGAGCATTGCGACCGAGCAGCCGACGAGCGTAATTCCGCGTCGCTCGATCAGCGGCAACGCGGTCGCGAGGAGCGCGCGGGCGGTGACGAGGATCGTCTGCGTGTTCGCCGTCGCGAACGGCAGCGTGTGCGAGCGCGTTGCGCGCTCGAAGTCGCCGAAGCGCAGGCGGAGCACAACCGTCCGGCCGACACGCCGCGCCGCTCGGAGGCGGCGGGAGATCCGATCGACGATGCCGACGAGAGTGGCGTCGATCGACTCCGGCGAGTGCCGACCGCGCCCGAGCGCGCGCTGCGAGCCGACCGAGCCTCGCCGGCGACCCGGCTCGACACGCCGGAAGTCCCGGTTGTGTGCGAGCGCATGCAAGTGGCGGCCGGCCACCCGCCCGAGCATCGCGACAAGGGTCGACTCCGAGAGCGCCGCGAGCTCGCCGACCGTCCGCACATTCCACGCCAGAAGCCGCTTCGCCGTAGCCGGGCCCACGCCCCACACGCACTCGACGGGCAACGGGTGAAGGAACGCGAGCTCCCGGTCGGAAGGCACCACGAGCAGCCCGTCCGGCTTCGCGACGCCGCTGGCCACCTTCGCGAGGAACTTCGTCCGCGCGACGCCGACCGTGACCGGCAGCCCCACGCGGTCCCGCACCGCGGCGCGCAACCGCACCGCGATCTCGGCCGGAGTCCCCGCGATCCGCTCCATCCCGCGCACGTCGAGAAAGGCCTCGTCGATCGACAGCCCTTCGACCACCGGAGACGTGTCCTCGAAGACGGCGAACATCGCGCGGCTCGCCTCGGTGTACGCCGAAAACCGCGGCGGAACGACGGCTGCATCCGGGCAGAGCCGCCGAGCCTGCCGTCCGCCCATCGCGGTGCGGACTCCGTAGGCCTTCGCCTCGTAGCTCGCGGCCAGCACGACGCCGCCGCCGACGATGACGGGGCGACCGCGGAGCCTCGGGTCGTCTCGCTGCTCGACCGACGCGAAGAACGCGTCGGCGTCCGCGTGCAGAACGAACATATGTTCGCAGGATAGATCGCCTGCTAGAGCTGCGCCAGCTCGCGCACGAAGCCGTCGACCTCGTCCACCGTGTTGTAGTGGATGAAGCCGACCCGCACGGCCTCGCTCGGGTACGGAAGCCGCTCGCGGAGACCGAGCGAGTACCAGCTGTCGTGTGCCCACACGCCGTAGCCGCGCTCGGCCAGCGTCCGGGCGACCTGTGCCGCCGCCACTCCGTCGACGTTGAGGAGGAACGTGGGTACCCGGCCCTCCATCGTCGGCACGCCGTACACCGTCACGCTCTCCGGCAGCGTCTCGAGGAAGCGCGCGCCGAGCATGCGCTCGTACTCGCGCAGCACGCTCATGCCCCCGAGCGAGTCGAGGTAGGCAATCGTCGCGGAGAAGCCGGCGAGCAGCTCGTAGGGAGCGGTACCCGTCTCGAACTTTCGCCCGACCGGCGTGGATCCCGCGGGGCGCGCCTTGTACGCCCGCCACGAATCGAGCAGCTCGTGCTTCCCGTACGCGAGCCCGAGGTGGGGCCCGCAGAACTTGTACGGCGAGCAGAGGAGGACGTCGACGCCGAGCGCCTGCACGTCGACGACCTCGTGCGCCGCGTAGTGCACGGCATCGACCCAGCAGAGCGCACCGGCGGCGTGCGCGAACTCAGCGACGCGAGCGATGTCCGTGAGCGTCCCGACGGCGTTGGAGGCGGCCACGCAGGCGACGACGCGGACGCGCTCGTCGAGCTTCCGCTCGAGGTCGTCCAGGTCGAGGCGCAGCCGGTCGTCGACGTCCACCCAGTCGACCTCGAAGCCGCGGTCTTCCGCGAGCTCGATCCACGGCGCGACGCCGCCGTCGTGGTCGAGACGCGAGACGAGGATCCGGTCGCCCTCACGCCAATCGCGAGAGGCAGTTCGGGAGAGGGCGAAGTCGAGCGTCGTCATGTTCGCGCCGAAGATCACGTCGTCGGCCGAGCAGTTGAGGAAGCGCCCCGCGTCCGCTCTCGCGCGATCGAGAATCTCCTGGACGCGATGACTTGTCTCGTAGACGGCGCCGACGTTCGCGCTCGCTTCGCGCAGGGTGCGCGCGATCGCGTCTCCGACCTCGTCCGGCACCTGCGAGCCGCCCGGCGCGTCGAGGAATGCGAAGCCGCCGTCGCGCAGCGAGGAGAAGCGCGCGCGGACGGATTCGACGTCCAATAGGGTCGTCGCCATGGAGCGAGCCTACCCGCGTGTCCTCCTCGGTTGTGGCAACTTCGGCGGCATCGGCTCCGCACCGGAGGCGTACGAGAAGGGGGAGACGCTCGAGCAGGCGATTGAGCTCATGGACGCCGCCTGGGAGGCCGGAATCACGTGGTTCGACACGGCCGATGCGTACGGCGGCGGCCGCAGTGAGACCTACATCGGCGAGTGGATCCGCTCGCGCAAACCCGAGGGCCTGCGGATCACGACTAAGACCTTCAACCCGATGGGCGAGGGCGAGGATCGCGGCCTTGCACCGGCACGCGTGCGGCGGCAGATCGACACGAGCCTCGCGCGGCTCGGCGTCGAGCGCGTCGACCTCTACCTTGCGCACGCGTGGGATCCGGACGTTCCGATCGCGGAGGTCGCCGGTGTCTTCGAGGAGCTCGTCGCCGCAGGGAAGGTCGGCGCCTACGGGTTGAGCAACGTCGACGGTGGCCGGCTGCGGCAGGCGCTCGTTGCGGGTTCCTTCGCCGCCGTGCAGGACTCGTACTCGCTCCTCGATCGCGAGGTGGAGGACGAGGTGCTGCCGCTCTGCTCCGAGCACGGCGTCTGGTTCCAGGTGCACTCGCCGCTCATGGGCGGGTGGCTGACCGGCAAGTACCGCCGCGGCGCGCCGGCGCCCGAGGGGTCGCGGATGACGCTGCGGCCCGGGCCCTACGAGTTCCTCCGGGACGACCGCGTGTACGAGGCACTCGAGGCGCTCGAGCGCCGCGGCGATCCGACGACCCTTGCGCTCGCCTGGCTTCTCGGCGACGAGTGCATCTCGATCGTCATCGGCCCACGCCGTCCCGGCCAGCTCGAGCCGGCGCTCGCCGCGCTCGCCAATCCGCTCACGCCGGAAGAGCGCGAGACGCTCTCCGATGAGTTTCGCCTCGTGACCAGGTCTTGAGAACGACGGCAACCGAGGAGCGATCGATGGAGGAAATGCTCGACAAGTACGCCGCCGCCGTGCGCGCGAAGGACGTCGATGCCTTTGTCGCCCTCTATGCGGACGACGTCCGCACTTTCGACCTCTGGAGCGTGTGGTCGTACGACGGGAAGCCCGCCCTCCGCGAGATGGTCGAAGAGTGGTTCGGCTCGCTGGGAACCGACACGGTCGCCGTCGAGTTCTCCGAGGTGCGCTTCGAGACCGGTGACGACGTGGCGGCTGTGAGCGCGTTCACCACCTACCGAGGGCTGTCCGCCGAGGGTGAGGAGCTGCGCTCGATGAACAACCGGCTGACGTGGATCCTCCGGCGGGAGAGCGACGGCGCCTGGAAGATCGTCCACGAGCACACGTCCGCCCCGGCGGGTGACGAGGGAAAGGTGCAGCTCCGCCGCTAGCGGTTCGCGAGCGGGACGAAGTCGCGCTCGCCGTAGCCCGTGTAGACCTGGCGCGGGCGCGCGATCTTCTGCTCCGAGTCGGAGAGCATCTCCTCCCACTGCGCGAGCCACCCGGGCAGCCGGCCGAGCGCGAACAGCACCGTGAAGTAATCGGTCGGGTAGCCCATCGCGCGGTAGATGATTCCGGAGTAGAAGTCGACGTTGGGGTAGAGCTTCCGCGAGACGAAGTAGTCGTCCTCGAGCGCGATTCGTTCCAGCTCGAGTGCGATCTCGAGCTTCGGGTCGACCCCGGTCTGCGCGAAGACGTCGTCGGCCACGCGCTTGATCAGCTTCGCGCGCGGGTCGTAGTTCTTGTAGACCCGGTGGCCGAAGCCCATCAGCAGACGCTCGTGCTTCTTCACGCCTTCGATGAAGGCGGGAACGTTCTTCACGTCCCCGATCTCGTCGAGCATCCGCAGCACCTGCTCGTTCGCGCCGCCGTGCAGCGGCCCGTACAGGGCCGCAACCCCGGCGGATACAGCCGAGAAAGGATCCACCTGCGTCGAGCCCACTCCGCGCACGGCGTTCGTCGAGGCGTTCTGCTCGTGATCGGCGTGGAGGACGAGGAGAATCTCGAGCGCCCGCTGCAGGACCGGATTCGGCTCGTGCTGCCCACCGATCTCGAACGTCATGTTCACGAAGTTGCCGATGTAGCCGAGGTCGTTGCGCGGGAAGACGTACGGCAACCCGCGGCTGTGGCGGAAGACCCAGGCGGCGATGGTCGGGAACTTCGCGATCAGCCGCACGCGCTGCAGGCGCCGGCTCTCGGCGTCCCCGATCTCCTTCGCGTCGGGATAGAAGGTCGAGAGCGCCGCGATGGCGCCGAGCAGCATCCCCATCGGGTGCGCGTCGTGGCGGAAGCCGTCGAGGAACTGCGTCACGTTCGTGTGCACGTACGTGTGGACGCGAACCTCTTCCTCCCAGGCGTCGAGCTGCTCGCGCGTCGGCAACTCGCCCTCGAACAGGAGCCATGCCGTCTCGAGGAAGCTCGCGTGCTCGGCGAGCTGCTCGATCGGATACCCGCGGTAGCGGAGGATGCCCGCGTCGCCGTCGATGTACGTGATCCCGCTGCGGGTCGAGGCGGTGTTCAGAAAGGCCGGGTCGTACGACATGAGCCCGAGCTGCCGGAGGTCGGTGGCGCGGATCGTGCCGTCCGAGATCGGGATCTCGACCTCTTCTCCCGTGCGGTTGTCCCGGACACTCAGTGTCTCCTCGCCCACGCATGGACATTAGCTCCGGTTGCCCTGTTTGCTCTTTGGCAAGTGCGGAACCCTAGCCGGAAATCCGATTCGAAAAGGAGAAAGCACATGGGGTTCAATTCGCTCGAGGACGTCCTGCAAGAGCAGCTCGAGGACCTGCACAGCGCCGAGACGCAGCTGGTCGGCGCCCTCCCGAAGATGGCGCAAGCGGCGAATCACGAGCCGCTGCGTGAGGCTTTCCAGCACCATCTCGAGGAGACACGCGGGCATCTGACGCGCGTCGAGGAAGCCCTTGGCGAGCTTGGCGTGGCGCATCCGGGCGAGGTGTGCAAGGGAATGCAGGGCCTCATCGCCGAAGGCGAGGAGATGATCGAGATGGGCGGCGACCCGACGGTCCTCGACGCCGCGCTGATCGCCGCCGCGCAGCGGGTCGAGCACTACGAGATCGCCGCGTACGGCACGGCGAGGCAGCTCGCCGACGACTGCGGCCTCGACGGCATCAAGGACCTGATGGATCAGACGCTGGACGAGGAGTCGCAGGCCGACAAGCTCCTCACGAAGATCGCAACCGGCGGCATGTTCAAGGCCGGGCTCAACCAGCAGGCGACGAACTAGCTCCGTGCGCGCTCTCACCTGGCCCGGCGTCTGCGGCTCCGACCTCCATCTCTACGAAGTGATGGGCGCCTTCATGGGCGAGGGCGACATCCTCGGCCACGAGTCCATGGGAATCGTCGAGGAAACCGGGCCGGAGGCACGCGAGGTCTCGGTCGGAGATCGTGTCGTCGTCCCGTTCAACATCTGCCGCGGAGACTGCTGGATGTGCTCGCGGCCCTGCCGGACGGTGGGACGGTGCTCGTGCTCGGGCTCGGTCCGATCGGCGAGATGGCGACGCGCATCGCACAGCACCGTGGGTACCGGGTGCTCGCCGTCGATCTCGTTCCCGATCGCCTCGAGCGGGCCCGCTCCCACGGCGTCGAGGTGCTCGAACTCAATGAGCACGACGGCGAAGACCTCGTCGCCGTCGTCCGAGGCATGACCGACGGGCGCGGCCCGGACTCGGTGATCGACGCCGTCGGGATGGAGACGCACGGATCGCCGATCGGGAGCTCATGCAGACGATGGCCGGCCTCCTGCCGGACCCGCTTCAGCGGAAGCTGATCGAGACGGTCGGCGTCGACCGGCTCCACGCCCTCAACCTCACGATCGAGCTCGTCCGGCGCGGGGGCACGATCTCGGTCTCCGGCGTCTACGGCGGCATGGCGGATCCGCTGCCGATGATGACGCTGTTCGACAAGCAGATCCAGCTCCGCATGGGACAGGCGAACGTCCTGCGCTGGGTG
>JAICME010000024.1 GCA_025929425.1 Thermoleophilia bacterium | reverse complement strand
GAGATCCGCCTCGAGCGTCTCGCGCTCGTGCCGCTCGCGCGGGGTCTCGGGCCGGGTCGCGCCCTGCCCCATGAGCTCCTTCAACGGCTTGGAATCCACCGCCGCGAGGGTACAGTCCGCCTTTCCATGGCGGAGATCGAGGGACAGGTCAAGGAGGAGCAGCTGGATCCGGAGCAGGCGGCGCGGCGTCGGCTCGCCCTCGCGCAGATCCGCCAGTACCCGGACGCCGCGCTGAAGATGACCGCGCGCCCGGTCGAGGAGTTCGACGACGACCTTCGCCGGCTCGTCGACCGGATGAAGCAGCTCATGGTCGACGCCAACGGCATCGGCCTCGCCGCGACACAGGTCGGCGTCCTGCAACGCCTGTTCGTCTTCCAGGTCGCCGAGGACGAGACCGTCGCGCTGGCGAACCCGGAGATCACCGAGTGGAGCGAGGTGAAGACCGTCGACGACGAGGGCTGCCTCTCGATCCAGGGTGTGCACCTCCCGGTCGAGCGGTCGACGACGATCACGATCGCGGGGCAGGACGAGAACGGCGCCGAGGTGCGCTACGAGCTCGAGGAGCCGTACTCGCGCGTGGCCCAGCACGAGAGCGACCACCTCGACGGCGTCCTGATCCTCGACCGGACGACGCCCGAGGCGCGGCGCGAGGCGCTCGCGAGCCTGCGCCCCCGCATCGTCATCGGGTAATGGCCCGCATCGCCGTCGCCGCGAGCGCATCGCTCGGGGCCGATCTGCTCGAGCGCCTCGCCGCTGAGCACGACGTCGTCCAGCTGCTGACACGGCCGGACAGGCCGCGCGGCCGTGGTCGGCGGGTGGGGACAACGCCCGCCAAGGAAGTTGCCGAGCGGCTCGGAATTCCCGTCGCCGAGCCGGAGCGGCTCGACGGGTCCGTCGAGCTGGGCGCCGACATCGTCGTCGTCTGTGCGTATGGGCTGTTGATCCCGAACGAGCTGCTCGAGCGCGCGCTCTGGCTCAACGTCCACCCGTCGCTCCTGCCGCGCTGGCGCGGTGCGGCACCGGTCGAGCGTGCGCTCATGGCGGGGGACACGGAGACCGGCGTCACGATCCATCGCACGGTCGAGGCGCTCGACGCGGGGCCGATCGCGGCCCGGCGCGCGTTTCCCGTGGCGCCGGAGGACGACGCCGGCGCCGTCTATGCGCGGGCGGCGGTGGTCGCCGTGGAGCTCCTCCGCGAGGTGCTTGCCGAGGAAGAGCCTCACTTCGAGGCGCAGTCCGAAGAAGGCGTCACGTACGCGGAGAAGATCCGTCCGGGGGATCGCGAGCTCGATCCCGAGGCGCCTGCGAGCGAGCTCGTGAACCGCGTCCGGGCACTTTCTCCGCACATCGGCGCGCGGCTGGGCGACCTGATCGTGTGGCGCGCGCGTGTCGGCCAGGACGGTGCCTTCGAGCCGCTCGAGGTGCAACCCGCAGGCGGACGCCGCATGGCCTACGACGCCTATCTGCGAGGTCGCCGATGACCTGGTGGCACGCCGTCGTCGAGACGCGGCACGAGCTTCAGAACCCGACGAGCCCGGAGAAGATCCGTGAACTCGGCGAGCGGCTGGGCCTCAACCCGGATTCGCATGTCCTCGATATCGCGTCCGGGAAGGGCGGCCCTGCTCTGATCCTCGCCGAGACGTTCGGCTGCCGGCTGACGTGCGTCGAGCGCGCGCCGGAGTTCGTGTCCGAGGCGCGCGAGCGCACGGCGTCCGCGGGGCTCGAGGATCGGATCGAGATCGTCGAGGCGGACGCTGCGACCTACGAGGTCGACCGCTACGACGCCGCACTCTGCATCGGCGCAACGTTCGCCTACGGCGGCCTCGTGCCGACCCTCAAGCGGCTGCGTCCCGTTGCGCCGGTGCTCGCGATCGGGGAGCCGTACTGGCGGGTCTGGCCGCTGCCTCCCGCGCCCGACGGAGAGGAGCGGACGGACGAAGGTGAATGGCTGCCGCTTCCCGAGACGATCGTGCGAATGGAGTCGACGGGAGCCCGTGTCGTCTCGCTCATCGCCTCCTCCGAGGACGACTGGGATCGCTACGAGTCGCTCCACTGGCTCGCTCTCGACGAATGGCTCGCCGAGAACCCCGATCACCCGCAGGCCGGTGAGTTCCGGGCCCGCGGCGCAGCGGCCCGCAGCCGGTATCTCGCCTGGGAGCGCGCTGTCATGGGGTGGGCGATCTTCGTCTGCCGCTCGTGATCACGCCCGCTCGCCGCGCGGCGTACCAGGTGCTGCTGCGCGTCTTCGAGGACGATGCATACGCCGACCGTGCCTTCCGCGGCGCAGCCGAGAGCCTCGACGACCGGGAGCGCGCGTTCGGGCAACGGCTCGCCTACGGCTCGGTGCAGCGGGTGCGGACTCTCGACCACGCGATCGAGACGCTCGGCCGGCGGCCGGTGCGGAAGCTCGATCCGCCGGTGCGTGCCGCGCTTCGTCTCGGCGCCTACCAGCTCGGTTACACCGACACCGCGGTGCACGCGGCCGTCAACGAGTCGGTCGAGCTCGTCCGGGCCGCCCGGCTCGAACGGGCCGTCCCGTTCACGAATGCCGTCATGCGTCGGCTCACCGACGGGATTCGGCCTCTTCTCGATTCGCTGCCCGACGGACCGTTGAAGGAGTCGTATCCCGACTGGATTTACCGCGTGTTCGCGCGCGTGCTCGGGGACGACGAGGCGCTCGCGCTCATGCGCGCGATGAACGAGCCGCTCGAGACGGTGATCCGGCTCGTCGCCGGCGATCCACCTCGTGGGGCCGAGGCGACAGACGTTCCGGGTGCCTACCGCGTGGAACGCGTGGACGAGAGGCTCGTGGCCGAGGGAAAGGTCTGGCCGCAGAGCCGCGGCTCTCAGCTCGCCGGCCTCTGCGTCGGCGCGCAGGCCGGCGAGCGCGTGCTCGACCTCTGCGCGGCCCCGGGTGGAAAGACCGGACAGCTCCGCGGCGAGGTGACCGCGGTCGAGATCGACCCCGCCCGCGCGCGTGAGCTGCGCGAGAACCTCGCGACGATGGGCCGCAGCGACGTGACGGTCGTCGAGGCGGACGGGACGGCCTTGCCGCCGGAGCTCGCAGGGTTCGACCGCGTCCTCGTCGACGCGCCGTGCTCGGGTCTCGGCGTCCTCGCGCAGCGCCCCGACCTTCGCTGGCGCGCGACACCGCTCCCCGAGCTCCAGCTCGCGCTTCTTCGCTCGGCGGCAGCGCGCGTACGGCCCGGCGGGACGATCGTCTACTCCGTCTGCACCCTGAGCCCCGACGAATGCGAGGCCGTCGTCGACGCGAGCGGGCTACGAGTCCTGCCGCTGGGGGAGGAGTGGCCCGCCTTCGCGCATCCGACGCGGCCCGAGTTCCTGCTCACGCTCCCGCACGTCCATGGCACGAGCGGGTTCTTCATCGCTCGTCTCGTACGATCGTCTGGATGAGCTGGCGGGAGTGGATCCGGACGGTCGAGGTCGAGCCGTCGCTCTATGCGGCTGACTTCGCGCGTCTGGGTGAGCAGATCGACATGCTGCTCCGCGCGGAGTGCCGGATCTTCCACTTCGACGTCGGCGACGGCCACTTCGTCGAGCCGATCACGATCGGGCCGGTCGTCCTCCAGTCGATCGCTCCCCTCGTGCACAGGGCGGGCGGGGTGCTCGACTGCCACCTCATGGTCGACAACCCGCTGCGCCACTTCCCCCAGATCGCCCGGGCGGGTGGCGACAGCGTCACCTTCCACTACGAGGTCGTCGACGACGTGCCGGCCACGATCGCCGCTGCCCGCGAGCACGGCCTCCAGGTCGGCGTCGCGTTCAATCCCGAGAGCGAGCCGGAGGACGTGGCCGCGGTGGCCGCAGACGCGGACCTCGTGCTCTGCATGAGCATCCATCCCGGCTATAGCGGCCAGACCTTCATGCCGGAGGCGGTCGAACGGATCAAGCGGCTGCGAACGGCTCTGCCGGAGCACGTGTACGTCCAGGTCGACGGCGGCATCGACCACGAGACCGTCGGTCGCGCGTACGTCGCAGGCGCGAGGCTCCTCGTTGCGGGCTCGGCGATCTTCGGCCGCGAGGATGTGACGCGCGCGTACCGGCGTCTCCTGCAGGACCTTCCGTGACCCACTACGAGCGGGCGCTCGACCTCGCCGAGCGCGGCCGCGGCAGGACGCGCGACCACCCGCTCGTCGGCGCGGTGGTCGTGAACGCAGGCAAGGTCGTGGGGGAGGGCTGGTACGAATACGACGGCGTCCGTCATGCCGAGGTCATCGCCCTCGAGCAGGCCGGAGAGGCCGCGCGCGGCGCGACCCTCTACGTGACCCTCGAGCCGTGTTCCCATCACGGCCGCACGCCTCCCTGCGCCGACGCGGTCGTCGACGCCGGAGTCGCCCGCGTCGTCGTGGGGGCTCGTGATCCGAACCCGGTGGTCGACGGGCGCGGGCTGGAGCGGCTCTCCGCCGCCGGGATCGAGGTCGAGCTGCTCGACGACCTCGCCGCGCGCCGCCAGAACGAGGCATGGCGCGTCTGGAAGGGTCTCGGCCGGCCCTTCGTCACCTACAAGGCGGCGCTGACGCTCGACGGACGGGTCACGGTCCCGGGCCGTCGCTGGGTGTCGGGCGAGGAGTCGAGGCGGCGCGTCCACGAGCTCCGCGCGGTGTCCGACGCCGTCGCGGTCGGAATGGGGACGGTGCGAGCCGACGCACCGCGACTCGGTGCGCGTGAGGTCGACGCCGTCCGCCAGCCGCGGCGCCTCGCGTTCGGGCGCGGGCCGCTCCCGGCCGGCTCCGAGCTCGAGTTGCGGAGCGGGCCACTCGAAGAGGAGCTACGCGAACTCGCAGCCGACGGCGTCCAGTCGCTCCTGCTCGAGGGCGGTCCGACGCTCGCAACGGCGTTCCTCTCCGGCGGCCTGGTCGACAAGCTGCTGCTCTTCTTCGCCCCCGTGCTGGGCGGTGACGGTCCGCACGCATTCGGGGATCTCCCGGTTCCACTCGAGCTCCTCCACCTGCGCTCCGAGCCGTCGGGTGAGGACATCCTGCTCGAGGCGTACCTCCGCGAGCCGTAACCTTCGGCGCATGTTCACGGGGATCGTTCGAGAGCTCGGGACCGTCGACGCCTTCGACGGCTCGCGCCTGGTCGTCGCCTCGCCCGAGACCGCGGGCGGAGTGGTCGTCGGCGACTCGGTGTCCATTGCGGGCGTCTGCCTCACCGTCGTCGCGGCGGAGGAGGGACGTCTCGCGTTCGACGTCGTCCCGGAGACGCTCTCCCGAACCGCGTTGAACCGTCTCGAGCCCGGCGACCGCGTGAACGTCGAGCCGTCGCTTCGCGTAGGCGATCCGCTCGGCGGCCACGTCGTGCAGGGTCATGTCGACGCGGTCGGCACCGTTCGCTCCGTCAGACCCGAAGGAGACAGTCGCCGGGTCTGGGTCGACGCGCCCGACGCGATCGTCCGCTACTGCCTCGAGAAGGGCTCGATCGCGGTCGACGGGGTCTCGCTCACGGTCGCGGCGCTGGACGGGGAGGGCTTCGAGGTCGCGCTGATTCCGCACACGCTCGCGGTGACGACGCTCGGCGACCTGGAGCCGGGCGACGAGGTCAACCTCGAGGTCGACGTGCTGGCGAAGGTCGTCGAGCGTCTCGTGGAGGTGAGACTGCCGTGAGCTCCGCCGTCACGCCGTTCGCCTCGATCGAGGAGGCCGTCGAGGACATCCGGAACGGGAAAATGGTGGTCGTCGTCGACGACCCCGAGCGCGAGAACGAGGGCGACCTCGTCTGCGCCGCGCAGTTCGCCACACCGGACGCCGTCAATTTCATGGCCACCCACGCGCGCGGCCTGATCTGCCTCTGCCTCACCGCCGAGCGCTGCGAGGATCTGGGGCTGCCGCCGATGACGCAGCGGAACGAGGCGCGTCTCGGCACCGCGTTCACCGTCTCCGTCGAAGCGCGCGAGGGCGTCACGACCGGGATCTCCGCCGCCGACCGTGCACACACGATCCACGTCGCGATCGATCCGGCGTCGACACCGCATGACCTCGTCCAGCCGGGCCACGTCTTCCCGCTGCGGGCACGGGACGGCGGCGTTCTCGTCCGTGCCGGCCAGACGGAGGCGGCCGTCGATCTCGCCCGCCTCGCCGGCCTGGTTCCGGCCGGCGTCGTCTGCGAGATCATGAACGAGGACGGGACGATGGCCCGCGTGCCCGACCTCGTCCCGTACTGCGAGCGGCACGGGCTACGGATGGTCACCGTTGCCGACCTGATCGAGTACCGGCGCCGGACGGAGAAGCTCGTCGAGCGCGTCGTCACGGTGCAGCTGCCGACGGAGTACGGCGCCTTCAACGCGATCGCGTTTCGCGAGACGCTCAGCGGCCGGGAGCACGTCGCGCTCGTCATGGGCGAGATCGGTGACGACGTGCTCGTCCGCGTCCACTCCGAGTGCCTGACCGGCGACGTCTTCCATTCGCTCCGCTGCGACTGCGGCGAGCAGCTCGAGGCCGCGCTTGCTGCAATCGCCGACGAGGGCCGCGGCGTCCTCCTCTACATGGCTCAGGAGGGGCGTGGGATCGGCCTCCTCAACAAGCTCAAGGCCTACGAGCTGCAGGAGCAGGGCCTCGACACGGTCGACGCGAATCTCGCGCTCGGCTTCGCCGCCGACGAGCGCGAGTGGGGAATCGGCAACCAGATCCTCGCCGACCTCGGAATCACGACGATGCGCCTGCTCACGAACAACCCGAAGAAGGTCTCCGGCGTCGAGGCCTACGGGCTGAAGGTGACCGAGCAGGTGCCGATCGAGATGCCGCCTCATCCCGAAAACGTTCGCTATCTGGCCGCGAAGCGGGATAAGCTCGGGCACAAGTTGCACCACCAGGATCTGAAGTTCGAGTCGGAGGGCGAATGAGCGCGACCGGGGGTTTCTGGCCGGGCGAGGCACCGGCTGCCGAGAAGGAAGACGCAGAGAACGAAGACGCAGAGAACGGCGAGGGCTGGCCCGAGCCGCACGAGAAGGAGCCGGAGGCGGAATCCGTGCTCGGAGAGACTGCGGTCGCGGAAGCTGCCGAGACCGAGCCGGCCCCCGAGGCAGCCGAGGAAGCCGAGGAAGCCGAGGAAGCCGAGATCGCTCCCGCGGGCCACGTCCCGGGCGAGCTCGACATCCCCGACGATGTCGCCGTGCTCGAGGGGTCTCCCTCCGGAGCGGATCGCACGGTCGGTGTCGTCGTCTCCCGCTTCAACGGCGAGATCTCGAACAAGCTCCTCGAGTCGGCGCTCGAGGCGCTCGCGGCGGCCGGCGTCTCCGAGGAGCGCATCACCGTCATGCCGGTGCCGGGCGCGTTCGAGCTCCCGTTCGGCGCGATGGCCCTCGCGAAGACGCGGCGCTACTCCTGCGTCGTCGCGCTCGGTTGCGTGGTGCGCGGGGAGACGGCGCATTTCGACTACGTCGCGGGGGAGGCTGCATCGGGACTGCAGCTCGCCGGGCTCGAAACAGGCGTGCCGGTCGCATTCGGCGTCCTGACAGTGGACACCGCGGAGCAGGCTCAGGACCGCCTGGACAAGGGCGCCGAGGCGGCGCGCGCCGCGCTCGAGATGGCCGACCTCTTCGCACAGGTGCGCGAGCAGGCGAAGTCCGGCTAGCCGCCCGGCCTCGGCTACGCCGCGTTGGCTATTCTGGGCCGCCGATGTCCAAGGTCTGCGCGATCTGCGGCAAGAAGCCCGGCTTCGGCCACCACCGGAGCCATTCGATGGTCGCCACCAAGCGGCGCTTCGAGCCGAACCTCCAGCGCGTCCGCGTTCTCATCGCCGGCAAGGCGACGCGGGCGTACGTCTGCACGCGCTGCCTCAAGGCCGGCAAGGTCCAGAAGGCGCTCTAAGGCTCCGCCGGCGGCAGCGGCAGCCGCACGAAGAACGGCAGCGAGGATATCTCCGCAACCTCAGCTCTAGTTCCGGCGTCAAACCCGGCGATGGAAGCGGGGCACGCCCTCTCCACACGGCTGGGGCGGATCACGATCTCCAGCGAGGCGATCGCGCAGATCGTCGCTGAGACCGCGCTGGAGTGCTACGGCGTCGTCGGCATGAAGGGCTCCCTGCGCGGGCAGCTCGCACGCGCCCGCGGCCGCCCTCGCGGGATCGAGATCCGCCAGAACGGCGCTGGGGTCACGGTCGACCTCCACGTCGTCGTCGAGTACGGCCTCAACCTCGCCGAGGTCGCCTCGAGCGTGAGCAACCGCGTCGCCTACGAGGTGGAGCGGCTCAGCGGGCTGCCCGTCCGCGCGGTCGAGGTACACGTCGACGACGTGCGGACAAGCGGGAAATGACGGCGGAGACAGACCTCGAGCGGGTGCAGGGACTCGTGGACGCGGCGCTCGCATCGCTGGAGGCGAGTCGCAGCCGCATCGACGACCTCAATGTCTACCCCGTCCCCGACGGCGACACCGGCACCAATCTCACCCTGACCGTACGTGCCGTCGCCCAGGCGGTCGCCACGGCTGAGGCCCCCGACCGGCCGGCCCTGGCTCACGCCGTCGCGCGAGCGGCGCTCATGGGAGCCCGCGGCAACTCCGGCGTCATCCTGTCCCAGATCGTCCGCGGCGCAGCCGACGTGCTCGCGAAAGCGGAGAACGGGGTCGAAGCGCAGCTCGCTGCGCGCGCGTTGCGCGGCGCCTCGGACGCCGCGTACCGCGCCGTGCGGCGGCCGGTCGAGGGGACGATGCTGTCCGTCATCCGCGAGCTCGCCGAGGAGGCGGAGCGACGCGCAGACGATGCCGAACCGCTCGGCGAGCTGCTCGTCGAGCTCGTCAGACACGGAGAGGAGGCCGTCGCGCGAACGCCGGATCAGCTCGACATCCTGCGTGAGGCAGGGGTGGTCGACGCCGGTGGCGCCGGGCTCGTAGAGCTGTTGCGCGGAGTCGCGGGTGCGGTCAGCGGCGAAGCGGTGCCGGCGGCCGCGGTCGAGGCGTCCGCGCCTTCCGGAGCAGACGCAATCCACCTCGAGCCGTCGCGCTATCGCTACTGCACGGTCTTCGTCGTCGAGGGGACATCACTCGATCGCGGCGAACTCGAGGCTCGGCTCGAGCCGCTCGGCGATTCGCTCGTCGTCGTGGGCGACGAGACGGCGATCAAGGTGCACGTCCACACCGACGATCCCGGCGCCGCGCTCTCTCTCGGCACCGCGGCCGGAACCGTCGAAGGCGTCGAGATCGCGAACATGCACGACCAGCAGGAGAGACGGGAACGGAGGCTGGAAGCGTCGGCGGCCAAGCCGCCGGCGCCCGGCCGAAGAGCAGTGGGGCTTTCGCTCGTCCGGTCTCCGGTCGCCAGGTGCGGTGTGGTCGCGGTCGTCGCCGGTGCAGGGAACCGGCTCCTGTTCGAGACGCTCGCGGAGCCGGTGGGGACGATCCGGGTCGTCTCGGGCGGACAGAGCGCGAATCCGTCCACCGCCGAGCTCGTAGCGGCGCTCGAGGAGCTCAGGGCGGACGAGGCGGTCGTCCTCCCGAACAACCCCAACGTGCGACTCGCAGCGGAGCACGCGGTCGGGCAAGCCGGCCGCCCGGCAGCGATCGTGCCGACGGATTCGATTCCCGCCGGCCTCGCTGCGCTCGTCGCCTACGACGGAACACGCGGATCCGCGGCGAACGCCGCGGCGATGGCGGCCGCTGCGGCTGCCATGTCCACGGGCGAGATCACCCGCGCCTCTCGCGACGTCAGCCTGAACGGCTTCGCGATCCGTGGCGGCCAGTGGCTCGGCCTCGCCGACGGAGAGCCCGTCGCCGGCGGAGACGACTTCGCCGAGGTCGCAAGCGGTGTCGTTGCGCGCCTTCTCGCCGAACCGCGCGTCGTTCTGACGCTCCTCACCGGTGACGAGCCGCCGGCGCTCGACGGGCTCCTCGCGGAGCTCGCGTCGACGCATCCGGAGCTCGAGATCGAGGTGCACGAAGGCGGGCAGCCGCACTACCCGCTCTTGCTCGGCGCGGAATAGGCTGACGCAGTGCCGCCAGTCCGAATTCTGCTCGTGGAGGACAACGAGGTGTTTCGCGAGGCTCTCGAGCTGCTGCTCGGCATGCGGTCCGACGTCCAGGTCGTGGGCGCGGTGGGGGATGGCGCAGCGGCTGTCTCGGCGGCGGTCGAGCATCGGCCGGACGTCGTCCTCATGGACTATCGGTTGCCCGGGCTCGACGGCATCCAGGCGACGGCCCAGGTGGTCGAGGCCGTCCCCGAGGTGGCCGTCGTCGCGTTGACCGCCTCCGCCGACGACGCCGAGCGGGAGGCACTCGTCGAGGCCGGGGCGGTCGTGTGCCTGAACAAGGATCAGGAGCTCGACGACATAGTCGGCGCGATCCTGCAGGCCGCCGCCCGAGTCGGGTGAGACTCACCGCCGAGAACACGGCGATCGTGCTCGACTCGACGGCCGACCTGCCGGACGCCGCCGATCGCTTCCCCAACTGGCGCGTCGTCCCGCTCTACGTCCGATTCGGCGACGAGAGCCTGCGCGACGGAGTCGACATCGACCCAGCCGCGTTCTATGCACGCCTGCGCCAGACGAGCGTCTTCCCGACGACGTCGCAGCCGACGCCCGGGGATTTCCTCGCCTGCTACCGGGAGCTCGGCTCGTACGAGCGGATCCTCTCGCTGCACGTCTCCGCGCGCGTCTCGGGCACATTCGCGAGCGCGGAGAGCGCCGCAGCGGATCTCGGAGACGGGCGTGTGCGGGCCGTCGACACGGAGACCGCGTCGGTCTCGATCGCGATGCTCGCGCTCGCGATCCAGCGCCGGCTCGACCGCGGCACGAGCGACCAGGAGGTCGACTCCCTCGTCGAGCGCTACAAACGGGAGCGAGGGCTCCTGTTCACGGTCGACACGCTCGAGTTCCTCGCCCGCGGCGGCCGCATCGGCAAGGCGGCCGCCTTCGCGGGGACGCTGCTCCACGTCAAGCCGATCCTCTCGATCCGCGACGGCGAGGTCGTCCCCGTGAAGCGCGTGCGCGGCGAGCGGAACGCCTTCGCAGAGCTTGCCGCGGCGCTCGAGACCGAGACACGAGACGAGCCGGGGTTCCAGCTCGGCGTCGCTCACGCAGCCGCGCCGGAGCGGGCCGAAGAGCTGGAAGCGCTGGTCCGCGAACGGCGTGCGCATGCCGAGCTGGAGCTCGTGGTCGGCCTCGGCGCGGTGATCGGCGCGCACGCCGGGCCCGGGACCCTCGCGCTCTTCTGGTTCTCCGACGACGTCTGACGTCCGGTCCGGCCCGGATACTCCTCATCGCGAGGTGCCGCCGACGATGACACGCACCCGTCGACAGACGGTCTTTGCAGGCCTGGACCAGCCCGGGACCTGGCCTCGGACGCCGCGTGCCCTCCGGCCCGAGCGGCTCGAGCTGGGCCTGGATTCCCTCCCCGGTGTTGCCGCAGCCACGCAGCGGAAGCTCGGGCGTCTCGGGCTTGCGACCGTCAGAGACGTCCTCGAGCACCGGCCGCGCCGCTACGAAACGGCGGCGGACGAGGTGGCCGTCGCGTCCCTCCGTGAGGGGGAGGAGGTGGTCGTCACCGGCCGTGTGCTGAACGTCGAGAAGCGCCCGCTGCGCGGACGGCGGCGCACCCGGATCGTGGCGCGCGTCGACGACGGCACCGCGGCGGTAAGCGTGACGTGGTTCAACCAGCCGTGGCTCGCCGACCGGCTCAAGCCCGGAACCGAGGTTCGCTTGCGCGGGAAGCTCGGACGCTGGGGTTTCGAGCCCCGCTCCTACGACATCGGGGAGACGAACGCCACCGCCGATTTCGCGCCGGTCTATCCGGCCGCCGAGGAGATCGCGGCCGCGACCGTCCGGCGCGTGGTGGACACGGCATTGCCGCTCGCGGTGCATGTCCCGGATCCGCTCCCCGCCGAGCTTCGCGAACGCGAGGGCCTCGCGCTGAAGCGAGATGCGCTCGCCGCGGTGCACCGTCCGCGCGACCTGGACGAGGCGGAGACCGGCCGGCAACGGCTCGCCTTCGAAGAGCTGCTCGTCCTCCAGATCGGGATTGCGCGCCGGGTCGCGGAGCGTGAACGGACCCTCGCTCCGGCGCTCGGCGAGCCCGGCGAGCTGATCCGCCGCTATCGCGAGGCGCTGCCGTTCGCGCTCACGCCGTACCAGGAGCAGGCCCTTCGCGAGGTCGACGGCGACCTCGCGCGCACCGTGCCGATGCAGCGGCTCCTGCAGGGCGACGTCGGCTCCGGCAAGACGGTGGTCGCGCTCTATGCGCTGCTGCGCGCGGTGGAGAGCGGCCGCCAGGGGGCGCTCATGGCGCCGACCGAAACCCTTGCCGAGCAGCACTTTCTCACGATCGCCGACCTCTGCCTCGAGCTCGGTGTGACGTGCGCGCTCCTCACGAGCTCTTCCGGCAAGCGCGAGCGCGAGGCGGCGCACGGCGCCGACATCGTCGTGGGGACGCACGCGCTGATCCAGGCGGGGTTCGAGCTGCGCGACCTGGCGGTCGCCGTGGTCGACGAGCAGCACCGTTTCGGGGTCGAGCAGCGCTCGGCGCTCGTGGCGGCCGGCGGCTCCGCCAGCGGAGCCGGGTCTTCCGCGGGGTCGCCGCGGCTGCGCCGCGGCGACCTTCCTCGCACGGCCCCGCACGTCCTCCACATGACGGCGACCCCGATTCCCCGCACGCTGGCGCTCACGGTCTACGGCGACCTTGCCGTCTCCGAGATCGCGAAGCCGCCGGCGTCGCGCAAGCCCGTGATCACGAGCTGGATCACCGAGGACAGGGCGTCGGAGGCGTACACGCGGCTGGCACGGCTGCTGCGTGAGGGGCGGCAGGCGTACGTCGTCTGCCCGCTCATCGAGGCCTCCGAGACCTCACTTGCGCGCGCAGCGGAAGAAGAGGCCGAGCGGCTGCGCCGTGCAGAGCTGCGCGAGTTCCGTGTCGGCTGCGTCCACGGCCGGCTGAAGGCGGCGGAGCGGCGCGATCTCATGGCCCGCTTCAAGGCTCGAGAGCTCGACGTGCTCGTCGCGACGACGGTGATCGAGGTCGGAGTCGACGTGCCGAACGCGACCGTGATGATCGTCCAGGAGGCCGACCGCTTCGGGCTCGCGCAGCTCCACCAGCTGCGCGGCCGGGTCGGGCGCGGCGCCGAGCAGTCGTACTGCCTGCTCGTCTCCCGCGCGAAGGAGGAGCTGACCGAGTCGGCGCATTCCCGGTTGCAGGCACTGTGCGAGACGAGCGACGGCTTCGAGCTGGCCGAGGTCGACCTCGAGCTCCGCGGCGGCGGCGCGCTTCTCGGCACGCGTCAGTCGGGGCTATCGGACCTCCATTTCGCGCACCTCCGCCGCGATCGTGACCTGCTCGAGCGAGCGCGGGCGGTCGCCGCCGACGTCGGGCCGGGCCTGCTGCAGGACGCGGCCGCGGCGCTGTTCGCCGAGGTCGAGCCGGAAGCGCTCGCCTAGTGCGACGATCCTCACGTGAGGGTCATCGCCGGCAGCCGGAAAGGGCACAAGCTCGTCGCCCCGCACGGGCTCGACACGCGGCCGACGTCCGACCGCGTCCGCGAGAACGTCTTCAATCTCGTCGGTCCGGTCGACAGGGCGCGGGTCCTCGACCTCTTCGCAGGCTCGGGAGCCCTCGGGATCGAGGCGCTCTCTCGCGGCGCGACGAGCGTCGTCTTCGTCGAGCGCGATCCCGACGCCGTGAGGACGATCGAGCGCAACCTCGACAAGCTGCGGCTGACCGGTGCACGGGTGATCCACGCCGACGCCCTCCGCGCGATCGCGCAGGAGGCGATTGCCGGCGCGAAGTACGATCTCGTGCTGGTCGACCCTCCCTACGGCATGCTCACCGAGATCCAGCCCCGTCTTGCGCGCCATCTGCCGCCGCTCCTCGCAGCCGACGGCGTCCTCGTCGTGGAGACGGACTCACGGACCGAGCCCGACCTTCCGCTCGCCGTCCGCACGAGCCGAAAGTACGGCCAGACGCGTGTCACGCTCTTCGAGGCAGAGCAGTGATCACGGCCATCGCTCCAGGGTCCTATGATCCCGTGACGAACGGGCACATCGATGTGATCGAGCGCGCCGCCGGGATCTTCGACCGCGTCGTCGTCGGCGTCGTGGGGAAGCCGCAGCACAAGGAGCCGATGTTCGCGGTCGAGGAGCGGGTCGAGTTCCTTCGCGGCGCGCTCGCCGGCCTCGGCAACGTCGAGATCGACGTCTTCCGGGAGCTCGTGGTCGACTTCGCGCGCAAGTGGGACGCGAAGGCGATCGTCAAGGGCCTCCGCGTGATCTCGGACTTCGAGTGGGAGTTCCAGATGAACCAGCTCAACCGCACCCTGGCGCCGGAGGTGGAGACCGTGTACGTGATGGCGAGCCCGCAGGTCAGCTTCGTCTCGTCGAGCGGCGTGAAGGAGATCGCGGCGTTCGGCGGTGACGTCTCGGCACTCGTGCCGGATCCCGTCGCACGCCGTCTCGCCGAGCTGTTTCCGAACGGACGTCCGGGCACGCCGGAAAGGCCGGGGGAATGAGCGAGCTCGACGTCACGCTCCGCGACGGCCGGACCTTGCACGTCTACGACGAGGGCGACCCGACCGGCAACGTCGTCGTCCAGCATCACGGGACCCCGGGAAGCGGTCTCGGGTACCCGCCCGACAACGAGCTCGGCCGCGAGCGGGGGCTGCGCATCATCCGTTACGACCGCGCGGGCTACGGCGGCTCCACACCGAAGCCGGGCCGCTCCGTCGTGGACGTGGTCGCCGACATCGAGGACGTGCTCGACGCGTTCGACGTCGAGCGGTACGTCTCGCTCGGCGGTTCCGGCGGCTGCCCGCATTCGTTCGCCTGCGGCGCCCGCTCGGAGCGGTGCCTGGCCGCCGGCGCGATCGCGGCGCCGACCCCCTACCCGGCCGAGGGCCTCGACTGGCTTGCGGGGATGGGAGGCGAGAACGTCGTCGAGTTCAACGCGGCGCTCGAGGGCCCGGAGAAGCTCGAGGTCTACCTCGAAGGCGAGGCTGCGGCATTGCGTGCTGCCAAGCCCGAGGAGGTCAAGGAGGTCTGGGCAACCGTCCTCCCGCCGGTCGACGCGGCGGTCCTCACCGGCGACCGTGCCCAGCACTGGAAGCGATCGAACGACCGCGCCCTCGCCCAGGGCATCGCGGGCTGGCGCGACGACGACATCGCCTTCACCAAGCCCTGGGGCTTCGAGCTGAGCGAGATTCGCGTGCCGACGCTCCTCTGGCAGGGCGTCCAGGACCTGATGGTTCCGGTTGCGCACGCTCGCTGGCTGACAGAGCGAATTCCCGGTGTCGAGGCCCATGTCAGCGAGGAAGACGGCCATCTCTCGATCGCCGTCGGACGCCTCGGGGAGATCTACGACTGGCTCGCAGCGAGGTTCTGAGTTAGGTTCCCTCCGCTCAGGGGGCTACACTGCGCAACCAATGGACGTCCTTGTTCTAATCGACAAGCTCGACGACCTCGTTCACAACGCGAAGGCCGTTCCGCTCACCGACCAGGTGCGCATCGACCGCGAGGAGATCTACGACATCCTCGACCAGATGCGCGCGACGATTCCGGAAGAGATCAAGCAGGCTCGCTGGATCGTCAAGGAGCGGCAGGAGATGCTGGCCGAGGCGAAGCGCGAGGTCGATCGGCTGCTCGCCGAGGCGCGCGAACAGGCTGTGCGCGAGGCATCGCAGACCGAGATCGTCAAGATCGCCGAACGGCAGTCCGACGAGATCGTCGACGACGCCAGGCGCAGCGCCCGCGAGATGAAGCTCGAGATGGAGGACTGGGCCGACAACCAGCTCGCCTCCCTCGAGGTCAATCTCGAGCGGTTCCTGACCGCCGTCAAGCGCGGTCGCGATCGCCTGCACGAGCGCTCGCAGGAGACGGTCGTCGCTGGTCTCAGCGCCAACGGCGACGTCGCCGACGACGAGCGCTTCTAGCCGCTAGCCGCCGCTGATCGAGCCGGCGAGCTCGTGCGCGAGCTCGACGAATGCGTGCGCCGCCTGCGAGCGGTAGCGGTCGCGGTGCCAAACGAGCACGAGCGTGCGTGGCGGGATCCGGGAGCCGAAGGGGAGCATCTTCACGGCGCGGTCGCGCGGATCGGCCACGAGGTGCGGCTCGATCGCGGCGCCGAGATCCTCGGCGACGAGGGCGCCCAGCGTGCCGTTGTCGTCGGTGCGGAAGACGACGTTGAGCTCCGGCACGCGGCCTGCGAGGAACCGTTCGGGCTCGTCGGTAGAGCGCCGCCCGATGAGCGGCAGCTTCGCGACCTCACGGAGCGACGGGGCCGCTTCGAGCGAGGCGAGCTCGGACCGGGCCGAGACGAGCAGGACGTAGGGATCCTGAAGTAGCTCGGCCCACTCGAAGGGCCCCTCTCGGACCGGCAGCTCGGCAAAGGTCAGGTCGAGCTCCCCGTGCTCGAGCAGGCGGAGCAGATCCTGCGCGGCGCTCTCCTCGCGCACGCGGATGCCTACGCGCGGCCACTGCGCGCGAAAACGCCGCACGAGGGCGGGGAGGAGGCGCGCACCGACGCTCTGGTAGATCCCGACGCGGAGCGTTCCTGCCTCGCCTTCGCTGAGTGCGGCCATGTCCGCGCGGGCGGCGTCGAGCTGGGCGACGATCGCGTCCGCGTGTCGGAGGAGGAGGAGCCCTGCCTCGGTCGACTCCACGCGTCGAGGCCCGCCGGGCCGGTGGAAGAGCCGCTGCCCGACGATCCGCTCGAGCTGGGCGATCTGCTGGCTCACGGCCGACTGCGTGTACCCGAGCTCGCGGGCGGCGCGGCCGAAGGAGCCCGTGCGCGCGACCGCTTCCAGAGCCGCGAAATGCCTCATTTCGACGCCCAACCAATCATTAGCACTCATGATTGAAACGAATGATAACTCAACTTGCCCTGATCGATACCGCTCGGCACCATGGAGCCATGAGAACGAAAGTCGCCGTCGCGCTCGGGATCGTCTACGTCGTCTGGGGATCGACGTACTTCGCGATCGCCGTCGCCGACCGAACGCTGCCGCCGCTGCTGATGCTCGCTGTCCGCTTCGCGCTCGCCGGCGGGCTCCTCTACGGCTGGTCGGCGTGGCGCGGCGACCTGGCCGCCGCACGTCCGGGCCGGCGCGAGTGGATCGCCGCGGCTCTCGTGGGCGGACTGCTCCTGTTCGTCGACACGGGCGGCGTCGCCTGGGCCGAGCAGCGGGTCGCCTCGGGACTCACGGCGCTCCTCATCGCGACGGTGCCGCTGTTCACCGCCGTCCTCGACCGCACGTTCTTCGGCGTCCGGCTCTCGCTCGGCGCACTCGCGGGTATCGCGACCGGGCTGCTCGGCGTCGCTCTGCTCGTCGGCCAGAGCGCGCATATCGATCCCGTCGGCGCGTCCGTCATCCTCGGCGCGGGGCTCGCCTGGGCGGTCGGATCCGCCTACGCCCGCGTGGCACCGCTGCCGAAGGCGCCGTTTCTCTCCGCCTCGATGCAGATGCTGTGCGGGGCTGTATTCCTCGCCGTTGCCGGGACGGCGATGGGAGAGATCGGGCGGGTGCATCCCGCGGCGGTCTCGTCCGGCTCGCTGGCGGCGTTCGCCTTCCTCGTCGTCTTCGGCTCGGTCGTCGCCTTCACCGCCTACGGCTGGCTCTTGCGGAGCGGTGCTCCGAGCGTCGTGGTCTCGACCTACGCCTACGTCAATCCCGGCGTCGCAGTGCTCCTCGGCTGGCTGTTCGCGGGCGAGGCGGTCGGCGGTCGGGAGCTCGCGGCCGGCGCCGTCATCCTCGCGTCGGTCGGGATGCTCGTGTTCGCACGCCATGCCCCGCAGAAGGCCGAGCCGCTGCCGGAAACGATCGGCCCGTACCTCCGGGACAAGGAGGCGAAGGAGCAGCCGCTCCCGCCGTCCGCGCCGCGGCTGGTCGATCTGCGCCGCGCCGCTCCGTAAGCACATTTGACGCCCGGTCGCCGCACTCGCCATCATGGGCGCAGTGCGCGGGCGATTCCCGATCCCGCGGTCCAGGCGGGGACTGCTCGTCGCAGCTGCGGCTCTCGTCGTGGTGCTCGGAGGCGCCGCAGCCGGCACGACCATCGCTCTGACGTCGGCGAGCGCCGGTCACAGCGGTCTCGCGGACGCGAGCTTCCCGGGCTACCACCTGTCCTTCCGGTATCCGGAGACCTGGAAGCGGAAAGACTGGTGTTGGCTCGGCACCGACGTGTTCCCCCTCACGCTCCTGGGGACGGGACACGCCGCTCCGACGTGCGAGTTCAGCGAGCAGTACGGCAGTGGAACGCCGCTACCTCCGCCGCAGCGACTCGGCCGCAACGGCGTATCGGCCTGGTGGTTCGCCACCGACAAGTCGGTCCCGGCGCTGGGCAAGACGAACACGAGCGTCGACGGACAGCCCGCGCGCGTCACGGTTCGGAGCCAATCGACCCGCCGTACCGCGAAGTCCTACGTGAACTGCACGACCGGAACGTCGCAGCGGTTCCTGACCGCTCTGATCCGCGGGCCGGCCCCGGACGTCACCCAGATCGAGTTCGGCGCGGTCGTCTGCGGACCCGACTTCGCGTCCGGCCTGGCCGACGTGCGGGCGATTCTCGACAGCGTCCACTTCACGAGCTGAACCGCCGCTACGGTGGCCGGGTGACCACCTTCGACCTCCGCACGCTCCGCATTCGCAGCGGCGACCAGGCTCGGGAGCAGGTCGAGATCGAGCTCGAGCCGCTCCTTCTCGGCGGGCAGGCCTACGAGCCACGTCCGAATCCCGTGCCCGCGGAGCTGTCGGTCACCCGCGCGTCGAGCGGCACCGTGATGGAGCTTGCGTTGGAGGTCACGCTCGAGGGCCCCTGCTTCCGCTGTCTCACCGGCGCGGAGCTGCCCGTCTCGCTCACCCTCCGCGAATACCAGGCGACGAAGCCCGAGAGCGACGACGAACAGACGGAATACCTCGCGGACGACCGGCTCGACCTCTCCGCCTGGACGCACGACGCGATCGCGCTCGCGCTGCCGGACAAGATCCTCTGCCGGCCCGACTGCGCGGGTCTCTGTCCGGTCTGCGGCAAGGATCTCAACGACGAGCCGCACGAGCACACGGAGGAGATCTCCGACCCGCGCTGGGCCGCGCTCGAAGCGCTTCGCGAAAGCGACTAGCGGTCGATCGTGGACATGTCCGGGTACCGCTCCCCGGAGGCCGCGCCTCTGGGGAACGCCTGCTCGATCCGTTCGAGCTCCTCCTCGGTGAGCTCGAGGTCGACCGCCTCGGCGTTCTCCTCCAGATAGCGGCGGCGCTTCGTTCCGGGGATCGGCACGACGTCGTCTCCGCGCGAGAGGACCCACGCGAGCGCGATCTGCCCCGCCGTTCGTCCGCTTTCGGCGGCGATCTCCTCGACCCGCGCGACGAGATCGAGGTTCCGCTGGAAGTTCGTGCCCTGGAAGCGCGGATTGTTGCGCCGAAAGTCTCCTTCCTCGAGATCCTCGGCCGAGCGGATCCGGCCGGTGAGAAAGCCGCGGCCGAGCGGGCTGTATGCGACGAAGCCGATCCCGAGCTCCCGGCAGGTCTGCAGCACGCCGTCTTCCGGATCGCGGGTCCACAGCGAGTACTCCGACTGCAGCGCCGTGATCGGGTGGACGGCGTGTGCACGGCGAATCGTCTCCGGCGACGCCTCCGAGAGCCCGAGGTGGCGCACCTTTCCCGCTGCGACGAGCTCTGCCATCGCGCCGACCGTCTCCTCGATCGGCACGCGGAAGTCGACGCGGTGCTGGTAGTAGAGGTCGACGTGGTCGAGGCCCAGCCGGCGCAGGGACGCGTCGCACGCCTCCCGCACGTAGTCGGCGTCGCCCCGGACCTCGCGCGAGCCGTCGTCCGAGCGCACGTTGCCGAACTTCGTCGCGAGCACGACCCGGTCGCGCCGGTCGCGGATCGCCTTGCCCACGAGCTTCTCGTTGGCGCCTCGTCCGTACATGTCCGCGGTGTCGAGGAAGTCGATCCCGAGCTCGAGCGCCCGGTGGATCGTCGCGATCGCCTCGCCCTCGTCCGTCGTGCCGTAGAACTCCGACATCCCCATGCACCCGAGGCCGAGGGCGGAGACCTCGAGTCCGTCCGTTCCGAGTCTGCGTGTGTCCATGCAGCGACGCTACCCGCGCTGCCCAGGGCTAAGCCGGCAGCGTGAAGGGTGTCGTCGTCGTGATCGGGACGAAGCCGAGCCGCTCGAGGATCGGACGGCTGGTGGGAAGCGCGTCGGAGTAGAGCCACCGGTAGCCGCGTTCGCGTGCGAGCTCGGCGCGCTTGGCGACCGTCGCACGGTAGAGCCCTCGCCCGCGGTACTCCGGCAGTGTGATGCCCCCGAACAGCCCGGCGAACTCGACGCCGTCCTCGAAGTCGACCCGCCCGCCGGAGACCGGCCGTCCGTCCACCACGGCCACGACCGCGACCGCCTTCTCCGGCAAGTCGAACCGGTCGCCGAACACGGACGCGGCGAGCTCGACGAACTCCTCGTCCACGACGCGGAGCTCGACGTCGTCGGGTGGAGGCGGAATCGACGCCGCCGCGGCGACGACCACCGTCTCCTCGTCGTCGGGCTCGAGACCGGCCGCGACGAGGCGTTCGCGCAGCTCCGCTCCGTCGTGCGAGTAGTACTTCCACTCGACGTGGCCCGGCAGCTCGCGCATCCGCGCGACGAGGGGCTCGACCGCGCCGTCGTCCGGCCGCCAGAGCACTGCGCTCCAGCCGTCGCTGACGAAGAGCGAGTCCGGCGCCGCCTTGCGCCGCATCTGCTCGTCGAAGAGCTCGAGGATCTCCGTCGTCTCCACGGGCGCAGGCTATAGTGGCGCGCGGCCATGGCAGTCCCGAAGCGGAAAACCTCGAAATCCCGGCGCGACAAGCGGCGTGCGACGCACGCGATCAGCGCGCCGAAGGTCAACGTCTGCCCGACGTGCGGCCAGCCGAAGCGCCCGCACCGCGTCTGTCCGACCTGCGGCACGTACAAGGGCCGCGAGGTCGAGCCCTTCCGCGTCCAGGCTCCGTAAGCTCTCCCTCCATGATTCGCGTGGCTGTCGATGCGATGGGCAGCGACCGTGGTGCGCGCGCCGTCATCGAAGGTGCGCGGCAGGCGGCGGCGGACGGTGTGCAGCCGGTCATCTTCGGTTCGGAAAGCCTCGACACGGGTGGGCTCGCGCTCGTCCCGACGACCCAGGTCGTGGGGATGGACGAGAAGCCTGCGGACGCGTTTCGCACGAAGGCGGACAGCTCTCTCGTTCGGGCGGTCAAGGCCGTTGCGGACGGGGAGGCCGACGCAGTCGTCTCCCCCGGAAACACAGGAGCGATGCTCGCGGCGGGCCTCGTCCTGCTGCGGCGCGTGCCCGGCGTTCGCCGCCCGGCGATTGCGGTGCCCATCCCCTCCCGCCGAGGGCCGTCGATCCTGATCGACGCCGGCGCGAACGCCGACTGCCGTGCCGAGCATCTGCTCCAGTTCGCCATGATGGGAGCGGTCTTCGCCGAGGAGATCCTCGGCGTCGCGGAACCGCGCGTGAGGCTCCTTTCGATCGGCGAGGAGCCGGAGAAGGGGAACCAGCTCACTCTCGAGGCGCACGAGCTGCTCGCGGCGTCGGACCTCGACTTCCGCGGCAATGCCGAGGGGCGCGACATCCTCGAAGGCGCCGCCGACGTGCTCGTCACCGACGGCTTCACGGGCAATGTCGCGCTCAAGTCGGTGGAGGGGACGGTTCGCACGCTGCTCGACTCGCTCCGCGAGGAGATCACCGCGAGCACCTCGGGGACGCTCGGCGGCTTCCTCATCAAGCCCGCCGCCCGGAGACTGCGGAAGCGCCTCGATCCCGACACGTACGGCGGCGCCTATCTCCTCGGCCTGCGCGGCCTCGTCGTGATCGCGCACGGGAACTCCTCGGCGACGGCGATCGCAAACGCGATCCGGCTAGCAGCGCGGGGCGTCGACCACGACGTCGTCGGCCGTCTCGCAGCCCGTCTCGCTCAGCCTCAGGGAGCGGAGCTTGTATGATCGGCGCGCTTTCCAGCCCCGACAACACAACGAGGTGACATGGCAGCGTCGCGCGAGGAAGTCTACGAGCGGGTCAAGGAGGTCCTCACCGAGCAGCTCGGCATCGATGAGGCGGACATCACGGAGGAGGCATCCTTCCAGGAGGACCTCGACGCCGACTCCCTCGACCTCGTCGAGCTGATCATGGAGCTCGAGGATCAGTTCGGGATCAAGATCTCGGACGAGGACGCGCAGAAGATCACGACCGTCGGCCAGGCCGTCGACTACGTCACTTCGCACCAGTAGCCGCGGACCGAGACCTCGCGCAACTGATCGACGAGCTCCCCCCGGAGCTCGCCGAGCCTGTCTTCACCCATACGTCGTGGGCGCCCGACCGTGGCGCCTCGTACGAGCGGCTCGAGTTCCTCGGCGACAGCGTCCTCGAGCTGGCGGTGGCGCACGCGCTCTTCGCGCGGCATCCGGACTTCACCGAGGGCCGGCTGGCGAAGGTTCGTTCGCACGTCGTCTCGCGCGCGACCTGCGCCGAGGTGGCTCGCGAGCTCGATCTCGGGCGACGTCTCGTCGAGCGTGTCCCGGCGCACCTCGACGAGGAGTTCGAGCGGCTCGCGCAGAACCGCAACGTCCTGGCGGCCGTGATCGAGGCGGCGCTCGGCGCGCTCTTCCTCCAGCACGGCTTCGCGGCCATCGAGAACGCGGTCGTCGCTGCATTCTCGGAGCAGATCGAAGAGGCGCTCACGACGCGCGTCGACCACAAGACGGACCTGCAGGAGCTGCTCGCCCGCAGCGGCCGCCACGTGACGTACGTGGAGGTCTCGGTGGACGGGCCGCCGCACGAACGGAGTTTCACGTGCGCCGCGGTGATCGACGGCGAGGAGCTCGGCCGCGGCGCGGGGCACACGAAGAAGGCCGCCGAGCAGGAAGCGGCCCGTGAGGCGCTCGCGAAGCTGGACGCTCCGGGCTAACCCGGACGTGTGGCATCCTGAGCCGCCTCATGGCTGAGCGGCGCCCGACCAATTCGGAGCTGCGCCTACGTCGGCTCACGGCGGAGGAGACGGATCCCACGCCACGCGGGATCCTCGAGATCTTCTCCGAGCCCGAGGCTGCCGACGAGGACGCGGCACTCGCGCGCGACGAAGACCACGACGAGCAGTAGCGTCCGCGCGCGTCGTTAGGGTCACCGCGGTGCATCTGCGCGCCGTCAAGCTGCGTGGCTTCAAGTCCTTTCCCGACCCGGTCGAGGTCCAGCTCGAGCCGGGCGTCGGCGTGATCGTCGGGCCGAACGGCTCCGGCAAGTCGAACGTCTCGGATGCGATCCGGTGGGCGGCAGGCTCCCTCAGCCCCACCGAGCTGCGCGCCGAGAAGCCGGACGATGTCCTCTTCGCCGGGGGCGGCTCGCGCGGCGCGGCCGACTTCTGCGAGGTCGAGCTCCTCTTCGACAACGCCGACGGAGCGCTGCCCGTCGACTACGCGGAGCTCTCGGTTGCGCGCAGGCTGCACCGCGGGGGCGAGGGGCAGTACCTCGTCAACCGCGCGGCCGTGCGGCGGCTCGATCTCGTCGAGCTTCTCGCGGATCTCGGTCTCGGGCAGGGGATGCACTCGATCATCAGTCAGGGCAAGGTCGAGGCGATCCTGGCCTCGCGCCCGGCCGAGCGGCGTGCGTTGATCGAGGAAGCGGCGGGGCTCGGCCGCTTCAAGGCGCGCCGGCACCGCGCCGAGCTCAAGCTCGCCCGCGTGGCCATCGAGGTCGAGCGCGCTCGCGACGTCGAGGCCGAGGTGAAGAAGCGGCTCCGGCCGCTCGCGCTGCAGGCGACTGCCGCGGAGCGTGCACAGAAGCTCGCGGTCGAGCTTGCGCGCCTGCGGGCCCGCATCGCGCAGCTCGACCTCTCAGGTTTGGAGGAACGCCTCTCGGCGCTCGGGACCCGCCGAGGCTCGGCCGTGGACGGCCGTCGCGGAGTGGAGGCGAGGCTCGAGGCGCTGCTCGCGGAGCGCGCCCGGGCCGAGGAGGAGCTGGCCGACGCGGCCGGTGGGCGGGAACAGGCGCTGCAGGCGCTGTACCGGCTCCGCAGCGCCGCCGAACGGCTGGAGCTGCGCCGCGAATCGGCGGAGGCGCGGGTCGTGCGTCTCCGCGACGAACTCGCCCGCCCGCGTCGCGTGCTCGACGAACGCGTCCGAGCCGAGCGGGAAGCGCTCGCGGACGAGACTCGCTTGCTCGAGGAGCGCCTGCGGACGCTCGACCGCGCACTCGCCGAGCGCGAGGGGTTGCCTCCCGCGGCGCGCGCCCTGGCCGAGGACGGCGAACGGATCGCATTCTCGCTGCTCGAGGTTGAGCCGGGCAGTGAGCGTGCGGTTGCGGCCGCGCTCGGACGCTCCGCCTCCGCCGTCGTCCGCGAGGACGGAGCGGGCGCGCTCGCGCTGCTCGAACGGGCGCGCGACGCGGGTCTCGGCAGCCTGGTCGTGCTCGTCGGCCGCGACCCCGCGCACCTCGTCGCCCAGATGCCCGTCGTGCCGAAGGAGGAGCTGCTGGCATCACCGGTTCCCGCCGTGACGGCGGAAGGCTTCGGCTACGACCCCGAGCGCGGCGAGCTGTGGTTCGCGGGCGAGACCGCGGAGGCGCTGCTGCTCGAGCTCCAGGCGCGCCGCCGGGCGCTCGCGGCCGAGCTCGAAGAGCTTCGTGCGCGACTCGAGACACCGATTCCCGACGCTGCGTACTCGCTCGACCGGGATCCGCTCGCCGAGCGCAGCCTGCAGCTCGCCGAGCGTCTCGTTCGCGCGCTCGCCGTCTCGGTGGCGCATCTCGAAACACCGCTGCGCGAGGACGTCGACGCCGGCGCTGCACACAGCGGTGAGCTCGGCGCCGAGCTGCGCCGTCTCGGCGCGGCGGAGGTCGAGCTGCGCCAGGAGCTCGCGGCGGCCTCCGAGGCCGTTTCGGCGATCGAGGTGGAAGCCGCGAGGCTCGAAACGGAGGCCGACGAAGCGCGCCGGCGTCTCGAGGCGGCGGACGCGGACGAGCCCGCGGAGGGCGACGACCGCGAACAGCTCGCCGCGACGGTGGAGCGGCTCGAACGGAGGCGCGAGGCGCTCGGCCAGGTCAATCCGCTCGCACACGAGGAATACGAAGCCGAGAAGGAGCGGCTCGAGGAGCTCGCCGCTCAGCGGGCAGACCTCGAGGCGAGCCTCGACGAGCTCGAGAAGCTGCGCAACGAGCTGACCGAAACCGTCGAGCGTCGTTTCGCCGAGACGTTCGACGCCGTTCGCGTGCACTTCGCGGACGTGACCGCAACGGTCTTTCCCGGCGGCGAGGGGCACCTGCGGTTGACCGAAGCCGAGGAGGACGACGAGGAGCCCGGCGTCGAGGTCGAGCTGCGTCCGGCCGGGAAGCGCGTGCAGCGGCTCTCGCTCCTCTCCGGCGGTGAGAAGGCGCTCGGTGCGATCGCGTTCCTCTTCGCGCTCTTCCTCGCGCGGCCGTGCCCGTTCTATCTCCTCGACGAGGTCGAGGCAGCGCTCGACGACACGAACATCGGGCGCTTCGTCGAGCTCCTGCGCCGCTACTCCGATCGGGCGCAGTTCGTCGTGATCACGCACCAGAAGCGGACGATGGAAGCCGCCGACATTCTCTACGGCGTGACGATGGGCGGCGACGGCGTCTCGCAGGTCGTCTCGCGCCGCCTGCCGCGCGACGAGGCAAAGCTCGCCGGCGCCGCCTAGCTCGATAGGTTCAGGCTCATACTGCGCTTCCCGGTGCTCGAGCTTCGCTAGGCCAGGGCGCGCTCGAGCGCCTCGCGGCCGCAGGGCTCGCCGTGCGCCGGCAGGACGAGCTCGATCGGAAGGTCGAGCAGCGGACGAAGCCTTTCGGCGACGTCGTCGCGCGTCACGTGCTTGCGGCCGCCGAGCTGGATGCCGAGGCCGTCGGCGGATCCCGAAAGCGAGTCGCCGGTCACGATCGCGCGGACCGCCGGCAGCCAGAGGACGAGATCGTTGTCCTCGCGGCCCGCGAAGGCCTCGATGCCGAACGGCCACGGGCCGGGCCCATGGAAGTGCCCCTCCGCCTCGCCCGCACGCAGCCAGGCAAGGTCCTCGCTCTCCATGCCGCGCACCTGCTCGGGGTCGACGCCGAACTTCTCGACCCAGTCCTCCCAGGTGTCAGCGGGCGGCGCGTGCACCGGGAGGCCGAGGTTGCGGGCGTCACGCTCGTGATACGGCGCGGTCAGGACGACGGCGGTCGCGCGCTCGCGCAGCTCGGCGGGAACCGAGAGCGGATCGAACAGCACGAAGTCGTCGCCTAGCTCGATCCCGTACGACGAGACGAGCTCGGACCACCAACCCTCTCCGTCCCAGTCGGCATGTGGTGCCTGCCAGTGCCAGAGTCCGGGCCGAAGCTCACGCACCCCGCGAGCCTAGCGAGCGAAGTGCATAGGATCTTTGCGATGGACGACCGCCTCGAGCGCTACGCGGAGCTCGTCGTCCGGGTCGGCGCGAACGTCCAGGCGGGTCAGGAGGTCTTCATCCAAACGGCGGTCGAGCAACACGACCTCGCCCGAGCTCTCGCTCGCCAGGCCTACCGGGCCGGCGCGTCCTATGTCCACGTCCTCTATCGCGATGGGCACGCGCGCAGGGCGATGATCGAGCTAGGACCGGACTCCGCGCTCACGTACGCGCCCGAGTGGGAGAAGACGCTCATGGAGCAGTGGGCCGGCAATGCGCTGATCGGGGCCACCACCAATCCGGAGCCGGACCTGCTCGCCGACCTCGACGGCGAGCGCGTCGGACGGGCTGTGAAGGAGGAGCTGGTCGAGCTCCACCTGAGACTCCTGGACGAGGGTGCGATGAACTGGGTCGGCATCGGCGCTCCGACCGAGGGCTGGGCGAGCCAGGTCCTCGGTGAGCCGGACGTCGAGCAGCTGTGGGAGAAGGTCTCGTTCTGCATGCGACTCGACGAGCCGGATCCGGCTGCCGCCTGGGAGGAGCACATCAGCCGGCTGGGAGCGCGGGCAAGGCGCCTCGACGAGCTCCACGCGGACGCGCTCCGCTACCGCGGCCCCGGCACGGACCTGACCGTTGGCCTCCTCCCGAACGTCCGCTGGGACTCGGGTGCGGCCGAGACCTCGACCGGGATTCGCTACGTCGCGAACATGCCGACCGAGGAGGTCTTCACCTCGCCCGATGCGCGGCGCACGGAAGGGACGCTTCGTTCCACGCGGCCGCTTCCCCTCGGCGGCCAGATCGTCCGCGGACTCGAGCTGACGTTCGAGGACGGCCGGGCAGTCCGCGTCGAGGCCGAGACCGGCGCAGACGTCGTGCGGGCCCACTTCGCGACGATCGAGAACGCCGACCGGCTCGGCGAGGTCGCGCTCGTCACGAAGGAGTCGCGGGTCGGCCAGACCGGGCTGCTCTTCTACGACCCGCTCTACGACGAGAACGCGACCTGTCACATCGCATACGGCTCCGGCTTCGTCTCTCTCGCCGACGGTGAGCCTCACGAGGGGATCAACCGCGCAAACCACCACGTCGACTTCATGGTCGGCGGTCCGGAGCTCGAGGTCGACGCGGTGCTCGCCGACGGATCGACCGTTCCCCTGATCCGGGACGAGGAGTGGCAGCTCGGATGAACGGTGAGCGCCTCGAGCGGTACGCGGAGCTCGCCGTTCGCGTAGGTGCGAACGTCCAGCCGGGACAGGAGGTCTTCGTCTTCCCGCTGGTGGAGCACGTGGAGCTCGGGCGAGCGCTTGTCCGCCAGGCGTACAGGGCGGGCGCGTCGTACGTCCACACCATCTATCGCGACGACCATGTCCGGCACGCTCTGATCGGGCTCGGGCCCGACGCCGCGCTCACCTATTCGCCCGAGTGGGAGAAGCAGCTCATGAAGGCGATGGAAGGCAACGCACAGATCGGGACGATGGGCCGGCCCGAGCCGCAGCTGCTGGCAGATCTCGACGGCGAACGGATCGGCCGCGCGATCCAGATCGAGATCGCGGAGATCGTGCAGCAGCAGCACCGGGACAACTCCGTCAACTGGTGCGGTGTCGGAGCGCCGAACGAAGGCTGGGCGAGACAGGTCTTCGGCGAGCCCGACGTCGAGCGGCTGTGGGACAAGGTCGCGTTCTGCATGCGGCTCGACGAGCCGGATCCCGTTGCGGCGTGGCGCGAGCAGATGGCGCGGCTCGACACGCGCGCAGCGACGTTGACGGCGCTTTGGCCCGACGCGCTTCGGTACCGCGGCCCCGGCACGGATCTCACCGTCGGGATTCTCTCCACCGCTCGGTGGGGGAGCGCCCGCTTCCGCACGTCCAGCGGCATCGACTACGTGGCGAATTTGCCGACGGAGGAGATCTTCACGACGCCAGATCCCCGGCGCGCCGAGGGCACGATCCGCTCCAGCATGCCCCTCTCCCTCGGCGGCCAGATCATCCGCGGCCTCGCGCTCACGTTCGAGGACGGACGGATCGTCCAGGTCGACGCCGAGGAGGGAGCGGATCTCGTCCGCAGCCAGCTCGCGACGATCGAGAACGCGGATCGGCTCGGCGAGGTCGCTCTCGTCACGAAGGAGTCCCGCGTCGGCCAGTCCGGCACGCTCTTCTTCGACACGCTCTTCGACGAGAACGCGGCCTGCCACATCGCCTACGGGATGGGCCTCGCATACGCGTTCGAGGGCGAGCCCGACCCGGCGATCAACGTCTGCAACATCCACATCGACTTCATGGTCGGTGCGCCGGAGCTCGAGGTGGACGCGGTGCTGGCGGACGGCACCGAGGTTCCGCTGATTCGCAACGAGGAGTGGCAGCTCTCCGAGTAGCGCGCCTGCGGCCGCCACTACGCTGGCGCGATGGCACGGAGCTGGGCGGAGCTACTTGGCGATCCGGGCGCGGCGCCCGCGGCGGAGGAGGAGGGCGGAGGCCGCCTCCTCTCGCGGTTGCGCGACTCGTTGTCGAAGTCGCGGCGCGCGCTGACGGGCGAGCTCGCCGCTGCGGCGTCCTTCGATCCGGGCGACGACGCGGACTGGGAGCGGCTCGAGGAGGCGCTGATCGCGGGAGACGTCGGTGTCCGTGCGACCGCCGAGCTCGTCCGGAGGCTCGAGGCGCGCGGCGAGCTCACCGAGCTGAACGTCGCGCTTGCGGCGGAGGTGACCGAGCTCTTCGGCGAGCCCCCGATCCTCGACGTCGCGCACGAGCCG
>JAICME010000060.1 GCA_025929425.1 Thermoleophilia bacterium | reverse complement strand
TGGGCCAGTGTTCCGCAATAACCCCTGAGCGATAAAGCCCTTGCCACTTCGTGTGGTGCTACCGATAATGGCGCTATGACACTGCATCTTGCGCGTCTCCGGTTCGCACTCGACCCGCTGATCGCGGAGGCGAAGCGGCGGAGACGGCGTCGGCGGATGCTCGTCGCGGTCGCGGTGGTCATCCTCGCGGCCGGAGCGGCGGCGGCAACGGTTGCTCTGCGCGGTTCCGACCGCTCGCGCCCAACGGTCGTGCTGGCCTGCGGCCCTTCCCTCGGTGCGATTAGAGCCGGTTTGCTTCCGACGGTTGCGCATCCGCTGTCCTGCGCCAAGCAGATGACACTCGCTCGTGCTTCTGCGTCCCTGGGGGTTCAACTGGTTCTGCCGCAGACGACGCTGGTTCGCACGTCCAATCTCGGTCGGGTTTGGGCCGTCGTCTCTCACCGTGCGGGACGAAAGACCGGGGCAACGGTCGCGGCCACGTTCCCAGCGCAAGGGGTGATTATCGAGTATGAACGTCCAGCGCCGTCCAGCGGCAGTGCCGCCTTCTTCCGGCGATTGGCCAAGGGGATACCGGCCAGCAAAGTCGTCAGCCTGAAGGGGACGCCAGCCCTCGTGATTCGGCAGAACTCCGACATGAACCGGAACAACTTCGGCAGCGTCATCTTCAGGCTCGGTGGCAGCGAGGTTCGCGTCATGGCTCACCGCGACCAAGCGACACTGGAAGCCCTGGCCCTCTCGATCCTCAACCGGGCCACTGCGTCGAGGAACAGCGCCTAAGCACTAGACCGGGTAGGAGCGCGCTGCACTGGGCCAGTGTTCCGGAATGACCCCTGAGCGCCGCGCTCCTGGCAGGGTATAAAGCGGCGTGTCGGCGTTTCGTGGCGATCGCGGTAGTTGGGCGGAAGCGGCTCGGCACCCGGTGCGGACGGTCGTGCTGATGTTCGTCGTCCCGGCCGTGGTGGTCGGGTTCGTCTCCTACTACGACGAGCCGTCGATCGTGGACTCTTGCATCATCGGGATCGGCTGCGGCGTTATCTGCGCGGGAATGGGCTGGAAGCGCATCTCTGCCGAGCGACGCGGACAGGCACCCTCTCCTGAGTCGGACCGTGCCGAGGCCCGTCGCGCGGCTGTTCGGTTGGCCATCTTCTTCTCCGTCTTTCTGGTCTTCTCCGCCATTGCGATAGCCGCACACTCTCTGTGGATTCTCGCGCTCGGCGTCGTCGCGGCCACACTGATTCCGATCGCGCTGCGAGCGCTTAGGCGCTAACTCCGACCCGCCGGGCAAGAGCTAACTGGGCTGGGCCAGTGTTCCGAGCTGCGCCAGAACGGCGGCGCGCTCGCTAGAGCCTCGCTAGGGCGCGACTACCGAGTGCCAGTAGTCGGGTGTGCGCCGAGTTGGCGCAGCGGATGACGAAGCGCACGTTGCCACGCCAGCGCGCAGCATCGGGGATGCCCGATGTGCAGGTGCTGGGGATACGGATGTACTTGCCCTGGGTGTTGGTCATCAGGTCCGGAGATCCTGATGCGTTGACCCGTGCCGGATCACCGAACACATCAACCTCGAAAGCATTGTCGCGGGTGCTGATCGTGGTTACGACGCCCGGGACGCGCGACTTCGCGACGAGCTGGACGCCGACGGCGGCGAACGCGTGTTTCGCATCGCTGACGGTGAACTGGACGTGGCTGTAGGGGACAGGAAACGACGGCGCGTGCGCCGTCGGAGCCTGAGAGCGTGAACGCTCGACGGTGAGGAAGAGGGCTGCTGCCGTGGCGACGAGCGCCACGATCGCAACCGCTAACGCATGCTGCCGGACCCCGGCCACATCCGGGGCTATCGGCGGGAAGTGCAGCGGATAGGACACTCCATCGAGGGAGGCTCTTGGCTGGCAGTGCGTCGGCTGGTCCCTGAGCTGTATCGCCCAGTCCTGGAGGTGGCCTGGGGATTCGCTGCGGCTTTCGGGTGGAGGAGGGCGGCTGCTGACGCGGGCACGCGCTGGGGGTCGTGCGGGGGCGCATGGCGCGGGCACCGCCCCGGAAGGGGCGCGCCCCGCCAGGCGGCACCGCTGGCACCTGGGCGTTTCGCGGTGGGGCCGGTTTCTTCACTTGAATGTGCAACGAAACTCGGGGTGACTGCTGGAGGGTCGTTCACTGGGTGCAACATAACTCGGTAGGGGTGCAAAATCCCTGCAAACGTGTATATTTGCACCTCTGATCAGGGTTAGAGCTGGGTGGTTGTCCTCGGTTGGCGCGGGGAAGCCCAAATCGCCGAGGAGCGCAGCGACGAGGGTGGGGGTCTGCGATTTGGGCGCGGGGGCCCGCGGTAACCGAGGCTCGCGTCTCGGTTGCTTTCGCTGTCCGTCGTAGTCGCTAGGGTGAGACTAGATGGTGGACTTCCGTTCCGACCGGATGGAGTCGCCGGAGGGCCGCGGGCTGGCTCGCCGGGCCTGGGAGGCGTACGTGGGTGGGGTGCGCAAGGTGAGCGACCCGGCGCTGCGGCCGCTGGTGCAGCGCTATGCGGCGGGCAGCATCGTGGATCTGTACGGCTTCTGGGTGGTCTGGCATCTGGAGGGCGGTTTTGAGGGGTTGCTGGCGATGGGGATGAGCCGGGCCAGCGTCTACCGGCGGATCAAGCTGTTTCGGATCGCGTTCGGGGCGCATCCGGACGAGTTCGTGCTGCCGGGGATCACGCTCGATCTCGGGGCGCATCGTGAGGGCTGGGCGCAGATGAAGAAAGCCAAGGCGAAGTCGCAGAGCTGAGACTGTCTGTCCGACCGGCTCGGCATAGTCTCTCGGATGAGACTAGAGGTCGAGTCGTTGTGGGCGTTCTCGCTCTACCCCGAGGCCGCTGAGGGCGGCGGCTGCTTGTCGGTGCGGCGCTCAGCGGTTGCCGCATCGGGTGGGCCGCCGAACGTCGAGCGGGCGCAGGAGGAGGCGGCGCGGAGGGCGCGGGCGAAGATCCGGCGCTACGGGGCAGCGAATCGGCTCAACCGGCTCGGCACCCTGACCTACCGGGGCGAGGGCTGCCACGACCCGTACCGGCTCAGGGCTGATCTCGGGGTGTTTTTCCGCGACCTACGGGAGGGCCTGGAGGCGGGGCCGTTGCCGTATGTGTGGGTGCCGCAGTGGCATCCCGGCGGCCACGGCCTGCACGCGCACTTCGCGGTCGACCGCTTCATCCCGCGCGGTCTGATCGAGCGGAGCTGGGGCCACGGCTTCGTGCACATCAAGCAGCTCAACGGGTTGCCGGTCGGCTCCGGCGAGCTAGGCGAGGCGCGAATGGCGGCGCGCTATCTGGCCGGCTACGCGGGACGGGATCTCGGCGACGAGCGCCGGCCGGCGGGCCTGCACCGCTACGAGGTCGCGCAAGGCTTCCAGCCGGACAAGATCCTCTGCTACGGCGAATCCGCCGAGGGCGCGATCGAGACCGCCTCTCGTGTCATGGGATCCGAGCCGGAGCGGGTGTGGCTGTCGTCATCGGTGGAGGGGTGGCGTGGGCCGCCCGCCTGCTGGGCGCAGTGGGACTGACGACCTAAAGGCCCGCGCGATCGCGTGGGTCGAGCGAACCTGCGCGGACCAAGACGTCCCGGTCAAGCTCTCGGACCCCCTCGCGCTGGCGAAGGTAGCCGAGCTGCTGGCTCAGGGCCGCCAGACCGGCTCTAGCCGCGACTCGTCGAAACGGTTGTAGCCACGGCGGGCAGGGCCGACTCTGACGGAATCGAGCACGGCGGCGACGAGCGCGTGCTGTTGGCTGAGGTCGAGGTTGTCCCAGTCGGCGCGCAGGCGGTCACTGTGGCCGACATAGGAATCAAGCAGGCCGCCATGCGTCAGCTTCGCGAGCTGCTTGCGGGCTGTGCTCAACCGCGACTCGACCTCCTTTCGGGCCGCTTTCCACTCGCCGATCGTGATCTCGCGCCGCCCATACTCCGCGGCGAGCTCCTCGAGCTGCTCGTTCGCGGCCTCAGCCTCCTTCCACCAGCGCTCGGCGTCGGGTGCCGTCTCCCGTCTGCGCTCCATCGTGCGCTGCAGGTCGCGGGAGTCCACGCGGTGCAGGACCGCCAGGGTGACGAAGTGCTCCACCTCGTCGGCGTTGATGTAGGTCTTGCCGCAACCGGAGAAGCCGACGCCCCTGGCGCAGGCGTAGCGGCGCTTGCCGCCTGTCCGCGGCCGGGCCACCAGCTTCTCGCCGCAGTGGCCACAGACGAGCAGACCGCCGAGCAGATAGCGGCGAGCTGCCTTGTTGGTGCGCCGCTCCGGGTTCGCGAGCAGAGCGCGGATCTTCGCTCCGTCTTCGGTGCTGATGATCCCCGGCCACTCGGCGGGGCCGACGATCTCGCCTCTGTGCTCGCGGTGGCCGGAGATGCGGGCCGACGCCAGCATTCGGCGCAGGCTCTGAGGCGACCACTGTCCTCCGGTCGAGGTCGGGACGCCGCGCTCGTTCAGATCCTGGGCGATCGAGCGCACCGGCTCCCCGGCAAGCAGCCGCTTCGCGCACTCGGCCACTACGGCGGCCTCCGCGGGGCGCACGGTGACCTTGTCGTCCTCGTAGCCGTATGGGCGCGAGCCGCCACCCGAGGGTCTGCCGCTCTCCGCGATCTCCAGGTGCTTGCGCCGAATCCGCTCGCTCTTATGGTCGCTCTCGTAGCGCGCCAAGCTTCCGAGCATACGAGCGGTCAGCCGTCCCGCGGAGGTCGCAAGGTCAACCTCCCCGGTCACGCAGCCAAGCTCGACGCCCAACTCCTCACACAGAGCGACGAACGACTCCAGCTCCCGCAAGTCGCCGCGGGTCAGACGATCAAGGTGATAGACCAGCACGCCCCGGATCGCGCCAGAGCGCACGTCCAGCAGCAGCCGCTCAAACTCCGGCCGACGCCTACCACTCCACGCGCTGATGTCGTCGTCGACGTAGCGATCCGCGACCACCCAGCGCCGCGACTCCGCCAGACGCTCGCAATCCGCAATCTGCCGCTGCACGCCGAGCTGATCCCCGTCACGGTCAGACGAGATCCGCGCATAGATGCCGACTCGGACAGGAGCGCGAGCGATCGCCGTAGCCACTCAGGGAACATACACGAACGCTCGCATGGGCGAGCGTCCTTACGCCTGAGCACCTACTGCCCGCTGGCGCTACGGCGACCGGCGGCTCGTCAGCTCAATGTTGTTGAGTAACCGTCCGGATCGCGAACGAAGCAGAGCCGCGAGCCGCCATCGCGCACCTGGTACGGCGCGCGCTCAGACGTGGTTGAACGTCAGCTCGAGCACGGACTCGTGGTCGGCCAGCGAGAAGAGGTAGTTCGTCGCCTCGATCTGGCCCGTCGCGGACGATGTCCATGTCGCGGTCGAAGCGGAAACCGAGCGCCTCGTAGAACGCCCTGCTCTTCTCCGGATCGGTGGCCAGATCGTAAGTCCTCGCGCGCGCTCAAGCGTCGGCCGTTCGCCGCCGATAGGGACGTAAGCGTCCAGGGAGGGCTGCCTGCAGAGGGCAGGCGACGGAATGAAGCTGAAAATCGCTGCAATCGGGTCGTTCGCGCCGGCCGGCGCGGCGGTCGCGGGGTCGGTGGCCCTCTCCTTGCTCGTCCTGCATGCCCCTCCCGCCGGACTCTTGCCCGGGACGGCGCCGGCAGATCGCGGCCACATCGAGTCGCTGGTCCTCCCAGCGCCGTACGTCTCGCGCACTCACGCCACGACGCAGATCGACGTGCCGAGGCCGACGCCGTCCGCGATCACCGAGGTCACTCCGCGACATGAGGTCACGCGCCCGGCGACGCCTCCGTCCGGGCCGACGCCGCAGCCGTCGCCGCCACCTGTGGTGACCGTCCCGACGCCGGTTCCCCAACCGGTCACGACCCCGGTGACCACGCCCCCGGTGAGTCAGCCCACGGTGACCCCCCCACCCCCCGTGACCCCCTCGAACCACGGCCGGTGGAGCTCCCCGCAGACCAAGGTCTGGAGAGGCCGGGCCGCAAAGCAAGCCCTCCGGGTCGAGAAGGGAAAGCCGCCGTGGGCCGGCCCGAAGAAGAGCCCGCCGCCGCCGCCGACCACCACGACCATCACTACGACCACCACGACGGTACCCGCGGACGTCTCCGACACCACCCCGACCACACCGCCTGGGCAGGCCAAGACGCCGCCCGGGCAAGCGAAGACTCCGCCCGGGCAGGAAAAGAAGGCGAAATCGCCGCACGGCTGAGCACCCGCCTGACGGTGGGGGCGGCGCTGATGTTCCTCGTCTTGCCCCTTGCCGCCGGCGCCTGGGTCTTCGCGGGCGCGGAGGCTTCGCGTGCCCGCTCGCACGCCGAGGCGGCGTTGCAGGCGACCCTCCACAAGCCCGTGGGCGACTACCGGCAGACTCTGGCGGCGGCCGGAGATCGCGCACATGCGCTCGCGTCCTCGCGCCGTGTGCAGCGGGCGTTCGAACGCCACGACCGTCGCGCGCTCCGCCGGCTGTCCGGGTCCAACACGAGCCTCGTCCTCGGTCGGGCGGCCTCTCGCTCGCCGAGCGCCGGCGTGCCGACCCGAAAGATCAGCATCGCCGTCGGCCCACACCAGGTGGGCGCGGTGATCGTGCGCGTGCCGTTCGACGAGCGCCTCCTCACGCGCCTCGCACAGAGCTCGGCGTTGCCGCAGGATCACCGGCTCGCCTTCGCGCAGGGGCGATCGCTCCTCCTGTCCTCGGGAGGCCGTGCGACCGCCTCGGCGCAACTCCCCCTCGGCCGGCCGACCGAGGTCGCCCTCGACGGTCAGCGCTACGTGGCGGTCTCCACCGTCCTGACCCGGGAGACGCCGGGAACGAGGCTCGTCGCGCTCGCACCGGCGGCCGAGGTCTTCGCAGGCGCGGACGCCGCCCGGCGGCGGTGGCTCCTCGCCAGCCTCGGCGCACTCTTTGCGGTCGCGCTGGCCGCGTACTCGCTCGCACCTCTCCTCGGGCGAAGCCGGCTGTCGAAGCAGCAGCGCGAGCGCGCGGCTCGGGTTCTCTCGCACCTCGGAGAGGGCGTCTTCCTCGTCGACTCCGGCGGGATCATCCGGCTCTGGAACGCTGCGGCCGAGACCATCACGGGCCTCTCGGAGGCGGAGGCGTCGGGCATGCCGGTCGAGGCCGCGCTCCCGAACTGGCCCTCGGCCGCGCCTCGCATCCCGATCTTCGAGGCCGACGGACGGTCGCGTCCGGAGACGATCCCCTTCGAGATGGCGGGCCGCCAGCTGTGGCTGTCGGTCGCGGGCGTCGAGTACAGCGACGGCACGATCTACGCCTTCCGCGACGCCACGAGCGAGCACCGACTCGAGGCGATCCGCGTCGAGTTCGTGGCCACCGTCTCGCACGAGCTCCGTACCCCGCTCGCGGCGCTGCACGGAGCGGCGCTCACCCTCACCCAGCGCGGCCATCAACTCCCGGACGCGACAAAGGACAAGCTGATGCGGATGATCTCCGCCCAGTCGAAGCGGCTCGCGGGCCTCGTCGAGGACATCCTCCTGGCGGGGCAGCTCGACGCCGGCACGCTGCGCGTCGAGCGGGAGCCCTTCAGCGCCGCGGAGGTTGCGCGAGCGGCGGTCGACGAAGCCCGGCAGCGCGCCGCACACAAATCGATGCTGCGCATCTCCACATCGGACGATCTCCCGCGGGTGATCGGAGACGAGGGACGGACGCATCAGATCCTCGCCAACCTCATCGACAATGCCGTCAAGTACTCGCCGGCCGGCAGCCGCGTCGATGTCGAGGTGCAACGCGAGAACGGCCGCGTCCGCTTCTCGGTTCGAGATCGGGGGCCCGGAATCCCGGCCACCGAGCGGGAGCATGTCTTCGAGAAGTTCTACCGCCTCGATCCCGACCATCAGCAGGGCGTCGGAGGAAGCGGGCTCGGCCTCTACATCTGCCGCCAGCTCGTCTCTTCGATGCACGGCCGGATCTGGGTCGAGTCGGCCCCGCAGCAGCAGGGCACCACATTCGCGTTCGAACTTCCCATTGCGAACGCCGCGTAGTCGTAGAATCGCGGCGCATGGCTCTCGCCGTCCGCACACTCGAGAACTTCGTCGGCGGGTCGTGGGTCGCTGCGACCGGCGACAGCGCCCGCCCGATCGTCTCGCCCGTCACGGGAGAGACGCTCGCCGAAGCGCCCGACGCGAGCCCGGCCGACGTCGACGCAGCCGTCGCCGCAGCGAACGCGGCGCAGCCCGCCTGGGCGGCGCTCTCGGCCTGGGACCGCGCGGAGATCTGCCACGCGATCGCCGACCTGATCGACGCGCGCCGCGAGGACTTCGCCCACGAGCTCACGCTCGAGCAGGGCAAGCCGTACGAGGGCGAGGCGCTCCCCGACATCGACGAGACGGCCGAGAACTTCCGCATCGCCGCCGAGGACGTGAAGCGGATGGAGACGGCGATCATCCCCTCGCGCGACCCGGGCAAGCGGATCCTCACCTTCCGCAAGCCGAACGGCGTCTACGCCGCCATCACGCCGTGGAACTTCCCCACGCTGATCCCGGTCGAGCTGATCGCGCCGGGGATCGCGGCCGGCAACACGATCGTGATCAAGCCGTCCGAGTGGACGCCGCTCGCGATGGCGAACTTCATGCAGATCATGGCCGACGCGGGGCTGCCCGACGGCGTCGTGAACGTGGTCTACGGCGGCGGCGACGTCGGCGAGCGGCTCGTCACGCATCCGGGCGTCAACGGGATCGGCTTCATCGGCTCGCACACCACCGCCGAGAAGATCGTCCGCGCCGCCGGGCTCAAGCGCTCACTCATCGAGGCGAGCGGAAACGGCCCAGTCGTGGTCTGCGAGGACGCCGACCTCGCGCGCGCCGCGCAGGGCGCGGTGTTCGGCGGCTTCTTCTGCGCCGGCCAGGTCTGCTGCGCGACCGAGCGCGTGCTCGTGCACGAGCGTGTTCACGACGCCTTCCTCGAGGAGGTCGTGAAGGTCGCGAGCGAGTGGCCGCTCGGCGACCCGTTCGAGGCGGAGACGAAGGTCGGCCCGATGAACAACGAGCCGACCGCGGCGAAGATGGACGCGCACCTCGAGGACGCCGTCGCGAAGGGCGCCGAGGTCGTGCTCGGCGGCTCGCGCGCGGGCGGTCATCCCACCGAGCTCTACTACGAACCGACGGTCGTCTCCGGGGTCGGGCTCGACACGCTGATCAACCGGGAGGAGACGTTCGGCCCGATCGTGCCGCTCATCCGCGTGGGCTCGGACGACGAGGCGATCGCCGCGGCGAACGACTCGCACCTCGGGCTCCAGGCGGCCGTCTACACGTCGAGCCTCTCGCGCGCGTTCCGCTACCTCGACAACCTCCGCGTCGGCAACGTCGTCGTCAACGACTCGACGGACTACTGGGAGGCGCACGAGCCGTTCGGTGGCGCGGCCGGAACGCAGACCGGCTGGGGCCGGATCGGCGGCCGCTACACGATGCTCGACATGACCGACCTCAAGACGGTCGTGCTCGACGTCGGCGGCGGGCTCGAGTAGCGCCAAGCGGAAGCGCCCCACGAGGGGGCGCTTCGCATTCATCGAGCCCGCGCGGATCTCAGGCCGGCTGTGCGGGCGGCGTGCGCTTGCGCGTGGCGCCGAATCCCGCGGCGGCGATGAGCAGAGCACCGCCCGTGACTGCGCCGGCGAGCTCGCCCGTCGACAGCGTGCTGCCGCCGGCCGAGGTGACTGCGGCCTGGGTGGAGCTCAGGTTCTGCGAGAGCCTCTGATCCTGCTGGAGCGCTCGCTCGGCCCCTTGCATGACCGCTGCCTTGTCGGCGGCAGGGTCCGGGGCAACCGCGCTGGTCGGAGCAACGGCGTGGCCGGAGCGCAGGCTCTGAGACAGCTCCGTGTCCTGCTGGAGCGCTCGCTCCGCTCCCTGCAGTACCGCGTGCTTGTCGGCCGCAGGATTCGGAACAGCCGCGGTCGACGTCGCGCTCGCACCGCCGCCGACGTCGGCGGCCACCCTGGCGAAGGCGGGCGTCGTGCTCGCCCCGGCCGCCACGACTGCGACCGCGAGCACCGCTGCCTTCTCCCGGATTCCGTGCCCCTCGACGTCGTCGAAGGCCAGGGCCAGCTCGCGCTCGTCGAACCGGAGCTCGATCTCCTGATCCTGCGTCGACGCGAGAAGCTGCTCGAGCGTCTCCTGATCCCAGTCGACCGCGACTCTCGCCTGCGATGTCCCACCGTCGCGCTCGACCCGGTCGAGGTCGAGGAGAAGCGTGGCGGGAAACTCGGTTGCGGTCGCGGCCTCAGCGATCTCTTCGCGTGTGAAGACGGCACCGATCCCGCCCGCACTCCGATCGACGAGATGCGCCCGTGTCCGTAGATCGTCCATCGTGCTCCCTCCGTCCACTAGACCCTTGTTCCTCACCGGACGGCCGACAACGCTTCGATCTTCCGCTCAATCGGCGATCCGGACGGAAACGAAGTGGTCGTACCGCACGTACTCGCCCGACACGAGGCGGATCCAGGTCATTGCGTACGGCCCCTGCCGGTTGAGGAAGCGGGTCAGCTCCTCGTGCTCCGGCTGATCCGAGGTCACCGGCAGCTCGTGCTCGCCGTCGCGGCCGGTGATGCGAACGAGCAGGCTCATGCGCAGATTCTCTGCCACGAGCGCCCGTTAGTCGAGGTCCTCCGGAATCAGCGCGTAGAGAACGGTGTCGACCCACTCGCCGTCCTTGAGGTACGCCTTCCGCTTGCGGCCCTCGCGGATGAAGCCGACACGCTCGGCATGCGCGCAGGCGCGCTCGTTGGAGGCGTAGATCTCGAGTTCGAGACGGTGCAAGCCGAGCTCGAGCAGGAGCTGCTGAAAGAGCCGCGCCGCCTCGTCGGCGACGCGCCTGCCCCGGAAGTCGGGATGGACGGCGAGGCGCTCGAGCCGGGCGATCCGACTCCGTTCGTTGACGACGTGGAAACCGAGCATCCCGGCCGACTCCCCGTCGACCTCGATCACGAAGCGGCCGAAGCTCCCGGGCTCGGCGCGCGAGCGTTCGATCTCTTCCAGCACCTCGCCGCGGGCGGCCGCGGTGCGCGGGCCGAGGAACCGGCGGACGTCGTCATCCGCGAGCACCTCGAGCAGGAAGTCCGCGTCAGGCGGCTTCGCTCGCCTCAGCTCGACCGGCACGCAACGAGGCTAGAGCAACGGCGCCGGTGCCGAGCGAGACACCGCCGAGGATCAGGGCGAGCCCGCCGAACGCGAGAGCACCGAAATGCTCGCCGAGGAAGATCGAGCCATACGTGAGCGCGATCGGCGGAATGAGATAGGTGACGAGAGAGGCGTAGGCCGCGCCTGGGCCCGTGATCAGGGCGAAGAAGAGCAGGTAGGCGAAGCCGAGCAGCGGTACCCCGAGGACGATCACCGACACGACCGGCTTCCACCCTGGCCAGTGATGAGGGGCCTGCACGATCCCGGCCGGCAGGTCGGCGAAGGCCGAGATGGATGTCGAGGTGAGGGCGATGATGATCGGCGAGACCCTGCGCAGGTGGCGGCCCATGAGCAGCCCGCCGAGTGCGTAACAGACCGCCATGCCCACCACCGCGAGAGCGCCGAGCACCTTGCCGGAAGGCTGGCCGCCGACGATGAGCGCGACGCCGACGAAGCCGAGCGCGAAACCGATCAGCCGCAGCCCTGTGACGCGAACCTCACGGAAGAACGCGAGTGCGAAGAGAACATTGAAGATCGGCACCGCTCCCTGGATGATCGAGGCGAAGCCCGAAGAGATCCTCGTCTCTCCCCACGTGAGGAGCCAGAACGGGATCGCGGTGTTGAGGAGCGCGACGACGAGGAGCCAGCCCCAGTTCTCCCTCGTCGCAGCGAGGGTCTGCCGCCAGCCGACCGTGAACGGGACGATGGCCGCGAGGGTCAGCGCCCCGAGGCCGAGCCGGCCGAGGATCAGCGTCGCGGGGGCGAGCTGCCGGTCGGCGATCTTGATGAACATGAACGACGCGCCCCAGAGGAGCGCGAGCGAGACGAGCATCACGAGGTTGCGGCGCATCACCGGTGAAACGAAACGTAGCCGGATGGCGTGAGATTCCTCCGCGGCCCAGGCTAGACTCGATTACCTGACGGAGGTCGCCGCCCAGCCTCTTCATCGCGCACTCGGTCTGACCGACTGGGAAGCGATCCGTATCCGAGATCTGCTCGGCCGCGAGGCCAACCATTTCGAGATACGTGTCTTCTCCCTCCTCTGGTCGGAGCACTGCGGGTACAAGCATTCGGCGCCGCTCCTGAAGCGGCTGCCGTCGGCCGGTGAGCGCGTCCTCGAGGGGCCGGGCGAGAACGCCGGCGTCCTCGACCTCGGGGACGGAACCGCGGTCGCATTCAAGGTGGAGTCGCACAACCACCCCTCGGCGGTCGAGCCGTTCCAGGGCGCCGCGACCGGAATCGGCGGGATCCTCCGCGACGTGATCGCGATGGGGGCGCGGCCGATCGCGCTCCTCGACGGCCTCTGGTTCGGCGAGCCCGGCTTCCAGTTCCAGCAGGCCGTCGCGGGGATCGGCCACTACGGCAACTGCGTCGGCGTGCCGACGGTGGGCGGACAGACCGTGTTCGACCCCGCCTACGCGGCGAACTGCCTCGTCAACGCGATGTGCGTGGGATTGCTCGACGCGGAGCGGCTCCGGTCGGCGAAGGCGAGCGGGCCGGGCCGGCTGGTCGTCCTCTACGGCGCGACGACCGGCCGGGACGGCATCGGGGGCGCGTCGGTGCTCGCGAGCGCAGAGCTGAGCGAGGACGACGCGGACAAACGCCCATCGGTACAGGTCGGCGACCCGTTCACCGGCAAGAAGTTGATCGAGGTCTCGCTCGAGCTCGTCGAGTCCGGCCTCGTCGAGTCGCTGCAGGACTGCGGCGCGGCAGGCCTCGCGTCGTCCCTCTCGGAGATGGCCTCCGCGGGGGCCGGGATCGACGTCCACCTCGACCGTGTGCCCTTGCGCGAGAAGGGCATGGAGCCGTGGGAGATCATGATCTCGGAGTCTCAGGAACGGATGGTTGCGGTCGTGCGGCCCGAGATGCTCGACGCGGTGCGCTCGGTCTGCGCCCGCTGGGAGCTCCCCTGCACGGCGATCGGCACGGTGACGGATTCGGGTGCACTCCGCGCGTTCCATGAGGGCGACGTCGTGGGCGAGATCCCGGCCGCGCTGCTCACGGACGAGTGCCCGCGCTACGAGGTCGAGCAGGAGGACGAAGCCCGTCCGGTGCGTCAGGTCGAGACGCCCGCATTCGACGTGAGCGAGGTGATCGAGCAGTACGACCACCTCGTCGGCTCCCGCACCGTCCGCCGTCCCGGGCTCGACGCAGCCGTCCTGCGGCTGCGCCCGTCCCTACGCGGTCTCGCGGTGGCGCTGCAGGGGCCGGCGCCCGGCGAGAGCGCCGGCTTCCGCGCGGGCATGCAGGCCACGCTTGGCGCGGCGCGCAACGTCGCGTGCGCCGGCGGCGAGCCGCTCGGGCTCACGGACTGCCTCAACTTCGGGAACCCGGAGAAGCCGGCGATCGCGCACGAGCTCGCGCAGGCGATCGAGGGGATCGCGCAGACCGCAGAGGCACTGGGGATCCCTGTCGTCTCCGGCAACGTCTCGCTCTACAACGACGCCGACGGAGCCTCGATCCCGCCGACTCCGGTGGTCGGCTGCGTGGGTCTCGTTCCGGACGTGCGCAAGGTGCCGGGCCGGTGGCAGAGCGGCGATGCCGTGCTCCTCGCGATGTCCCCCGACGGCTCGCTCGCGGCCGAGGCGGCGCTGATCCGTTTCCTCTGGAAGGCGGCGCAGCACCTCAGCCTGTGCCACGACGTCGGCAGCGCCGGCATCACCGCTGCACTCGCAGACGCGGCGGCCTGGAGCGGCGGGCTCCAGGCGGACGTCGAGATCCCGGACGATTACGACCCGCGGCGCGGCGCCGCGATTCTCGGTTGCAAGCCGAGCAAGGTCAAACGGCTCGGGAAGCGCGGCTTCGTCCAGATCGGGACGGTCGCCTGATGTGTGGCGTCTTCGGGGTCTACGCGCCGGACCGCGACGTCGCGCGGCTCACGTACTTCGGCCTGTTCGCGCTGCAGCACCGCGGCCAGGAGTCGGCGGGCATCGCAGTCTCCGAGGATGGCCGTCTCACGGCGCTGCGCGACCTCGGGCTCGTGTCGCAGGTCTTCGACGAACAGAAGCTCGGCGGCCTCCACGGCCAGGTCGCGATCGGACACACCCGGTACTCGACGACCGGCTCGTCACAGTGGGCGAACGCGCAGCCGCTCGTCCAGCATGGCCGCGCGCGAACGGTCGCGCTGGGCCACAACGGCAACCTGATCAACGTCCGCGAGGTGCGTGACGGTCTGCGGGAATCGGGCGTCTCCCTCGGCACGACGTCGGACAGCGAGCTGATCGCGGCGCTCATCGCCAACGACCCGGCGCCGCTGGACGAGGCGGTGGCGAATGCGATGCAGAGCCTCGAGGGTGCGTATTCCATCGTCGCGCTCTCCGAGGGACGGCTCGTCGCTTTCCGCGACGGCCACGGCTTCCGCCCGCTTGTGCTCGGCCGCCTGCACGAGGACTGGATCTTCGCCTCCGAGACCTGCGCGCTCGACCTCGTCGGAGCCGAGTTCGTGCGCGAGGTGGAGCCCGGCGAGCTCGTCGTCGCCGACGCCGACGGGCTCCACGCAACACAGGCTCTCGACCGCGGCCACAACCGCGCACTCTGCATCTGGGAGTTCTTCTATCTCGCCCGCCCCGACAGCCGGCTCGAAGGGGTCGAAGTGCACAACGCACGGGTGCGGATGGGTGAACGGCTCGCGGAAGAATCGCCCGTCGACGCCGACCTCGTTCTGCCCATCCCCGACTCGGGCACCCCTGCCGCGATCGGCTTCGCGCGCGCTCTCGGCCTTCCGTTCAGCGAAGGGTTGATCAAGAACCGCTACGTCCAGCGCACGTTCATCCAGCCCGATCAGGAGCTGCGCCGCCAGGGAATCAAGCTCAAGTACCACCCCGTAGCCGAGGTCGCCGGCAAGCGCGTGGTCGCAGTCGACGACTCGATCGTCCGCGGCAACACGACGCGCGAGATCGTGCGGATGCTGTTCGACGCGGGCGCCGCCGAGGTGCACCTGCGGATCTCGTCGCCGCCCGTGATCGGGCAGTGCTTCTACGGGATCGACCTCGCCGACGCCTCCGAGATGATCGCGTCCTCGAGGACGGTCGAGGAGGTGCGGGAGCTCGTAGGCGCGACATCGCTGGCGTACCTCTCCCACGACGGTCTCGTCGAAGCGACGCGTCGGCCGGCCTCCGCGCTCTGCCGCGCCTGTCTCACCGGGGACTACCCGACGGAAGTGCCCGACGAGGCCGCGAAGCTGCGCTTCGAGCCAGCCAGGGCTTAGCCGCACGGCGTCGTATATTCGACGCAATGACTGCAGTCACCGCAGAGGCACACGCGCCGACCACGTCGAGCGCGATCGTCCCGGTGCGCGGGCTGTGGGCGGTGACAGCCGTCCTCGCCTTCACCGTCGTCGTGATCGCCGGCAACTGGACGTGGGGCCTCGACTTCCTCCACGTCGTCGGCGGGGGAATGTGGACGGCGGTCGACCTCTTCATGGGCTTCGTGATCGGCCCGATCATGCGCAGCCTGTCGGTGCCCGCCCGCATCGAGCTCACGAAGCGGCTGATGCCGAAGATGCTGCTGATCATGCCGACGCTGGTGACGATGACTCTCGGCGCCGGTTTCCAGCTCGCCCGCGCGAACGGGATGCTG
>JAICME010000108.1 GCA_025929425.1 Thermoleophilia bacterium | reverse complement strand
GCCGGGCCGCTGCACGCCTGCGCGCTCGCCGAGGAGCTCGGCATCGAGGCTGTCCTCGTGCCGCTGGCGGCCGGAGTTCTGTCGGCGCTCGGCCTCGCGGCGGGCGAGGAGCGCCGCGATCGCGTCGTCTCCCATCTGCGCCCGCTCGGAGAGGTGGGCGAGCTGCCGCCCGAGGGAGCGGCGGATCTCCGTTACCGCGGCCAGTCGTTCGAGTTGACAGTCGCGCTCGGCCGCGATCTCGCCGAGCGCTTCCATGCTGCGCACGAGGAGCGTTACGGCTACGCCGATCGCGCGCGGGAGATCGAGGTCGTCACCGTTCGAACCGCGGAGGTCACTCCCGGCCCCGACCTGGAGCTGGCGGGCGGTGAGCCACAGCGCGTCTCCGGCCCGAGCCTGGTCGAACTGGACGGATCGACCTTGTGGATTCCCCCCGGGTGGGTGGGGGCTAGGGATGGTGCCGGCTGGATCGTGACCCGTGAGTGACGACATCGCCTCGATTCAGCTCCAGGTGATCGGTGCCTCGCTCCGGTCGATCGCGGAGGAGATGGGCGCCGTCTTGATCCGCTCGTCGTTCTCGGCGAACATCAAGGAGCGACGCGACTGCTCCACGGCGCTGTTCGACGAGCGCGGCCGCATGATCGCGCAGGCGGAGCACATCCCGGTGCACCTCGGCGCGATGCCCGACGCGGTCGCGGCCGTCATGCGGCTCGGGCTCGAGCCGGGGCAGGTCGCAATCCTCAACGACCCGTACACAGGCGGCACGCACCTGCCCGACGTGACGCTCGTGTCGCGCACTGTCATAGGGTTCGCGGTCTCGCGCGCCCACCACGCCGACGTCGGCGGGATCGAGCCGGCGAGCCTGCCCGCGTTCTCGCGCACCCTCGACGAGGAAGGAGTGATCCTGCCGCCGCAGCTCCTCACCGACGAGGTGCTCGAGCGCTTCGTCTCGGCGACGCGGCAACCCGAGGAGCGACGCGGCGACCTCCGCGCCCAGCTCGCCTCGCACGGGCTCGCCGAGCGTCGGCTCGAGGAGCTCTGTGAGCGCCGCGGGCGCGACCGCGTAGCTGCCGCCATGGACGCGCTCTTCTCCTACTCCGAGCGGATGGTGCGGGCGGCGATCGCGGAGCTCCCGGACGGTCGCGGCGAGGCCGAGGACGTTGTCGAGGCAGTCGACGGTGACCTGCCGATCCGCTGCTCGGCCGAGGTCGCAGGCGACGAGATCCGGATCGACTTCACGGGGACGGCACCGCAATACGCCGGCAACCTGAACTGCCCGCTCGCGGTGACGAAGTCGGCCTGCTACTTCGTCGTCCGCTGTCTCACCGAGCCGGACCTGCCCGCCTCGGGAGGCGCTTTCGCCCCGGTCATGGTGACCGCGCCCGAAGGTTGTCTCGTCAATGCCCGCTCGCCGGCCGCGGTCGTCGCCGGCAACACCGAGACCTCCTCCCGCATCGTCGACGTCGTCTTCGCAGCGCTCGGCCGGCTCGTGCCGGTGCCCGCGGCCGGCGAGGGGACGATGAACAACCTCGCCTTCGGCAACGACGGCTTCACGTACTACGAGACGGTGGGCGGCGGACAGGGCGCGTGCCCGGACGCCGACGGCCCGAGCGCCGTCCATGTCGCCATGTCGAACACGTTCGCGACGCCGGTCGAGGCCGTCGAGCTCGAATACCCCCTGCGGGTCGAGCGCTGGGAGCTGCGGCTCGGCTCGGGTGGTGCCGGCGCGCACAGTGGCGGAGACGGTGTGATCCGCGAGCTGCGCGTGCTCGAGGACTGCCGTCTCTCGGTGCTCGCCGAGCGACGCCGTCATGCGCCGCCCGGGAGAGCCGGCGGAGAGAACGGCGCACAGGGCCGCACCCTCGTGAACGGAGAGGAGCAACCACCGAAGCTGACCCGACAACTCCAGGCCGGAGACGTCGTCCGCGTCGAGGCTCCGGGCGGCGGTGGACACGGTACGCCGGGGTAGGCTCCTCGGGATGGAGCGCCCGGTCAAAGTCGCGTGCGTGCAGGTCGAGCCGGTCGTGCTCGATCGAGAGGCGACGCTCGACAAGCTCGAGACGGTCGCCGCTGAGGCTGCGCACGAAGGCGCCGAGCTCGTCGTCTTCCCGGAGACGTTCGTCCCGGTCTATCCGTCGTCGCTCTGGGCGAAGGCGTTCGCCGGATGGGAGGCGGCCGGCGCGAAGGCGACGTTCGCCCGGCTGGCGCAGGAATCGGTCGCCGTCGGCTCACCGGCCGAGCGGCGGATCGGCGCGACGGCCAAGGAGCTCGGCATCTGGATCGTTACGGGCGTCAACGAGGTCGATCCCGAGCGTCCGGGAACGATCTACAACGCGCTGCTCTACCACTCGCCCTCCGGTGACCTCGCCCTCCATCACCGCAAGCTCGTGCCCACGAACCACGAGCGGCTCGTCTGGGGCCAGGGCGACGGCCGCGGCCTCGAGGCGGTCGAGACCGGCTTCGGCCGCATCGGCGGACTGATCTGCTGGGAGAACTACATGCCGCTCGCGCGCGTCGCGCTCTACGAGTCCGGTGTGGAGATCTACGTCGCGTCGACCGCCGACGACGGTGATGCATGGCAGCAGACACTCGTGCACATCGCGCGCGAAAGCCGCGCGTACGTCGTTGCACCGGCGCACTTCCAGCGGGAGTCCGCCTATCCGAGCGACTTCCCGCTCGCCGCCGAGATCGAGGGCGCCGGAACGATCGGCCGCGGCGGCAGCGCCATTCTCGCGCCCGACGGCTCATACCTCGCGGGCCCGTTGTACGACGAAGAAGGCGTCCTCTACGCCGAGCTCGACCCGTCAAAGCTGCTCGCCGAACGGCAGCGCTTCGACCCGGTCGGCCACTACAGCCGGCCGGACGTGCTTCAGCTCAACGTTCGCACGGACGGTGCGAGGACGAGTAGACGTCCTTCCGCAGAATCGGTCCGTCCCTGAGCGGGAACACGTCGACGCCGTCCCACTTCTTCGCCGTGTGGTTGTCGAAGACGATCTCGGGATGGTGGAGCTCGTGGATCCCGTCGAGGTCCTGCGCATTCCACGCGGCGTTGTAGCGCTCGATCAGGTCGCGGACGTTCATCGCCGTCTGCGCAGGACTCTCGCATCTCCGACACGCCGCGTCACCCCGTCGGCGTCGAAGCGCTCGAGGTAGAGCTGCGCCGTCTTCCTGCCGACGCCGAGTGCATCGCGGAACTGGGCGAGCGTGATCCCGTCGACGAGGACCTCCCGCGCCTTCTCGAATGCCTCGGGTGAGACCGCGAGTCCGTCGCCGACCCGCACGAGGCGGCCCTGCTCCTCGAGGAAGCGGGCGAGCCGTGCGTCCTCGACCCGGACCGGCTCGACGCCCAGCTGCGCCGCAAGTGCCTCGGCCGCCTCGGCGCGCTCGCCGAGCTCGGCGGCGGCGCCCGGCCGGTAGAGCTTCGCGCCCCGCAGCTCGAGCCCGAGATGGGGGAGGACGGCCTTCGACCACTCGCCGGCGGGAACAGGGACTCCCGGGTCGAGCGGATCCGCGGCGTCGATCGCCCGTTCCAGATCGGTGCGCAGCTCCTCGAGCCATTCGTCCGACCAGCGCCACTCTCCGTCCACGCGCACCGGAGCGTGGACGAGCCTCTCGCCCCGTTCGAGCGCCTCGAACCGGGCGAGGTCGGCGTGGCGCGGCGGACCGGGATCGAGGACGACTCCCCCGGCGACCGTCGTGCCGGCGCGAAGGACGACACGGTCGCCGGGCGCGGCGACGACGGGGTGTGAGAGGCGCAGCTGGGCGAAGCGCTCTCCGGCGCGTGCGACACGGGCAACGGCCTCCGCGGTGCCGTGGTGGAGCATGACGCGGGACGGAATCTCTCCGAGAGGCTCGAGCAGCACGTCGAGCCGGAAGCTCGGCCGGAGGGAGCCGGGTGTGACGAGGACGTCGCCGCGGCGCAACTCCTGCCGCTCCACGCCGGGGAGGGAGACGGCGACGCGCTGCCCGGCCTCGGCCCGCTCGACCGGCCGGTCGTGCACCTGCACGCTTCGCACTCGCACGCTCCGGCCGCGTGGTTCCACACGGAGCTCGTCCCCCTCGCGGATCGTCCCCGACCAGAGCGTGCCGGTTGCGACGGTTCCGATGCCGTGGAGCGTGAACGCGCGGTCGACGTGAAGCCGCGTGGCACCCCCGGAATCGTGTCGCGAGACCTGTGCTGCGACCTCTGTCAACGCGGCTCGCAGCTCGTCGAGGCCGGCACCGGTGCGCGCGCTCGTTGCGACGGTCGGGGCGCCCGGCACCAGCTCCTCCGCCTCGACGCGCGCGAGCTCGAGCGTCTCGGAGTCGACGAGGTCGGACTTCGTGAGCGCGACGACACCCTGCTCGATCCCGAGCAACCGGAGGATCGCGAGGTGCTCGTGCGTCTGCGGCCGGGAGCCCTCACCGGCGTCGATCACGAGCAGGAAGAGGTCGATTCCGCTTGCGCCCGCGACCATCGTCCGCACGAAGCGCTCGTGCCCCGGCACGTCGACGATGGAGAGGCTCGTGCCGTCCGGCAGCTCGAGCGGCGCGTAGCCGAGGTCGATCGAGATGCCGCGGGCGTGCTCTTCGGGGAGGCGGTCCGTGTTCTTGCCGGTCAGCGCCTCGACGAGCGCCGTCTTACCGTGGTCGATGTGACCGGCCGTGCCGACCGTCAGCGGCATGCGAGTACGGCTTTCGCGGCCTCCTCGGCTTCTGCGTCCGTCAGCGTGAGGCAATCGAGCAGGAGACGGCCGTCGCGGACGACGCCCACGACCGGTGGCTCGCCTCGGCGCAGCGGCTCCGCGAGCGACTCCTCGAGAGCGCAGGCGAAGCTGGGCAACTCCGCAAGCGGCAGCGCACCGCCGCCGACGCGTCCCACGGTTTCCTCGACCTCGCCGCGGGTCGCCGCGGCGAGGCGCTCGGCGCGGGCACGCACCGTCGCGGGCTCCTGGGCGAGCGTCCGCAGAACCGGGATCCGCTCCGGCGCTTCGAGGTGCAGCAGCAGCGTCCCCTCGAGTGCCGCGAGCGAGAGCTTGTCGATCCGAAGGGCCCGCTGGAGCGGATGCCGTCGCAGCTTCTCGACGAGGCCGGCACTCCCGAGGACGAGTCCCGCCTGGGGCCCGCCGAGGAGCTTGTCGCCCGAGAAGCAGACGAGATCGGCGCCCGCGGCGAGGGACTCGCGCGCGGTGGGCTCTGCGTCGACGGGCGCGACGGCACCCGAGCCGAGGTCGTCGACGAGGGGGAGATCGTGAAGGCGCGCGACGGCTGCGACCTCCTCGAGTCGTGGCCGCTCCTCGAAGCCGACCACGCGAAAGTTCGACTGGTGGACGCGCAGCAGCAGCGCCGTTTCCGGACCGATCGCCCGCTCGTAGTCGGTCGCACGTGTCCGGTTCGTCGTCCCGACCTCGATCAGGCGGGCACCCGAGCGCGCGAGGACGTCCGGGATGCGGAATCCGTCGCCGATCTCGATCAGCTCTCCCCTCGAGACGACCACCTCGCGGCCTTCCGCGAGCGCCGCGAGCGCGAGCAGGACGGCGGCCGCGTTGTTGTTGACGACGAGCGCCGACTCCGCGCCGGTCAGGCGGCGCAGGATCGCCGCGACGTGATCCTGGCGGGAGCCGCGGGCGCCCTCGCCGAGGTCGTACTCGAGGTTCGAGTAGCCGCGCGCCACCTCTGCCACCCGGGCAACAGCCTCCTCTGCGAGCGGTGCGCGCCCGAGGTTCGTGTGCACTACCACACCCGTCGCGTTGAGCACGCGCCGCAGGCGCGGCGTCCGCGCGTCGGCGAGATCCTCCCGCAGCCGGGCGGTGAGATCTCCCGGATCCGCGCCGGCCCGGATCTCCTCCCGAGCTCGGTCGATCACGGCGCGGGCCGCGTCCACCGCGAGCGGATCGCCGGCGCCGCGCGCGAGCTCGTCCACCGAGGGAAGATCGCGGAGCTCCACTACTGGGCGTCCGCCTTCTCCGGTGTGTGGGGGCTCGGCCGCCCGTCGCCCGTGCGGTAGGCCTCGAGCACGGTCTCGACGGCCATCCCCGGCTCGTCGGTCAGCGTCAGCAGTGCAAGATCGTCCGCCGAGACCATCCCGTCGGCGAGCGCGCTCCGGCGCACCCACTCGAGCAGGGGCGTCCAGTACGCCGTGCCCATCAGCACGACGGGAAAGTGCAGCACCTTGCCGGTCTGGATCAGCACCAGCGACTCGAACAGCTCGTCGGCCGTGCCGAATCCTCCGGGAAAGACGCAGAAGCCTTCGGCCGCCTTCACGAACATCGTCTTGCGGGCGTAGAAGTGGTCGAAGACGAGCCCGAGATCGACGTAGTCGTTCATCTCCTGCTCGTGCGGCAGCTCGATCCCGAAGCCGACGGAGAGGCCGCCGCCCTCGCGGCAGCCCCGGTTCGCCGCCTCCATCACGCCCGGGCCGCCGCCGGTGACGACGGCCCAGCCGGCCGAGGCGAAGAGACGCGCCGTCTCGCGTGCGAGCTCGTACGGCTTCGATCCCTCGGCGGACCGCGCCGAGCCGAAACAGGAGACGGCGGGGCGATCGATCTTCTCCACCGCCTCGAAGCCGTCGAAGAACTCGTCTCCGATCGACCTCGAATGCGCGCGGAGACGCTCGAGCGTGTGGTGAGTCTGGAGGAGCTCGCGATCCTGCATCGGCCTAGAGCATTCCGCTATGACGAGTCGCGAGCAAGCCGCCGACCAGCGCGGCCGCCAACAGCACATAGAGCGTCGCCAGCCGTGCCGCGCTCTCCCTGTCCGGCGCGTACGCCTGAACCGGCACGCCGCCCTCGAAGCGGATCTGCGGCCTGTGCCACGTGTCCTTCACCGCGCGCCACACCGTGCCGCCGTCGAGGAAGCCGATCGGCAGCAGGTTGAACGCGTTGAGGAGGAAGCCGATGTTCGCGAGCACGACGAGCCACGTCGAGTTCCGGGCCGACCCGGCCGCCCACACCGCCGCCGCGCCCAGGCCCCCGACGAACGGCCCGGCGAGCGAGATGAGCGCACTGCGCCGCGGCGACAGCCCGGCGTTCTGCACGGTGACGAAGGCACCGATGAACGGGATGAACGTCGGCAGCGAGACCGGGACTCCCTGCCGTCGCGCCTCGAAGACGTGGCCGAGCTCGTGCACGAGGATCAGGAGGACGAAGCCGAGCCCGAACTTCCAGCTCCCGAACCAGAACGAGTACGCGGCGAACGAGACGAAGAAGGTGCCGAACTTCACGAACACGAAGCCCCACTTGAGCGCCGCGCCCCCGATCACCACCGCGAGGCCTGCGAGTCGCTCGAGCGAGCGGCGGACGATGCCGCGTTCCGGGTGTTCGGCCTGCGCGCTCACGAACCTCGGCCTATCCATTCCTCGCCGCCGGCGTAGACCTCCTTCTTCCAGAGAGGGATCGTCGTCTTCAGCGTCTCGATTGCCTCGCGGCAGGCGTCGAGCGCCGCCGAGCGGTGGGGCGCGGAGACTGCGATGACGACGCTCGCCTCGCCGATCTCGACACGGCCGAGACGGTGGTGGATCGCGACCGCGCAGAGACCGTGCCGCTCCGTCAGCTCGTCGCCGAGACGAGAGAGCATCGGTTCCGCCATCTCCTCGTACGCCTCGTAGTCGAGGTGCTCGACGTCCCGCCCGCGCGAATGCCTGCGGACGGTGCCGACGAAGCTCGCAACCGCTCCGGCTTCGGGATCCTCGACCTCGCGCAGCACCGCTGCGACGTCGAGCGCGCCTGCGACGAGGCGGAACGAGCCACCGCTCACAGGAGGAATCAGCGCCACCTCGTCACCGTCCGCGAGCTCGTGATCGCGCTCGACGTACTCGCGGTTCACCGCATAGAGAAGGCCGGGCGGCTCGGCACCGAGGTCGAGTTGCGGCCAGACGTCCTGCACGCGCGTCACATTCTCGAGCTCCAGCTGCGACCGCCCGGCGCGCTCGCGCAGGCCGGCAAAGAGGCGAACGGTGACGTGCACGAGACGATCTTGCCTGTCGCAGATACGCGTGAGGCCGGCGGATGCCGGCCTCACGCGACCAAGGAGAAGAATCCAACCGCCCTGCGGGGCTCGGTTGACTGAACAGCCAGTCGAGCGTATATGGGCCTGCCGACCCTGTCTACGAACGCAGGCGGGGCCGTGTCTACGATCCCCCTCATGGCGGCCACCGGCGACCGGCGCACCGAATCCGGAATCGAGGTGAAGCCCGTCTACTCCGCGAACGACGCGCCGCGCGAGCTCGAGCCGCCGGGTGAGTACCCGTACACCCGCGGCCCCTACGAGGACATGTACCGCGGCCGCCCGTGGACGATCCGGCAGTACGCCGGCTTCGCCTCGGCGGAGGAGTCGAACGCGCGCTACCGCTATCTCCTCGAGCGCGGCCAGACCGGCCTCTCGATCGCGTTCGATCTCCCGACGCAGCTCGGCTACGACTCGGACGACCCGCGCGCGCTCGGCGAGGTCGGCCGGACCGGCGTCGCGATCGACTCGATAGCCGACATGGAGATCCTGCTCGCCGGGATCCCGCTCGGCGAGGTCTCGACCTCGATGACGATCAACGCGCCCGCGTCGCTTCTGCTCCTCCTCTACGAGCTCGTCGCCGAGGGGCAGGGCGTCCAACCCGACGCGCTTCGCGGCACGGTCCAGAACGACATCCTCAAGGAGTACATCGCCCGCGGGAACTACATCTTCCCGCCGCGACCGTCGATGCGGCTGACGACCGACCTGTTCGCGTACTGCGCCGAGCGGATCCCGCACT
>JAICME010000102.1 GCA_025929425.1 Thermoleophilia bacterium | reverse complement strand
GTTTGAGGTCACCGAGGCCGCGGACGGCCTGCAAGGGTTCGAGCAGGCGACGCGGCACCCGCCCGACCTGGTCCTCTCCGATCTGCGGATGCCCGGGCTGGACGGCTTCGCTCTCGCCGCGGCGCTGCGTCGTGACGAGGCGACGCGTGCCGTGCCGATCGTCTTCCTCAGTGGGGAGACTGGAGTCGCCGAGCGGATGCGCGCCTACGCGCTCGGCGTCGCGGGCTTTGTCGCGAAGCCGTTCGACCCGGTCGCGCTCGTCAAGCTGCTCTCCGGCCTGATCGACAGGACGGTCGTCGGCTAGATGCGTCGGCCTTCCCCGCACATCCTGCGCCTAACGTTCCTGGTGCTCGCCGTCGTCTGGTTCGGCTTCAGCTTCCTCGGCCTGCATAAGCACTCCTCCGGCCATACGACGAAGAGCGCGGATCTCTCGCAGCTGATCGCGCGTGTGCAGACGAAGCCGCGCTCGGTCAGCCGGGTCGTCTTCGACCCTGGCTCGTTGCAGGTGTCGGCGACGCTCGCCGGCGGCAACGTGCTGCAGGCGAACTATCCGAGCGACCAGTCGGCGCTCGCCCTGCAGACGCTGCTCGAGCGCCAGAAGGTCGACTTCGCCGCGACGGCGCCCAGCCACGGCTCGGCGATCACCTCGATCCTCGTCTCGCTGCTGCCGATCCTGCTGCTCGCGGCGATCTGGATCTTCGTCATGCGGCGGATGCGCGGCGGCGCCGGCGGCCTCGGCCAGATCATGAGCTTCGGCAAAAGCAGGGCGATGCGACTCGCGCCGGATCTGCCCAAGATCGGTTTCAAGGACGTCGCCGGCGTCGACGAGGCCGTCGAGGAACTGCAGGAGATCAAGGAGTTCCTCGCCGACCCGCGGCGCTTCCAGGCGCTCGGCGCCCGCATCCCCAAGGGTGTGCTGCTGTACGGGCCGCCCGGCACCGGCAAGACGCTGCTCGCCCGCGCCGTCGCGGGCGAGGCCGGCGTGCCGTTCTTCTCGATCTCCGGTTCGGACTTCGTCGAGATGTTCGTCGGCGTCGGCGCCAGCAGGGTGCGCGACCTATTCAAGGAGGCCAAGGAAGCTGCGCCCTGCATCGTCTTCGTCGACGAGCTCGACGCGGTCGGCCGTCATCGCGGCGCCGGCATCGGCGGCGGCAACGACGAACGCGAGCAGACGCTGAATCAGCTGCTGGTGGAGATGGACGGCTTCACCGCCAACCAGAACATCATCCTGATCGCTGCGACCAACCGGCCCGACGTGCTCGACCCGGCATTGCTGCGGCCCGGCCGCTTCGACCGTCAGATCGTCGTCGACCGGCCCGACCGCCGCGGCCGCCGCGACATCCTCGCCGTCCACGTCAAGGGCAAACCGCTCGCACCGGGGATCGAACTCGACGCGCTCGCGGCCGCCACGCCCGGCTTCACCGGCGCCGAGCTTGCCAACCTGATCAACGAGGCCGCCCTCCTCGCCGCCCGGCGCGGACGGACGACGATCGGCCAGCCGGAGCTCGAGGAAGGAGTGATGCGGGTGATCGCCGGCCCGGAGAAAAAGACACGCGTCTTCTCCGAACTGGAGCGCAAGATCACCGCCTACCACGAGCTGGGACACGCCCTCGTCGGACACTTCCTCGAACACACCGACCCCGTGCACAAGATCTCGATCGTCAGCCGCGGCCAGGCGCTCGGACTGACCGTCTCGCTTCCGACCGAAGACCGCTTCCTCACCTCCCGCTCGGCGCTGATGGACCAGCTCGCAATGATCCTCGGCGGCCGCGCCGCCGAAGAGCTCGTCTTCAACGAAATCACCACCGGCGCCGCCAACGACCTCGAGCGCGCGACCGCGATGTCACGGCAGATGATCACCCGCTTCGGCATGAGCGACAAGCTCGGCCCCCGCGTCTTCGGCACCGATCCCCACCAGCCCTTCCTCGGCCGCGAGCTCGGAACCGAACCCTCCTACTCCGAAGAGATGGCGCAAGAGATCGACGAAGAGATCTACCGCCTGATCGACCAAGCCCACCAGCGCGCCGCGCAGGTGCTGCTCGACCACCAGCAGGCACTACACGAGATCGCCGCGATCCTGATCGAGCACGAGACGATCGACAAGGAGCAGTTCGAGCGGCTCCTGCTCGGCGAGCCCGAACAGAACGTTCTCGCACCGAACCCCTCGACCGACACGACGGCCCCCAAGAAGCCGCAGCGCAAACGCGCGCGCAAGCCGCGGCCGAGCCGGACGCCGACAGCGAAACCGGTCTCAGGCGCAGCCGTCGCGCGCGCTGTCCGACTTGACGATCTCTAGTCCGCAGCAGCAGGCATCGTCCTCTCGCTCGCTGGTTCTGCATCCGCGCGCGCCGTTCAGACTCGACTTGACCGTTTGGGCGCTGCGTCGGCGAGCGCTGAACGAGGTTGATGCCTGGGACGGTTCGACCTACCGACGTGTCTTGTTGCTCGACGACGTGCCTGTCGAGGTCGCGGTAACCCAGCAAGCTGCAGCCGATGCGCCCGTCCTTCAGGTGACGCTGAAGGGCACCGGGAATCGAAGGAACGTGCGAGCTGAGGCGCGCGTCGCTCTCGCGAGGATGCTGTCGCTCGGGCTCGACATCGACCCGTTCTACCGCCTCGCTGCCGCCGATCCGATGCTCGCACCGCTCGCCGCGCGCTTTCGCGGGTTGCGCCCGCCCCGCTTCGCCAGCGTCTTCGAGTGCCTGGTGAACGCGGTCGCGATGCAGCAACTCTCACTCGAAGCCGGTCTGACGCTCTTGAATCGGCTCTCACGCACCTACGGCGCCAGCTTGCCAGCCGCGGGAAGCCACCACGCGTTTCCGGAGCCCGAGGAACTGGCGCACGTGCAACCGGACGCCGTTCGCGCCCTTGGTTTCAGCCTCCGGAAAGCGACCACGATCGTCGCGATCGCGGACGCGGCCGTCGAGGGGCGGCTCGACCTCGAGTCACTTGCGACGCGCGAGGACGGGCAGGTGGTCGAGACGCTGACGCAGATCCCCGGGATCGGGCGCTGGAGCGCCGAGTACACCCTGCTGCGAGGACTCGGCCGGCTGCACGTCTTTCCCGGCGACGACGTGGGCGCGCGCAAGAACCTCGCGCGCTGGCTCGGACTCGCGGAGCCGCTCGACTACGCCGGCGTACAACACGCGGTTGCGGGCTGGCGCCCCTACGCGGGACTCATCTACTTCCACTTGCTGCTCGACCGCCTCGCCGCGCGCGGCGCCTTCGAATAGGTCAGTGCGTCCGTAACCTAGGCGACGAGGGCGCCAGAGAGAAAGAGCCGGCCCTCTCGTGTCTCGGCCTCGAGCAACGGCTTGTGGTCCTGCTGCTTACCCGGCCCGAGGAGATGCACGACCCGTTCGCCGCGTGCGTGGAGGAGCTCTGCGATCAGGCGCCGGTGGCAGCGCCACCAGAGCGTCTCCGAGCACATGAAACAGGGGGCGGGTTCCGCTATCGCGGCGGCGAGCGCCGCTTGCCACGGCTCGGTGCCCATGCGGGCGGCGTAGCTGCGGAGGGCGGCGACCCGAAGGCAGCCGAAACCATCCTCGCCCGGTTCGCCGGCGAGGCGACCGCCGAGCTCGACTGCATGTCGGTAGCCGATCCCGTGGTCATCGAGCGCAGCGCGAAGGGCAGGCTGGTTGAACTGCGGGTTGTGACGCGAGCCGGGAAAGCGGCGCACGTCAACCAGCGTGCGCACACCGGCTTCGCGGATGACGGACACGAGCTCGGCCGCGGAGCGGGTCCCGTGCCCGATCGTCCAGACCGTCACCGTGCCGGGTAGTGAGGCGCGCCGACTATGTGCTTTCGGAGGTCGGGCCGGCCGGCGGGATCGGTTCGGTCACGGCGTTGACCGGCAGATACTGGTCGTGGTCCTTCTCCGCCTCGGTGTTGTGTTTCGGAGCGGGCCAGGGGGCCAGGAGCAGCAGCAGCCGTGCGTCGTCGAGCGCCCGGACGGTGTGGTGCTCGCCCGGGTCGAAGGTCAGAAGCGTCCCGCTTTCGCAGTCCGCGGCCTCACGGGAAGCCTCGATCGAGACGCGCCCTGAGACCACCTCGACCACGGCTCGCTCGCGAACGTGGTGGTCGCCAAGCTCCTCTCCGGCCCGAAGGTCGAGCACGACTGCCCGGCACTCCGGCGATGTGAACAGGACGCGAGGCATCTGCACGCCTGACCTGGGGACGCGCGGCGCGTCGGCTCCGGGTTCGCGCGCCGTTTCCTTCTTCGACGAGGGCGCCAGCGAGCGAAGATCCCACCGCCTCACGGCCGCCTCAGCGCAAGCTCGATAGCCATCGTTTGCTCCAGCGGGGAAAGCACAGGTCTTACGGCTGACGGACCGTCGTTCATCCCGCCGGACGCCGCCGCGCGGGTGCCCTGCCCGGCGGTTGGTTGGGTAGGTCGCGCGTCTGCACTGAAGGGATCGCGCGCGTCACCGGCTCGGCTCCGGTCACGTCGAAGGTCTCGCCGTGGTGTGCGATCTCGAGCGGCTCGCCTTGGCGCAGTGCATAGCGCGCCTGCTGCTGGTCGACCTCGACTTTTAGCCGCCGGCCTCGGAAGCAGAGGCCGAAGGCGAGGCGGTTGAGCCGCTCCGGCAGCCGAGGGGCGAACGTCAGCCTGCCGCCGTGGTCGCGCATGCCACCGAACCCGGCGACCGCGGCGATCCAGGCGCCGGCCAGGGACGCGATGTGCAGGCCGTCGCGGGTGTTGTGCTCGAGGTTGTCGAGGTCGATCAGCGCGGCTTCGCCGAAGTAGTCGTAGGCCAGCTCGAGCTGGCCGACCTCCGCCGCGATCACCGCCTGGGTGCACGCGGACAGGGAGGAGTCTCGGACGGTCATGGCCTCGTAGTAGGCGAAGTCGCGGGCCTTCTCCTCGGCGCTGAAGACGTCGCCGCGCAGGTGCAGCGCCAGCACGAGGTCGGCCTGCTTGACGACCTGCTTGCGATACAGATCGAAGTAGGGGAAGTGCAGCAGCAGCGGGTACCACTCGGGAGCGGTGCGCGCGAAGTCCCACGGCTGATGCTCGGTGAAGGCCTCCGCCTGCGGATGGACTCCGAGCGCCTCGTCGTAGGGGACGAAGACCGCCGTGGCAGCGTCCCGCCAGCCCGCCACCTCCTCGAGGTCGACGCCGAGCTCGGCGGCGCGGTCGGCGTGCCGCTCGACAGCGTCGGCGGCGAGCAGCAGATTCCGCTGCGCCATCAAATTGGTGTAGACGTTGTTGTCGGCGACCGCGCTGTACTCGTCGGGGCCGGTGACCCCGTCGATCCGAAACCGCCCCTCGGCGTCGTGATGGCCGAGCGAGCGCCACAGCCGCGCCGTCTCGACCAGTAGCTCGAGCCCCGCCTCCCGCTCGAAGGTCTCGTCGCCGGTCGCGGCCTGGTAGCGGCCGACCGCGTCGGCGATATCTGCGTTGACGTGGAAGGCGGCGGTTCCGGCCGGCCAGTAGCTCGAGCATTCCTGGCCGGCGATCGTCCGCCAGGGGAACGCCGCCCCCGCGAAGCCGAGCTGCCTGGCGCGCTCGCGCGCCAGGTCGAGTGTCGCGTGGCGCCAGCGGAGGGCGTCGCGGGCGGCGTCGGGGATCGTGTAGGTGAGGAGCGGCAGGACGAATGTCTCGGTGTCCCAGAAGGCGTGGCCGTTGTAGCCGGGACCGGTCAGGCCCTTGGCGGCGATTGCGCGCCGTTCGCCTCTGGCACCCGCTTGCAGCGCGTGGAAGAGCGCGAAGCGCACGGCTTGCTGCAGCTCGGCGTCGCCGTCGAGCTGGACGTCGGCGCGGTCCCAGAAGTCGTCGAGATACTCGCGCTGGCCGGCGAGCAGCCCCTCCCAGCCGGTGTGGCGGGCCTCGGCGAGCGCGGCGGCGACCTGGTCGCGCAGGGCGGCCGTCGAGCGCTGGCTCGACCAGCCGTAGGCGAGGAACTTCACCACGCGTAGCCGCTCTCCGGGCGCGACGTCGGCGGTGATCGTCACGCGCCCCAGGTCGTCGCCGTACTCGGCCGGGTTCGTCTCGGTCCCGTCCGGCCCCTCGACGATGTGATCCATGCCCGCGGCCAGCTGCAGTCTGCTCACCTCGGTGGAGTGCACGAGCACGACCTTCGTGTCGCGGCCGGAGGCATGCTCCGAGCGAAGCGGCGAGACGGCGGTCGTGCCCGTGCGCGGATCGTCGGGCGCGTCCGGCATCGGCTCGTTGGCGACGAGCTCCGACTGCACGACGAGCCGCGTCGAGCTGTCGAGCGACTCGACCTCGTAGAGCATGGCAGCGACCGCCCGTTGCACGAACGAGACCAGCCGGACCGAGGAGACCTGCACCGCACGGCCGGCCGGCGAATGCCACTCGACCCGCCGGCGCAGCACGCCCGCGCGAAAGTCCAGAGTCCGCTCATGGCTGCGACACTCCCCGAAGCGGACGTCGAAGGGCTCGTCGTCGACCAGCAGCCGGATGATCTTGCCGTTGGTCACGTTCACCACCGTCTGGCCGGCCTCCGGGTAGCCGTAGCCCGCCTCGGCGTAGGGCAGCGGTCGCCCCTCGTAGAAGCCGTTCAGATAGCTGCCCGGGAGGCCGTTCGGCTCGCCCTCGTCGAGGTTCCCGCGCAGCCCGATGTGCCCGTTCGCGAGCGCGAACACCGACCCGGCCCGCGCGAGCACGTCGAGATGCAGCTCGGTCTCGCGCAGCGCCCACGGCTCGACCGTGAAGGCGGGATGATCGATCACGACTCGAGCAGCTCCGCCAGGTCGGAGACGACGAGGTCGGCGCCGTGCGCGCGCAGCTCGTCTGCCTGGCCGACCCGATCGACCCCGACGACGTAGGCGAAGCCGCCGGCCCGTCCGGCCGCGACGCCGGCCAGCGCGTCCTCGAAAACCGCAGCCCGGTCGGGCCCGACCCCGAGCGCTCGCGCACCGGCCAGAAACGTGTCCGGCGCGGGCTTACCCTCGAGATGGTCGCGTTCAGCGAAGAGCCCGTCGATCCGCTGCTCGAACAGATCATCGATCCGGGCCGCGACCAGCACCTCGCGGCAGTTGCTGCTCGACGACACGACCGCCCTCTTCAGTCCGGCGTCGCGCGCGGCGCGCACGTAGCGCACCGAGCCCTCGTATGCCTCCACGCCCTGCTCGTCGATCATCCGCTGGACGATCTCGTTCTTGCGGTTCCCGAGCCCGTAGACCGTGTCCGCGGCGGGCGGGTCGCTCTCCTCCCCCTCCGGCAGCTCGATGTTGCGGGCGGCGAGAAACGAACGCACGCCGTCGTAGCGCGGCTTGCCGTCGACGTACTCGTCGTAGTCGGCGACCGGGTCGAAGGGCCGAAAAGGCTCGGCACCCTTCGCCGCCCGGTCGCGCAAGAAGGCGTCGAACATCTCCTTCCAGGCGGCAGCGTGCACCTTCGCGGTCTGCGTGAGCACGCCGTCCAGATCGAACAAGCAGGCGCGCACGCTTTCCGGCAAACCGAGCATCGAGAAAGCCTACGGCCGAATGCCGGTCCAAGCGTAAGAAGCCCGGGCGAGACGACGCTAGAGAAGTGTGAGTCGCCACAGCACCCTCGGGCCGGGTTCCCCGATGAGCGGCCCCGCCACGGTGCGGAGCCGATCGCCGGACCTGTCGGCGACAGGCGACGAGCGCCGGGTGGTCATGGTCGCGATCGCAACGCCACTCGAAGCAGCGCTGCTCGCGCCGATCCGCGCCGTCGGCGACCGGGTGTCGGTGCTCTACCGGCACGAGTTGCTCCCGCCGACTCGGTACCCGGGCGACCATCGCGGCGTCGACGGCTTCCGGCGCGACCCGGAAGCCGAAGGCCGCTGGCAGGAGCTGCTCGCGCAGGCAGAGGTGCTGTTCGGAATTCCTGGCGATTCGCCGGAGGGGCTCGCCGCGGCAGTGCGCGGCAACCCGTCGCTGCGGTGGGTGCAGGGCACCGCCGCCGGGACGGGCGAGCAGCTGAAGGCGGCCGGGCTTACCCGGGAGGAGCTCGAGCGCGTCACGGTCACGAGCGCGAGCGGCGTGCACGTCGGACCGCTCGCGGAGTTCTGCCTGCTCGGGCTGCTCGCTCTCACGAAGGGTTTGCCGCACCTACGGTCAGCACAGCGGGCGCACCACTGGGATCACTACCCGGTTGCCGAGCTGCGCGGGGCGACCCTGCTCGTACTCGGGCTCGGCTCGATCGGAACCGAGGTAGCACGCCTCGCCAAGGCCTTCGGCATGCATACGCTCGCGATCAACCGCAGCGGCACGAGCGACTCGCCGCACGTCGACGAGACTCACCCGCCCCAGGATCTGCACGACCTGCTCCCCCGCACCGACGCGCTCGTGGTCACGCTGCCGCTGACCGACGAGACCGCCGGGATGCTCGACGCCAAGGCGTTCGAGCTGCTGCAGCTGCACGCGATCCTCGTCAACGTCGGCCGCGGCGGCGTCGTCGACGAGCCGGCGCTCATACGGGCATTGCGCGAGCAGCAGCTGGCCGGCGCTGTCCTGGATGTCTTCGCCACCGAGCCGCTGCCGGTCGAAAGCCCGCTCTGGGACTTCCCGAACGTCATGATCAGCCCCCACACCGCGGCCCTCTCGATCCACGAGAACGAGCGGCTCGTCGAGCTCTTCGCGGCCAACCTCCGCCGCTATCTCACCGGCGAGGAACTCGTCGGCCGTGTCGACCCGACACATTTCTTTTGATCGCGACGCCGTGAAGATCGCCTGCGCCTTCGACCATGCGGGGGTCCCGCTCCGCGACGCGGTACTGAGCGGGCTCTGCGACGGCGGCCATGAGGCGCTCGACCTGGGCGACGCCGACGACTATCCGCAGAGCGCCCGGGCGGTCGCCGCCGCGATCATCGACGGCGAGGCCGAACGGGGGGTATTGGTTTGCGGGTCGGGAGCCGGCGTCGCCGTTGCCGCGAGCAAGGTGCGGGGGATCCGGGCGGCGACGGTGAGCGACGGCTACACCGCCCACCAGAGCGTCGAGCACGACGACCTGAACGTGCTCTGCCTGGGCGCGCGCGTGATCGGCCCGGAGCTCGCGCGCGAGCTGGTGCACACGTTCGCGGCGGCCCGGTTCAGCGGCGCCGAGCGTCATCTGCGTCGCCTCGCTGAGGTCGCCGAGATCGAAAACGACAACGTCGCTCACACAGGGGCGACTGCAAAGGAGATCGAGGCCCGATGGCCACTTCCACTTCCCTGAGAGCGGGGCCGATCGGCGACATCGTCGCCCTTGGCCAGAGCGTCTGGTTCGACAACATCAGGCGGGGGCTGCTGACCTCCGGCGAGTTCGAGCGGATGGTGCGCGAGGACGGCTTGAGCGGCGTGACCTCGAACCC
>JAICME010000044.1 GCA_025929425.1 Thermoleophilia bacterium | reverse complement strand
GAAGCACGCGGCGATCGATCGCTGGGTGCATCCCGACGAGTTCCGCTGGTTCCGCGAGCAGGGCGAGGCGCTGGGCTTCGGCTCGGTCTTCTCGGGGCCGCTCGTCCGCTCGAGCTACCGCGCCGACGAGCAGAAGCACGCTGCCTCGACGGGCCGCGGCGCAGTCGCGTACTAGAACGAGAAGAGCCGCCCGGAGGCGGCTCTTCTCGTCGTTCAGCGTCTCTCTGCCTGCTAGGGCAGCATCGCGAAGTACGCGTCCTCGCCGTGGCCGGTCCGGCCCGCGAACGAGGCGTCGTTGCGCATGTCCGTCCAGTACGCGACGACCGACGTCGTCCCCGGCACGACCGCGATGTTGCTGTAGTCGCCGAGGAACGAGGTCGCGAACGGGAAGTTCGGATCGAGCGTCGCCGCGAACCAGCGGTCGCCCGTCGTCGGATCGGAGAGCGTGTCCGTGGCCGAAGCCGACGTGAACGAGCCCGGCGTCCCGGTCAGCACGGAGTAGCCGTACTCATGGTTCAACGGGTCGTAGCTTCGGTCGAACGTACCGACCCGCAGCGTGCCGCTCACATCGAAGGCACCCCACGGCATGAACTGGTCGTTCGGGATGTCGTACGCGGCCGGGGCCGACCAGCTCTGGCCGCCGTCGAACGACTCGCTGACGACGACATCGGAGTTCGTCACCGACTCGTACGGGTTCAGATCGGCCGGCGGTGCAGGGCTGTTCCGCATGTCCGACCAGACCACCGCGAGGTGATCCGGATTCGTCGGGTCGGCCGTGATGTTGCCGGCGGCCCAGCTACGGAAGAGGCTGTCCTGGTACGTCTGCCGCCCGAACGCGATCGGGTAGTCGGTGGCGCCGTCGATCACTTGTCCGACGTCGACCGGGTCGCCCATCGCGGCGCCGGTCGCCGGGTCGACCTCGACGACCTTGTAGTCGTCACGCCCGGTGTTCAGATCGTCGGTGTTCAGGAACGAGACGAAGATCCGGTTGTCGGAGGTCACGGTCGGGACCGACACGAAGGCCTCGTCCAGAGCACCGGAGATCACCTGGGGCTTCGACCACGTGTTGCCGGCGTCATGCGTCACCGACGCGTAGATGCGGGCGCCGATGAACGAGCCCTTCTGTCCGAGCCGGAAGTCGCCGAAGGTGACGATCGCGTTGCCATTACCCCAGGCGGCGACGTACTCCTTGTCGAGCAGGTCGCCGACACTCGTCTCGGTGCCGCTGCCCTGTGCGATGCGGGACATCGACCAGGACTTGCCGCCGTCGGCGGAGTGCGACACGAGGACGTCCGGGTTCTGTGCGTTGACCGGGCCGACGAAGCGGAAGCCCAACGTCGCGTAGTAGGCGTTTCCATGGGCGTCGAACGCAACCGACGGGTCGCCGGTGGCCTGGTATGCGGAGTTCGCGTTGAGCGGGTACTCCGTCCAGGTCTTGCCGCCGTCGAACGAGACATGCGCCCGCGAGAGCAGAGTCTCGGACACGTGCCCGCCCGGGTTGAGGCCGAGCTGGTAGTCGTTCGCGCCGCCGATGATGTTGTCGTGATTCATCGGGTTGACGGCGATCGACGTCTCGTTGTGCGGTCCGACCGTCTTCGTCTCGCAGTCCGTATTGACGTTGGCCGCGTTCGACGTCGTGGTCGAGCAGAACGGCGTGCCGATCTTGACGGCCGGGCCGGAGCCCCACACGGCCTGCGCGATCGGCGCCGGTGCGTCGACGCCATTGTGCGTGAAGTCGATCGGCTGCGGATCGTCGCCGGCCGCCGCGATCGCCGTTCCGAGGATGGCGAACGCAACGAGCGCGAGACCGAGCAGCAAGCCAAGCTTGCGGAAACTCATCGAGAAAATCCCCCCTTCGCTTGTGCTTTGTCACGAGAAAGCGCTGCAAGGCTAGTAAAAAAGAGGAGTGCCCGCCGAGGTGGGCACTCCTCTCTGTTCGTACGGCGGCAGCGGCTAGCAGCCTGTCGCCGGTGCGCGGAAGCCGGAGAACGGGTTGAGGTCGCCCATCAGCGTGTAGCGCCCGACGTTGTCCGACGGCGACTGCGTCGGCTCCGAGGTGCTGGGCGCCGAGCGCATGAACCAGGGCAAGAACACCTCGTCCTCCGGGTGGTAGTACCCGTCGGCCGACTGCGTGCCGTTCGGGTTCGGACCCTGGTCGAAGGTGTTCGTGCCCATCGCGAACCCGATGGCCACCACGGGGTCACCGGTCTCCAGGATGTCGGTACAGCCGTACTGCGGCGCCGTAGGCGTCAGCCACGGCTCGACGAGGTTGTCCACGAAGGGATCGTCGCCCCACTCCGCGATCTCGTGCGACAGCGCATGGATGTCCTGGAGCGCCCAGTCCGTCCCGCCGTCCGGCCGCGCGTAGATCCCGGGCCGCACCCACGAAGCCCAGGCGAACGTCTGCATCTTCGTGTTGCCGTTCGACTTGCCGTTACCCCAGCGATCGCCGGTCGCCTTCGTCCCGTGGAAGCCGATCACACAGCAGTTGAGAGGATCCGGGCCGATGTGGAGCAGAACGCTGTCGGTGAGATAGATCGGCAGATGAGTCGGATCGGCCGAGGACTCGAGGTTCTTGATCTGCGACGCCCACCAGCTGATGTTCACGTCGGCGAAGATGACGCCGCGGCCACTCTGCAGCAGCGTTCCCTGATTGCTCGGGACATTAATCGTCACCGCGGGCATCACGTGCGGATCCAGGATGACGTGGTAGGGGCTTGTCCCTGTCTGGTTGAACTGGGCCCGCATCGTCGCGTCCTCGAGCTGCAACTGGTTGCCGGCATCTCCCTGGGAGAGCACGCCGCCAGGACCGCGCGGAACGTTCGGGGCCCCCGCGGTGGCAAACGGCGTCGAGCCGTAGTCGTTCGGCGCGAATTGTGGTGAGGCGAGCGTCGCAGGGACGACACTCGTGCCGTCGAAGGTCATCCCGCCGACGTTCACGATCAGAGGCGTGATGTCCGCCTGGATCGTCGTCGAGCAAGCAGTCCCGGCGCAGCTGTTCGGATCCGCTCCGACCATGCTGTAGCCGTACGTGATCCCGTTGTTCGGGTCGACAGTGGTTCCGAACCAGTGTGGGATCGTCCTGTCTGTCGGCAAGACCTGCGAGCCACCGACCTCCGTGAAGTTGGCCTGCAGTTGCGAGTCCGCGATCACCGGGATCGAGGAAGCGTCCTTGCCACTCGCCGCGGATGCCGTACCGACGACCGCAACTGCGATGACCGCAAGGCCAGCCAGCAAGCCAAGCTTGCGATACCTCATCTCAAGTCCTCCCCCTTCGAGAGTCGTTGTTGGACTGTAGAACCCGTAGCGCGAGAGCCTGTCAGATCCTCCCTCGGGCCGCATTGAGGTACGTGCAATGCCTCACTGTTGGCGAGAGCAGCGAAGCTGTCAACCCTGGGGTCTCTAGCCGTGCGGCTTGGCCATCTTGCGATAGTCGAGCGCCTCGTCCAGGACCGAGTCCTCGACGCCGTTCTCCCGCGCGACCTCGCGCAGCGACCGACCGGAGTCGGCCGCCTCCTTCACGATCGCCGCGGCCGCGTCGTAGCCGATGTACGGGTTGAGCGCCGTCGCGGCCGAGAGCGTCAGCTCGGCGTAGCGCTCGCAGTTCTCGCGGTTCGCCTCGATCCCGTCCACGCACTTCTCCGCGAGAAGCCGGCACGCACTTGCGAGCAGCTTCACGGAGTCGAGGACATTGCGCGCGAGGAGCGGAACGAACACGTTGAGCTCGAAGTGACCCTGCATGCCGCCGACGGTGATCGCCGCGTCGTTGCCGATCACCTGCGCAGCGACCTGCGTCACGACCTCCGGCATCACCGGGTTCACCTTGCCGGGCATGATCGAGCTCCCCTTCTGGAGCTCCGGCAGCGCGATCTCGGCCAGGCCCGCGCGGGGGCCCGAGCCGAGGAAGCGGATGTCGTTCGCGACCTTCGTCAGCGACACGGCTACCGTCTTCAGCGCTCCGGAGACCTCCACGATCCCGTCTCGCGCCGCCTGGGCCTCGAACGGATCGGCCGGCGCCGAGATCGCGAGCCCGGTCTCGCCCGCGAGGACCTCGCGGACGCGGGCCGCGAACTCGGGATGCGTGTTGAGCCCGGTGCCCGTTGCGGTGCCGCCGAGCGGAATCTGGCCGAGCCGCGGCAACGCGTCCTCGACCCGCGCGACGCCCTGCCGGACCTGCGCGGCGTAGCCCGCGAACTCCTGGCCGAGCGTGACAGGGACGGCGTCCATCCAGTGCGTCCGCCCGGACTTGACGACATCGTCGAACTCCTGCGCCTTCGTCTCGAGCGATGACGCGAGCCGCTCCATCGCCGGCAGCAGGTCGTTGACGATCTCGTCGAGAGCCGCGAGATGCACCGCGGACGGGAAGACGTCGTTCGAGGACTGGCCCATGTTCACGTCGTCGTTCGGGTGGACGCCCTCTCCCGCGAGCGTTGCGATCACCTCGTTCGCGTTCATGTTCGACGAGGTGCCCGAGCCGGTCTGGAAGACGTCGATCGGGAACTGGTCGTCGAGCTCGCCCTCCGCGATCCGGGCCGCAGCGGCCGAGATCCGCTCCGCCTTCTCCGCGTCCAGCAGCCCGAGCTCTGCGTTCACGCGCGCCGCGGCGCCCTTGATCCGGCCCAACCACCGCGCGACGGGTGCCGGGATCGGCTCACCCGAGACCGGGAAGTTCGCGACCGCCTTCGCGGTCTCACCTCCCCAAAGGTCCCGCTCCTCGGTGCTCGCCATCAGAGGCGAGTGTAGGGAAGGTCGGAAGGATGCCGCGCGGCTAGGCGACCGAGTGGAGCCAGCGCGCCGAGCGGCGGGACTTGCGCGGTGCCCGTTGCTCTACCGCGGCCAGCCGGAGCACCGGTGTCCAGCCCAGGTAGCCGCACTCCGGACACTCGGGAGCGTCGAAGTGGTGCTTCAGGTTCTGGCGGCACGCAACGCGGGTCGCGCGGCACTGGAGGCACTCGACGACGAAGGACTCCATGCCGGGTCCATCGGCGCTCGATCTCGGGTCGATGTCCCTCGTTAGAGGGAGTGGGCCACACGCTGAGCCGCGTCCAACAACGCGTCCCACGTGCACAGCTTGATCCGCGGGCGGCCGCTCTTCGCTCCCGCCGCGCGCTCCGCTTCGTCGATCGCCATCCAACCGTCGTACTCGATGACCTGAATGCCTCGTTCTGCGAGCAGCGCGTCGATCGCGGCGGCGCTCGCATCCGGCTTCGGCTCGAGACGTCCCGCTGCGGCATCCTCGAGCAGGAGCTCGACGGTCTCGGTCGCGTCCTTCTTGTTCGTGCCGATCACGCCGCTGGGGCCGCGTTTGATCCAGCCGGCGCAGTAGACGCCCGGGGCGACGCGGCCGCCCTCGTTCGGGATCGTCCCGCTGCGTGCGTCGAACGGCACGCCCGGCAGCTCGACACCGAGGTAGCCGACGCTCCGGAAGACGAGACCGCACGAGAGCGTCTCCCGCACGTCCGTCGCCACGGCCCGGTCGTTCTCGTCGAGCTCGTTGCGGACGAGCTCGATGCCCTCGACACGCTCCTCGCCGAGGATCGCGACCGGCGACTCGAAGAACCGGAAGGCGACGCGGCGCGGCCTGCCTTCCGGCTCGCGTGCCGCCAGCTCCCGCAGCACCGAGACGTTGCGCTCGGCGATCGTGCTCTTCGGCTCGGCGCCTTCGAGGTCGGCCGAGTCGACCACGACATCCGCGCCGGCAAGCGCTCCCATCTCCTGCAGCTCGGGCGTCGTGAACGCGGCCTGCGCAGGCCCACGGCGGCCGACGACGACGATCTCGCGGATGGGCGAGCTCGCGATAGCCGCAATCGACGCGTCCGTCGCGTCGGTCGGCGAGAGCTCATCGTGCGTGAGCGCGAGCATTCGCGCGAGATCGAGCGCCACGTTCCCGTTCCCGATCACGACCGCCCGCTCGATCGAGAGGTCGAACACGATGTCCTGGTAGTCGGGATGGCCGTTGTACCAGGCGACGAACTCGGTGGCCGCCCAGGAGCCGGGCAGGTCTTCGCCCGGAATCCCGAGACGGCGGTCGGTCTGTGCGCCGACCGCGTAGATGACGGCGTCGTAGAGGCGCACGAGGTCGGCGTGCTGGATGTCGCGGCCGAACTCGACGTTGCCGAGGAAGCGGAAGCCGGGCTGCTCGGCGATCCGCTCGAACGCGCGCGAGACCGACTTCAACTTGGGGTGATCCGGCGCGACCCCGAGCCGGACGAGGCCCCAGGGCGTAGGCAGCCGCTCGATCAGGTCCACCTCGGCGGGCGGGTCGGCGGACAGCAGGGCGCCGGCGGCATAGAAGCCGGCCGGGCCGGAACCGACGACGGCGACGCGCATTGCTGGCGCCGACTCTAGTCGTGCTTACCGGGATACCGGTCTTCGAGCGTGATCATCACGCGGCGCAAGAGGCCGTTGAGCTGCTCCTTCTCGCGCTCGGTGAGAGCGTCGGCGAGCAGCGCCTCCTTCGCGCCCTGGATCCCGAGCCCCTGCTCGTGCTTCTCCCGGCCCTTCTCGGTCAGCTCGACGAGCACGCTGCGCCGATCGTCCGGATCGCGCAGCCGACGGACCAGCCCTTCCTTCTCGAGCGCGTCGAGCCGGCTCGTCATGGCACCGGTCGTGAGGTCGGCACGACGGGCGAGCTCGCCGGCCTTGCGGCGGTAGGGCTCACCGGCCCAGCGCAGCGAAGTGAGCACGTGCCAGTCGCTCATCGTGAGGTCGAGCTGGTCGAGCGTCTCCTCGTGCATCCACTTGATCCGCCGGTTGATGCCACCGATCCGGTCGACGATCCCCTCGACCGCCAGGTCGAGATCGGACGGCAGGTCCGCGCTGATCTCCTCGAGGAAGTCGTCCACGTGGTCGCGCGCGCCGCTCCGTGGTCTGGCCATGTCCGAAGTGTTCACGAAATTTCTCTTGACGTCAAGATGCCTCGTCTGTTAGTTTCTCGTCATCAAGATACTCGACGCCAAGGAAGGAGGCGCCGCCACGCACGTGTCAGACCCCCATTTCGCCCAGTTCGTTCACGCGGATCGCGCGGCGCAGCTTCGCGCAGCCGCGCTCAACACCCGACCTTCGAGGAGGCCCCCATGGCAACGACAGAGACTTCTTACCGCGTTCTCTCACTTCCTGAGGAGGGACGCGAGGGTGACGGCGACCGGGTGTTCATCCGCCTCCGCCGCACGCTCGACATAGGAGCCTTCGGCGCGAGCGCCAGCTACCAGGCGAAGGCCGGCGAGGACGTCGTCGGCGAGCATGACGAGCTCGGCCCCGGGGCCGACGGCCAGGAGGAGCTGTACGTCGTCGTGCAGGGAAGCGCGACCTTCACGCTCGACGGCGAGGAGATCGAGGCGCCGCAGGGGACCGTGGTCTTCGTCCAGCCGGGAACAACGCGGAAGGCGGTCGCAGCGAGCGACGAGACGATCGTGCTCTCCGTGGGCGGCCGGCGCGGAGAGGCGTACCGGCTCCCGCCCGGTGCGGAGCTCTACGACTTCTTCGAGCATTACAAGCAGGAGGACTGGGAGGGCGCGCTCGCCGCGTGCCACGTGGCGCTCGAGAAGCACCCGGGCAACGCGTTGATCCTCTACAACATCGCGTGCATGCAGAGCATGCTCGGACGCGGCGACGACGCGCTCGCCACGCTCGGCGAGTCCATCGAGAAGTGGCCGAAGTTCAAGGAGAACGCGCAGGCAGACGACGACTTCACGTCGATTCGCGAGGACCCGCGCTTCGTTGCCCTGATCGGGTGACGCCAGCAGCGCCTAGTGGGCGCAGCCGGAACCACACCCGGCTGCGTCCTCGGGCGCGTCGCCCTCGGCCACCTGGAACGAGTGGCCGCAGCCACACGAGGAGACGGCGTTCGGGTTCTCGATCTTGAACCCGGACTCCTGGATCGTCTCGAGGTAGTCGACCCGCGCTCCCATGAGATACGGGGCGCTGAACGGATCGACGACGACGCTGACGCCCTCGCACTCGAACTCGTGGTCGCCCTCCTGGGCGCCCCGGTCGAAGCCGAGGCCGTACTGGAACCCGGAGCACCCGCCGCCCTCGATCGCGACACGCAGCACCGAGACGTCTTCCTCCGTGGCCATCAGGTCACGGATCTTCGCCGCCGCCGCGGGCGTCAGCGAGACGATGCTCTCGGTGCGCTCCTGGATCTCCATCTACGTCGCACTGTAGCAACGTGCTACCCGGACACCCGGTCACGGAGACGTCCGCGCGAGGCGACTTTGTAACACCCGCTGCAGGCTCCGCTACGGGCAATCAGTACCGGTAAGTGCAGCCCAAGCGACATTGATAACGTCAGCCGTTCGCCGAGTTCATCAGGTGCGCGAACGGGCAAGGGAGACGCGCGAAGAGATGCTCCATAGCTGGCTGCCATTCCTGATCTACGGGATCCTCGCGCTGGTCATCCCCAGCTCGATGATGGTGATGTCGTTCAAGTTCGCGCAGCGACCGGCTCGCCGTACTCGCGCCCGCACCGTGCCGTTCGAATCCGGTGTCTCGCAGGGCCCGCTGCCACGCCAGCGCTTCAGCGTCAGCTTCTACCTCACGGCGATGCTCTTCATCGTCTTCGACATCGAGATCGTCTTCCTCTATCCGCTCGCCGTGCAGCTCCACGCGCTCGGCTGGTTCGGCTTCGCGGAGCTCGCGTTCTTCATCGTCATCCTGCTCGTGGCCTACGTCTACATCTGGCGCAAGGGCGCCCTCAACTGGTGATGCTTCGTGGCTGACGAGCCGACACGCCTGCGCGACTACGGCCTCCAATCGGAGCGGCTGCTCTGGCCCACGAAGGGGCCGTCGCGCTTCGAGGAGGAGCTCGGCGTCGACGAGATGGAGCGCGCGCTCGGTATCACGACCCTCGAAAAAGCCGTGCGCTGGGCGCAGACGAAGTCGATGTGGCCGGATACGTTCGGGCTCGCCTGCTGCGCGATCGAGATGATGTCGATCGTCTCCGCGCGCTACGACATCGCGCGCTTCGGGATGGAGGCTTTCCGTTCCTCGCCGCGCCAGGCCGACCTGCTGATCGTCTCGGGGCGAGTCGCACACAAGATGGCCGAGCCGCTCCGCCAGATCTACGACCAGATGCTCGAGCCGAAGTGGGTGATCGCGATGGGCGTCTGCGCGAGCTCGGGCGGGATGTTCAACAACTACACGATCCTGCAGGGCGTCGACCGCATCGTCCCCGTGGACATCTACGTCCCGTTCTGCCCGCCCCGGCCCGAGGCTTTGATGGAGGGGATCATCCGCCTGCACGAGGCGCACCTCGCCGGCGTGCCGCCCGCGTACGAGCGCAACGGGGTGGCTACATGAGCTTGCTCATGTGGACACCGGGGAGGGGGACTCGGGGGAACCGAGCGGTTCCCCCTTGCGCCGCGTCGCGCCTTTGGCGTGGTGCGGCGGGAAGGACAGTCGCAACGTGACCGAGTGGGGCCGCGTGCCGGGCTACGTCTCTCACCGCGACGGGCCCGAAATGCCGACGGTGACGATCGAGACGGCACAGATCCGTGAGGCCTGCGAGCACGCGCGCGACCAGCTCGGCTTCGACATGTGCGTCGACGTCGTCGCGACGGACTACCTCGGCTGGGGAGGGAAGGGCGTGTCCGGCTACATCGGGACTGCGAGCGGCCGCGACCTCATGCATCCGATGACGCAGGGCCTGCAGGTCCTCCCCGAGATCAAGACGAAGCGCTTCTCGGTCAGCTACCACCTACTCGCTCTGCGCCAGGGGGCGCCGCGCGCACGGCTGCAGTGCTGGGTCGACGAGGGCGAGCACGTGCCGAGCGTCGTGGAGGTCTGGCCGACCTGCGACTGGCACGAGCGCGAGCAGTACGACCTGATGGGGATCGTCTTCGACGGGCACCCGAACCTCGAGCGGCTCCTCATGCCCGAGGACTGGGAGGGGCATCCCCTCCGCAAGGACTATCCGATCGGCGGCGAGCCCGTCCGCTTCAGCGACGAGCAATGAGCGTAGGCTTGACGGAGCTCATCAAGGAGCGGAGGCGTCGGCTTCGCCGGCGCCGGGAGCGGGTGCGGTGAGCGCGACGATCACTCCATCCACGACCCGTCGCTGGCCGGTGGTCGCGGACGGCCAGTACGAGGGCTCGCGGATCCCACCGCGGGTCCCGACGATCCTCGACGTCCCCGCGGAGCTGCGTGATAGCGAGGACGTCCTCCAGGTCAACTTCGGCCCGAACCACCCGTCCACGCACGGCGTCCTGCGGCTGATCGTCGATCTGCACGGCGAGGAGGTCGTGGGCGTCTTGGCGGTGGTCGGCTATCTCCACACCGGCTTCGAGAAGTCGATGGAGTCGAAGACGTACTGGAAGGGCGTGACCTTCCCCGAGCGGATCGACTACGTCGGCTACCAGAACAACGAGCTCGTCTACGTGCTCGCGGTCGAGCAGCTGCTCGAGCTGGAGGTTCCGACGAAGGCGAAGTGGATGCGGATGCTCCTCTGCGAGCTCAACCGGATCCACTCGCATCTCGTCTTCCTCGGCACGTCCGCGCTGGAGCTGGGAGCCATTTCGATGTTCTGGTACTGCTTCCGCGAGCGGGAGACGGTCCTCGACCTGTTCGAGCTCGTCACGGGGCAGCGGATGCACACCCGCTACTTCCAGATCGGCGGGCTCGCAGAGGACATCCCGCAGGGCTTCTATCCGGAGTGCCGGAGTTTCGTCGAGTGGATGCCGCGCGCGCTCGAGGACTACAAGGGCATCCTCGACCGGAACGGGATCTGGCTCGAGCGGACGCAGGGCATCGGCGTCCTCTCGGCGGACGATGCGATCGCGCTCGGCCAGACCGGGCCGAACTTGCGCGCCTCGGGCGTCGACTGGGATCTGCGTCGCGACCAGCCGTATCTCCACTACGACCAGGTCGACTTCCGGGTGCCGGTCTATCCGAACGGCGACGTCTACGACCGCTACCGCGTGCGGATGGACGAGATGGCGGAGTCGACGAAGATCGTGCGCCAGTGCCTCGACAAGCTCGAGCGCATGGAGGGAATGCCGTGGATCGCGGACGACCGCAAGGTCGTGCTGCCGCCGCGCGAGGAGCTCCACACCTCGATGGAGTCCCTCATCCACCACTTCAAGATCGTGACGGAGGGATTCCGCGTGCCCGAGGGCGAGATCTACGTCGCGATCGAGTCGCCGCGCGGCGAGTCGGGCTGCTACCTCGTCTCTGACGGCGGCCCGAAGCCGTGGCGCATCCACTTCCGCGCGCCGTCGTTCGCTGCGCTCGAGGCAACGGCGACCTGTCTGGAGAACACGCTCGTCGCCGACCTGATCGCGGTCGTCGGCTCGCTCGACGCGGTGATGGGGGACACCGACCGGTGAGCAGGTTCCATGACGAGGTGCAGGCGATTCGCGCGCGCTATCCCGAGGGATCGCGGTCGGCCGCGCTCCCGGCATTGCGACTCGCGCAGGAGAAGCACGGCTGGCTGTCCCGCCAGGCGATCGAGGAGACGGCCGAGGCCCTCGACGTGACGCCGGCCTTCTGTTACTCCGTCGCGACCTTCTACGACATGCTCCATCTCGAACCGGTCGGGAAGCACACGATCGACGTCTGCACGAACCTCCCGTGCGCGCTGTGCGGAGCGCAGCGCGTGATCGAGGCGTTCGAGTCGGAGCTCGGCATCCACGCCGGCGAGACGACGGAGGACGGGGAGATCACGCTCCGCGCCGTCGAGTGTCTCGGAGGCTGCGGGTACGCGACCGTCGTCGCCGTTGACGACCGCTATCACCACTCGGTCCGCGCGGAGACCGTGCCGGAGATCGTGGGAGGGATCGATGGCGGAACATAAAGTCCTCCTTGCCGGAGCCGACGAGCACGATCTCACGCAGCTCGCCGAGTATCGCGCGATCGGCGGCTACGCCGGAGTCGCGAAGGCGCGGGCGATGACACCGGACGCCCTGATTGCGGAGCTCGAGAAGGCTGTCCTGCGCGGCCGCGGCGGAGCAGGCTTCCCGATGGGACGCAAGGCATCGCTCATCGATCGCAAGAGCGCGAAGCCGAAGTACCTCGTCGTCAACGCCGACGAGTCGGAGCCGGGCGCCTTCAAGGACCGCGAGGTGATGGGGAAGGTGCCGCACCGGCTGATCGAGGGCTGCCTCATCGCGGCGCACGCGATCGAGTCACGCGACGTCTTCATCTACATCCGCGGCGAGTACCTGACGGAGTACGAGATCCTCTCCGGCGCCGTCGAGGAGGCGCGGGCGGCCGGAATCTTCGGCGATGTCGAGATCACGGTGCATCGCGGCGCCGGCGCCTACATCTGCGGCGAGGAGACGGCTCTGCTCGAGTCGCTCGAGGGGAAGCGCGGCCAGCCTCGGCCACGACCGCCGTTCCCGCCGATCCAGGGCCTCTACTACGCGCCGACCCAGATCAACAACGTCTGCACGATCGCAACCGTCCCCGTGATCCTCGAGATGGGGGCCGAGGAGTTCGCGAAGACGGGCGTCCCGAGCTCGCCGGGCACGGCGATCTTCTCGGTCTCGGGCAACGTCGCGCGGCCCGGAAACTACGAGCTCGAGCTCGGGACGCCGATGCGCGAGCTGATCTTCGAGCACGCGGGCGGGATCGCCGACGGCCGCGAGCTGAAGGCGGTCATCCCGGGCGGCTCCTCCGTGCCGGCGCTCACGCCCGACGAGATCGACGTGCGGCTCGACTACGACTCGCTCGGTGCGATCGGGACGTTCTTCGGCGCCGCATCGCTGATCGTGGTCGACGACCGCTGCTGCATGGTGCAGCTCGCCCTCCGCTCGACGAAGTTCTACATGCACGAGTCCTGCGGCAAGTGCACGCCGTGCCGCGTCGGGACGCGCTGGATGGTGCAGATCCTCGAGTCGATCGAGAACGGCACCGCGACGCACGCCGATCTCGAGCTGCTCGACTCGGTCGGCGACAACATCCTCGGCAAGGTCCTGTGCGCGCTCGGCGAGTTCGCCGTCTATCCGGTGCACAGCTACCTCCACAAATGGCGCGAGGAGTTCGTCGCCCACGTCGAGCACGGCGGCTGCCCGTTTGCGGGCTCGTCATCGCTCGAGGGGATCTTCGCTCCGTCCGACCAGCACGCGCACACGCCCGCCGGCGAGGAGGCGCTCGTATGAGCACCGAGCTCGTCCGGGTCACGATCGACGAACGGGACGTCCACGTCCCGAAGGGGACCGGCATCGTCGAGACGGCGCTCGCCGCCGGCGTCGAGATCCCGGTCTTCTGCTACGAGCCGCGCCTCGGCGCGCCGGTCGGCGCGTGCCGCATGTGCCTCGTCGAGGTCGAGGGGATGCCGAAGCTCCAGACCGGCTGCACGCTGACCGCGCAGGACGGGATGGTCGTGAAGACGGCCCGTACCTCCGAGCGAGCGGCGCAGGGTCAGAACGGGACGCTCGAGTTCATCCTCGTCAACCACCCGCTCGACTGCCCGGTCTGCGACAAGGGCGGCGAGTGCCCGCTGCAGGATCTGACCTTCCGTTACGGGCCCGGCAACACACGGATGAGCTTCGAGAAGCTCACGTTCGAGAAGCCGATCCCGATCTCGCCCACGATCTCGCTCGACCGTGAGCGCTGCATCCTCTGTTACCGCTGCACGCGCTTCAGCGAAGACGTGTCGGAGGACGGCCAGCTCGTCGCCGCCAACCGCGGCGCGATGTCGGTGATCACGACCTTCGAGGACCTGCCGTACACGGGCGCCTTCACCGGCAACGTCACGGAGCTCTGCCCGGTCGGAGCGCTGTTGCCGACGCAGTACCGCTTCGAGGGACGGCCGTGGGAGATCGTCGACGTGCCAACCGTCTGCGGTCTCTGCCCCGTCGGGTGCAACATCAACGCGACGGTGCGCGAGGGCAAGGTCAAGCGGATCCTCTCCCGCAACCACCCGGAGATCGACGAGGGCTGGATCTGCGACAAGGGCCGCTTCGCATACACGCACCTGTTCGCCGAGGACCGGCTCACGCAGCCGCTGCAGCGCGTGCGGCGGCACGGACTCGAACAGGTCTCGTGGGAGCAGGCGCTGGACGAGGCGGAGCGGCTGTTGCGCGCGGCGCGCGGGCGCATCGTCACCGTGCTCTCCGGCTCGGAGACCGTCGAGCAGGCGTACGCGCTCGGGAGGCTGCTACGGGTCGCGCTCGACTCGCACCAGGCGATGCTCCCGGAGGAGATCTCCGGAGCCCTTGACGCCTACCGGCTTCCGCTGTCCGCGATCCGCGATGCGGACGTCGTCGTCGTCCTCGGCGACGTGCCGGTCGTCGAGCGCGCGCCGGTGGTCGACCTCTGGATCAAGTCCGCGCGTCGCGCGGGCGCGAAGCTCGTCCACGACGCCGACGACCCGGCCGTGGCCGAGGCTGAGCGCATCGTCCTCGTCTGGTCGGGCCCCGGTGGGCGCGGGGGCGCAACGATCGCGCAGCTCGCGGAGAAGCTGGGCCTCGCCGGGCGCGAGGGCTGCGGCGCCTTCTATCTCCCCGGGACGCCGAACGGCCGCGGCGTCGCCGACGCGTGGGCCGCGTGCTGCGACGAGGAGGGCGAGGCCGTCGAGCCGATCGGTCTGCTCGTCGTCTCTGGCGACGAGGCCGCCGCAGACGAGAACGTCCGCGCGCTCGCCGAGCAGGCGGAGGCGACGATCGTCCTCTCGATGTACGGCGGGCTCGCCGCCGGCTGGGCCGACCTCATCCTCCCCGGTACGAGCTACCTCGAGCGCGACGGCACCTTCGTCAACCTCGAGGGTCGCCTGCAGCGGCTGCGCCGGACCGTCGAGCCGCCCGGCCTCGACGAGCTCGAGTGGATCTCGCAGCTCGCGGCCCGGTTCGACGTCGACGTGGCGCCGTACGCGGCTGCCGTCTTCGCCGAGGTCTCCGAACGGGTCTACGGCGGGCTCTCCTTCGGCGAGGTCGGCGAGCGCGCGCCGCTACGCGGCTACCCGGATGCGCCGGAACACGTCGGCCGCGAGGCGCTGCCCGAACCGGCGCAGAAAGCGCGGAAGGGCGAGATCCGGCTCGTCGCGTACAAGCCGCTCTTCTCCGGCGCCGCCGTCGAGCGCGTCGCGGAGTTGCAGTTCCAGCGGCCGCAGCCGGAGCTCGAGATCTCGGCGGGCGACGCCCGGCGCCGCAAGATCGCGACCGGGGACCACGTCACCGTCGGCTCGAACGGGAGCGCGATCACGCTGCCGGCCCGCGTGAACCGGCACCTGCGCGACGGGATCGCGCGCGTCGCGCTCGAGCACGCGAACGGCCTGGGCGGCGTGGTGGAGATCGCCAAGGCCGAGGAGGTGCCCAGCGCGTGAGCGAGCCCTGGTGGATCTCGATCATCAAGGCGGTGGTCATCGTCAACATCGTGCTGGGCCTCTTCGCGTACCTGACGCTGATCGAGCGGAAGGTGATGGGCCGGATGCAGCTCCGCTACGGCCCGAATCGCGCCGGCCCGTACGGGCTCCTCCAGCCGATCGCCGACCTCGTCAAGCTCGTTCGCAAAGAGGCGTTCGCGCCCTCGTCGGCGATCGAGCTCCCGTACATCCTCGCGCCGATCGTCTCGGCGTTCACCGCGATCGCGGCCTTCGCCTTCATCCCGTGGGGGCCGGGCTGGACGGTGCACGGCTGGCGGATCAACGGCGAGGTCGCGAACGTCTCGATCGGCCTGATCGCGATCTTCGCGCTCGGCTCGATCGGGATCTACGGCTTCATCGTGGGCGGCTGGGCCTCGGAGTCGAAGTACTCGATCCTCGGCTCTATGCGCACCTGCGCGCAGCTCGTGTCGTACGAGGTCTCGCTCGCGCTCAGCGTGCTCGGCGTCGTGATCCTCGGCCGCTCGCTCAACCTGCCGGAGATCGTCGCGCGTCAGGGCTCGTGGCTCCCGTACGCAGCGCCCGAGTTCATCGGGCTCGTCGTCTTCTTCTTCGGCGGCATCGCGGAGACGAGTCGCGCGCCGTTCGACCTGCCGGAAGCCGAGCAGGAGCTCGTCGCGGGGTACCACACCGAGTACTCGGGGATGCGCTGGGGCCTGTTCCAGATGGCCGAGTACATCAACCTGATCACGCTCTCCGGCCTGATGGTGACGCTGTTCTTCTCCGGCTGGCACGGGCCGTGGGACATCGGCCCGATCTGGTTCCTGCTCAAGACGATGGCAGTGCTCTTCGTCTTCATCTGGCTGCGGACGACGCTGCCGCGGCTGCGTTACGACCAGCTGATGCGCTTCGGCTGGAAAGTGCTCCTGCCCGTCGCGACGGTCAACGCCGTCGTCACGGCGGCCCTGGTGGTGGCGTTCGGATGAGCCCGCAGCCGGTCGAGACGCTGAAGGGCTTCGGGGTCACCTTCAAGCAGATCTTCAAGAAGCCGATCACGCAGCAGTACCCGGAGTACAAGCGGCCCGTTTATCCCCGCTTCCGCGGCCGGCACCGCCTCTGGCGGCACGAGAACGGGCTGGAGAAGTGCGTCGGTTGCTCGCTCTGCGCGGCCGCGTGCCCCGCCGACTGCATCCGCGTCGTCGCCGCCGAGAACACGCCGGACAACCGCGTCTCGGCCGGCGAGCGCTACGCACGGATCTACGAGATCAACCTCAGCCGATGCATCTTCTGCGGCTACTGCGAGCTGGCGTGCCCGTTCGACGCGATCACGCTCGGCAACGACTACGAGATCTCAGAGCACAACCGCGACGACCAGATCTACACGAAGGACATGCTCCTGACGCCCCCGCTGAAGCAGACCCCGGTCGCGGACGCGGATCTCTACGACACGCCGATCCCCTTCTACAGGTCGGATTCATGATTCTCGCCTCGGCAGGAAACGCGTTGGTCTGGGTCGTCTGGGTCGTGGCCGCGTTCTCGTGCCTCGGCTCCGCGGTGGCGGTCGTCACTTTCTCGAATCCCTTCTACTCGGCGCTGGCGCTGATCGGGAACCTCAGCTCGCTCGCCGTCATGTACCTGCTGCTGTCGGCGGAGTTCGTCGCGGCCGCGCAGGTGCTCGTCTACGCGGGCGCTGTAGTCGTGATGTTCCTGTTCGTGATCGCCTACGTCGGTCCGCGCCTCGAGACGCCGTGGTCGGGCGGCCCGACCTGGCAGACCATCGGAGCCGTCGCCGCCGCCGGTGCGCTGCTCGTGGAGATCGTCGTCGCCGTCGGGATGCAGGCGAGCGGGAGCCTGTCGCACAGCGACAAGGTGGGAGCCGCCTTCGGCACGCCTGCCTGGATCGGCCGCGTCTTCCTCGTCGACCACCTCCTCGCCTTCGAGATCACTTCGGTGGTCTTGCTCGTCGCCGCGGTGGGGGGCGTGATCCTCGGCTCACACACGAAGCGAGCCGTTTGATGTCCGGACCGAACGTCGCCTGGTACGTCGCGCTCGCCGCCTGCCTCCTTGGGATCGGCGCGCTCGGGGTTCTGATCCGCCGCAACACGCTCGTCGTGCTGCTCTCGCTCGAGCTGATGCTCAACGCGGGGAACCTCGCGCTGATCGCGCTCGCGCGGCACTGGCACAACGGCGCAGGACAGATCTTCGCGCTCGCCGTGATGGCGATCGCCGCCTCGGAGGTCTGCGTCGGGCTCGGCCTCGTCGTCGCGCTGAACCGGCGGCATCTCTCGCTCGACGTCGACACGCTCTCGGAGCTCAAGGGATGACCGGCGGAAGCTGGCTCTGCCTGCTCGCGCCGCTCGGCGGCACGATCCTGATCACGCTTTGCGGAAACCGGATCCCGCGGGTCGCGGCGGCCTGGATCGCAACGACGAGCTGCTTCGTAGCGTTCGCCGGCGCAGTCTGGGCGTTCATCGGAGTGCATCAGGCTCCCCTGTTGTGCAACGGCGGTAATGGCAACTGCGTCCGCGGCGAGATCACGACGGCGTGGACGTGGCTCCAGTCGGGCAACTTCCACGCCGGCCTCCAGCTCCTCGTCGACCCGCTGAGCACGGTGATGATGCTCATCGTCAGCGGCGTCGGCGGACTGATCGTCCTCTATTCGATCGGCTACATGGACGGCGACGAGGAGGAGCGCCGCTACTTCGCGTACATGTCGTTCTTCGTCTTCTCGATGCTGCTGCTCGTCGAGGGCGGCAACCTGCTCCTGCTGCTCGTCGGTTGGGGGCTCGTCGGCCTCTCGTCGTACCTCCTGATCGGCTTCTGGCACGAGCGGCCGAGCGCCGTGCAGGCCGCGAAGAAGGCCTTCGTGATGAACGCGTTCGGCGACGCGACGATGGCGCTCGCCTTCTTCGTCCTCATCGCGCACACCCACTCCCTCTCGTTCGGAGTCCTCAACGCTCCCCACCTCTCCTCGACCGCAACCAACCTCGTCGCGCTCGGCCTGCTCGGAGGCGCGGTTGCGAAGTCGGCGCAGATCCCGCTCCAGACCTGGCTGCCCGACGCGATGGAGGGCCCGACGCCGGTGAGCGCCCTCATCCACGCGGCGACGATGGTCACCGCGGGCGTCTACCTGATCGCGCGCACGCATGTCATCTTCGAGCAGGCGAGGACGATCGAGCTGATCGCCGCGGGCACCGGCGCGCTCACGCTCCTCGTCGCCGGCCTGATCGCGCTCGTCCAGACGGACATCAAGCGCGTCATCGCCTACTCGACGATGT
>JAICME010000039.1 GCA_025929425.1 Thermoleophilia bacterium | reverse complement strand
GCCGGAGTCGTGGCCGTGAACGTCGCGGTGCTGCGCGCGCACGTCGCGGTGACGCGTCTCGACGAGCAGCGGGCGAAGCTCCAGGCACAGAACCAGGCTCTCGCGTCCCGGCTGTCCGCCGCCAGCTCGGCGCCGCGGATCGAGGCGGCGGCGCAGCGGCTCGGGATGGTGCAGGCGCGGGGGGCGGACACGTCCTACCTCGTCCTTCCCTCCGGACGCCGTTGAAGCCGCGCGTCGTCAACTCGCGGCTCCGTCTTCTCCTCCTGGTCATCCTCGTCGTCTTCGCGGCCCTGGGGGCCCGAGCCGCGTGGATCCAGACGGTGCGCGCGTCGTCGCTCACCTCGCTCGCGCAGAGTCAGGCGAAGGCGAATCTCGTGCTTTCCGCCGGCCGCGGGACGATCTACGACCGGCTCGGCACTCCGCTCGCGATCGGCGAGCAGGCGACGGATGTCATCGCCGATCCGTTGCAGATCTCCGATCCGACGCACGAGGCGAAGGTCGTGGCGAAGGTGCTCGGGCTTCGGGTTCGGTACGTGAACAGATTGCTCTCGGACCGCAGCCGCGGATTCGTCTACATCTGGCGGAAGGCGCCGGCAGCGCGGGCGGCAGCTCTCGCCGCGCGGAAGCTGTCGGGCCTGACGTTCAATCCCGACGAGAAACGGGTCTATCCCCAGGGAACGGTGGCAGCCCCGGTGCTCGGCTATGCCGGAATCGACAACACCGGTCTCGCCGGTCTCGAGCGCGAGCTGAACAAGGAGCTCGAGGGAATCCAGGGCAGCGCGACCGTCGTCCGCGATGCGCTCGGCCAGCCCGTGAACACGATCCAGAATCGTCCGGCACGCGACGGACGCGACGTCTTCCTCACGCTCGACAGCCACATGCAGGCGAATGCCGAGCAGGTGCTCGACCAGACCGTGCGCCAGTGGCACGCGAAGTCCGCGACCGCGATCGTCCTCGATCCGCATACGGGTGCCGTGCTCGCGATGGCGCAGGAGCCCGGCTTCGACGCAAACGCCTTCCCTCACGCTGCCCAGCAAGGGCTGACCGTCGACCACGCCGTGAACGACGTATTCGAGCCCGGCTCCGTGTTCAAGGTCGTGACCATCGGCGGCGCTCTGTCCGAGCACCAGGTGACGCCGCAGACGGCGTTCACGCTGCCGTATTCGATTCACGTCGCCGACCGCGTGATCCACGACGCCGAGACCCGGCCGACCGAGCGGATGACGGTCGCGCAGATCCTCCAGCGCTCGTCGAACGTCGGCGCGATCACGATCGCGGAGCGGTATCTCGGCGAGGCCGGATTGAAGAAGTGGATGGCGCGGTTCGGGTTCGGGCGGCGGACGGGCATCGACTTTCCCGGCGAGAGCCCGGGCCTACTGCCCTCGTACTGGTCTGGCTCGACGATCGGCAACGTCCCCATCGGGCAGGGCGTCTCGGTCACGTCGATCCAGCTCGCCGCGAGCTACGCGGCCATCGCGAACGGCGGCGTGTGGATCGAGCCGCACCTCGTCGACCACGTCTCGGGTGACGGGCAGCCACGGCTTCGGCGCCACAGGGTGCTCACGCCCGACGTCGACTACGAGCTGCGCAGGATGCTGCAGGGTGTCGTCTCGGATCAGGGCACCGCGCAGCTCGCCGCGATCCCCGGCTACACGGTCGCCGGGAAGACGGGGACAGCACAGAAGCCGGGACCGAACGGCTACATCCCCGGCGCGTACGTCGCGACCTTCGTCGGGATGGTTCCGGCGCTGCATCCGCGCCTCGTCGTCCTCGTGAGTGTCGATCAGCCGCGCGGAGGAATCTACGGCGGCATCGTCGCGGCGCCTGCGTTCGAGCAGATCGCATCCTTCGACCTCCAGTACCTCGAGGTTCCGCCGGATCTGAAGATCAGGTAGGCGCGCGGGACCCGAGCAGGCTCACGAGTACGCCGAGCGCGAGCACCCCGACCCCGGCGCAGAAACCGATTCCGGCCGGGCGCAGCGAGGTGAAGTGAATCGCGACCCCGGCGCCGATCACCGGTAGCGAGAGCCCGAGGTAGAGCACGACGAAGTAACTCGAGGCGGTCTCTCCCCGGCGCTCTGCGGGCGCGCGCTCGGCGATGGCGGCGAGACCCGCGCTGACGACCACACCCTGGCCGAGGCCGCAGACGGCGGCGCTGGCGAACAGTGCTGCGAGCGAGTCGGCGGCCAGCGAGGCGGCGAGCAGTGCGACGCCGGCGACGAGCAGCCCGCAGCCTGCGGCCAGCGCGTTCGAGAGCCGGGGGACGAACACCTGCCCGGAAACGGACATGAGGAAGAGGAGAAAGACGAGCAGGCCGGCGAGCGCGGGGCTGTGGCGGTGAAGGCCGACTCCGAGGAACTCGGGCGCGACCGAGCTGAAGACAGCCGACACGGCGAAGGCGGCCACTCCTGCGAGCGCGGCGCGGACGAAGACCGACACCACCTCCGCAGGCACTCCCAGCCGTTGCAGCCGGAAGCTGAACGTCTGGCGCGGAACCGTCTCGGGCACGAGCAGCAAGCCCGCGGTCGCGATGACGACGAGCCCGAGGTCGACTGCGAACGGCGTCTGCAGCGGGTGGGGCGCCCACTGGCCGATGAGGCCCGACAGAAGCGTCCCTGCACCGAGCCCGCCGAGATTCGCGAAGACGGCGACGAAGCTCGCGAGCCGGCGGCGACCACCGGGAGCGAGATCGATCACGTAGGCGGTCGCCGTCCCGGTGAAGATTCCGGCCGACAGGCCCGAGACCACGCGACCCACGTAGATCGGCGTCGGCGAGCCGGCGAGCAGAAAGAGAAGAGCACTCGCCGCGGAGAGAACCAGCCCGAGCAGCAGCACCGGCTTCCGGCCGACGCGGTCGGAGAGATTCCCGAACAGGATCAGTCCCCCGATCACGCCGAACGCGTAGATCGCGAAGATCACCGTGACGAGGAGAGGCCCGAACGAGTAGCGCTGCTCGTAGAGCGGATAGAGCGGCGTCGGCAGCGTCGTGCCGACCATCGCCACGAAGAACGCCGCCACTGCCAGCACGAAGCCGGTGACCGAGCCGGCATGCCCGTCACCGCGCACGAGTAGATTCTTACGGATGGACCTGGAGCGCCTCGTCACAGCGCTCGAGCCGTCTCAGGTGCTCGGGAACACTGCGATCGAGGTCCGGGATCTCGCGTACGACGCTCGTGCGGTCACTCCCGGCGCTCTCTTCTTCGCGGTTCCCGGCGAGCATGCCGACGGACACGACTTCGCGGGCGCGGCGGTCGAGGCCGGGGCGGCGGCGGTCGTCGTGGAGCGTGACCTCGAGCTGCCGGTCCCGCAGATCGTCGTCGCGGACTCGCGCGCCGCGATGGCGCCTGCGGCAGACGTCTTCTTCGGCGAGCCGACCAGCGAGCTCGAGGTCGTCGGTGTGACGGGCACGAGCGGCAAGACGACGACGAGCTTTCTCCTCTTCGCGATCCTCGCGGCTGCCGGTCGGCGCCCGGGCTTGCTGGGCACGGTCGAGGCGCGCGTCGGCGGCGAGCGGCGGGGAGTCGTGCGGACGACACCGGAGGCGATCGACCTGCAGCGGCTGTTCCGCGAGATGCTCGACGCGGGCGATCGCTCGTGCGCGATGGAGGCCTCCTCGCATGCGTCCGTCCTTCACCGTCTCGACCGAGTGCGCTTCGCGGTGCTGGTGTTCACGAACCTGAGCCACGACCACCTCGACTTTCACGGCGATCTCGAGTCGTACTTCGCGGCGAAGAGACGGCTCTTCTTCGCCGAGCCGCGGCCGCTCGCCGTCGTCAACGGCGGCGACGAATACGGCCGGCGGCTGGCGCACGAGCTTCCGGACGCAGTCAGCTTCAGCGTCGACGATGGGAGTGCGCTCGCCGGGATCGACCTGAAGCTTCGGGGGCGGTTCAACCTCGAGAACGCACTGGCGGCGCTGTACGCAGCACGCGCGCTCGGCGTCGGCGACGACGCGATCAAGCGCGGGCTCGAGTCGGTGCGCGGCGTGCCCGGGCGCTTCGAGTCCGTGGACGTGGGCCAGCCGTTCCACGTGATCGTCGACTACGCGCACAAGCCGGACGCGCTCGCGAACGTGCTGCGCGCGGCGCGTGAGCTCGCCGACGGCAAGCGCGTGATCGTGGTGGTCGGCGCGGGCGGCGATCGGGATCGGGCCAAGCGGGCGCCGATGGGCCGCCTCGCGTCGGAGCTTGCCGACCTCGCGATCGTCACCTCCGACAACCCGCGCAGCGAGGATCCGGAGACGATCGCAGCCGAGATCATGACCGGAGCCAACGGTGCCGCCGAGGTCGAGCTGGATCGCGGAGCGGCGATCGCTCGGGCGGTCGGCCTGGCCCGGGCGGGCGACGTCGTGCTCATCGCCGGGAAGGGCGCCGAGCAGGGCCAGGAGTTCGCGGATCGAACGGTCCCGTTCGACGACCGCGAGACGGCCAAGGAGGCGCTGAAAGCGATGCTGGAGACGAGCACCTGATACCCCTACCGCTCGCCGAGGTGCGGTCGCTCTCGCTGGGACGACTCGAGGGCGACGCAAACGAGATCACGGGCGTCGACGTCGACTCGCGCCGGATCCAGCCGGGCGACCTCTTCGTCGCCGTCTCGCGCGGCGAGGCTTTCCTGGACGATGCCCGGGCGCGTGGCGCCGTAGCGACACTCGTGCCGGAGGACGCGTTTGCAGCTCTCGCAGCCCTCGGCAGCACCGTCCGCGACCGCAGCGAGGCTCGCGTCGTGGCGATCACCGGCTCGGTCGGGAAGACGTCGACGAAGGACATCCTGGCGGCGCTCCTCCGCCCGCACCTGCGGACCGTGGCGGCGCCGGAGGGCTTCAACACGGAGATCGGACTGCCGCTCACGCTCTGCAGGATCGAGCCCGACACAGAGGTCGTGGTGACCGAGATGGGGATGCGTGGACTCGGTCAGATTCGCCACCTCGCCCGGATCGCGCGTCCCCACGTCGGCGTGATCACGTCGATCGCTCCGGTCCATCTCGAGGCGCTCAGGAGTCTCGAGAACATCGCGCGTGCCAAGGCAGAGCTACTCGAGGAGTTGCCGACCGGTGCGGTTGCGATCCTGCCCGACGATGTGCCGGAGCTGGAGCCTTTCGTGCCGGGCGGCCTCGACGTGCGCCGCTTCCCGGAGCCGGACGCGGTGCTCCGCGACGGTCGCACGTACGTGCGCTGGCACGGCCGCGACGTCTGCTTCGACTTCGCGGCGCGTCACCAGGCTGCGAACGTCGCGGCGGCGTTGACCGCGGCCGACGTGCTCGGCGTCGAGCCGCCGTCGGAGCCGGTGGAGGTCGTCTTTTCCCGCTGGCGCTCGCAGGAGACCGAGCTCCCGGGTGCGGGCCTCCTCATCAACGACGCCTGGAACGCGAATCCGGTGGCGATGCGCGCGGCACTCGCACATCTCCACGAGCGGGCGGATGGCCGGCGCACGGTCGCGATCCTCGGGGAGATGGCGGAGCTGGGAGCGGATGCTCCCCGTTACCACCGCGAGATCGGGGAGTGCGCCGCCGGGACGGATGTCGTCCTGGGAGTCGGCGAACTCGCGCGCGGCTACGAGCCGGACGAGTGGGTGGCCACCGCGGCCGAAGCGGTCGACGTCGCGCGCGGCCTCGTGAGACCCGGGGACGCAATCCTCGTCAAGGGCTCGCGCTCGGTGGGGCTCGAGGTCGTGGCAGAAGCGCTCACGGAGGCCCGGACGTGATCCGTGTCGTCATCGCGGCCGCAATCGCCCTCGCCATCTCGATCGGTGTCGGGCCGAGGTTCATCGAGTTTCTTCGCCGTCACGAGTTCGGCCAGCACATCCGTGAGGAAGGGCCCCGGCATCACATCGTCAAGCAGGGGACGCCGACGATGGGCGGCCTTCTGATCCTGTTCGCGGCGACAATCGCGTTCCTGCCGGTCAGCCACTTCCGGCTCCAGTCCCTGACCGTGCTCTTCACGGCGCTCGCCTGCGGAGCGATCGGTTTCCTCGACGACTTCATCAAGCTCACGCACAAACGGTCGCTCGGCCTGGCCGGTCGCTGGAAGCTCCTGCTCCTCGGGTTGGTCACGGTCGTCGTCGCAATCGTCGCCAGGCATCTGCACCTGAGCACGGACGTCTACATCCCGCTCGTCGACGTCACCGTGCCGCTCTCGTACGCCTGGTACGGCTTCCTCTTCTTCGTGATCGCCGGCGCCGCGAACGGGACGAACCTCGCCGACGGCGTCGACGGGCTCCTTGCCGGAACCGGGATCATCGCGCTCTTCACCTTCATGGCGATGAACATCGTCTCGTACGTCCGCTCGAGCAACATCCCCTCGCACCGCAACCTGACGAAGCTCGATCTCGCGATCGTCGGCGCGGCGTTGATCGGAGCCGCGGTCGGGTTCCTGTGGTTCAACGCCTTCCCCGCCGAGGTGATCATGGGGGACACGGGCTCGATGGCGTTCGGCGGAGCGCTCGCAGGGTTCGCGATCATGATGAAGGTCGAGGTGCTGCTGCTCCTGCTGGGCGGCATCTTCGTGATCGAGGCGCTGTCGGTGATGATCCAGGTGTTCTCGTTCAAACGCTTCGGGCGGCGGGTCTTCCTCATGGCGCCGATCCATCATCACTTCGAGATGAAGGCGTGGTCCGAGACGAAGATCACCGTGCGGTTCTGGATCGTCGCCGGGCTGCTGTGCGCGCTGGGCTTTGCCTTCTACTACCGCTACTACTTCGGGCAGCGATGAGCCGCGACGGCGCCGTTGAGCAGGCGCTGATCGAAGCCGTCCGGCTGCAACCCGAGCAGGACGTGCTCGTGCTCGGAGGCGGTTCGCTCCCGCTGGCCGCGCACGAGCTTGTCGGCGACGGCTGGGTCTACGTCGTCCGGTCGCAGGTCGACGAGCTCGAGGAGCTGCTTGAGGAAGCGCACGCCGTCGGAGCGAGCGGCATCGCGTACCTCGTCGGCTCTGCGCCCGTTCTTCCGCTCCCGGACGACTCCGTCGTGGCGGCGTTCGGGCGCATCGCGACCGACGCCGGTGCGCTCGTCGCGGCGGCCGAGGAGCTCGCCCGAGTGTTGGCGCCGGGCGGCCGGGCCGCGTTCGCTGAGCCGGAGACGGCGGGCGGGGAGGAGCTGGCGCGCTCACTCACCGCGGCGGGGTTCGAGGAGGTCGAGGTGAAGTGGGCTGCCGACGAGGCAGTGGTGAGCGGCCGGCTCCGCTGAGGAAGCCGGAGCCCGACGCCGAATCCCTTACGCATCCTCGAGCAATCCTCCACCGTGCCGTCACCTTCGAGCGCCTACGCTGACCTCAGGGGGCTCACGCCCCCCATCGGGGGGGAGCGTGGGTCGTGAGCGGGCCACGTCCAGACGAGGCGTCTTCCGACGAGACATGGCTGCCGAGGCGGGCGCTCGTACTCGGGCTTGCACGGTCGGGTCGCGCGGCAGCGACCGCACTCGCTCGCCTCGGCGTGCCTGTCGTCGCAGCTGACCGGTCTCCGGACGCAGACGCCGGCAGGCTCGGCGATCTTGGCGTCGAACTCCGACTCGGAACGGAGGAGGAGGCGTTGCTGGCAGGGGTGGATCTCGTCGTCAAGAGCCCGGGGGTGCCCGAGCGGTCACCGCTCGTCGCAGCTGCACGCGCCGCCCAGATTCCGGTGTGGAGCGAGGTGGAGCTCGGCTACCGCCTGCTCCCGGCGGGCGCGCGGCTCATCGGCGTCACCGGGACGAACGGCAAGACGACCACGACCGAGCTGCTCGGTGCGATGCTGCGCGCGGCCGGTGAGCGCGTGGAGGTCGCCGGCAACGTGGGCCGTGCCCTCACCGACGCTGCCGAGGTCGCGGAGGCGGCGTGCGTCGTCTGCGAGCTCTCGAGCTTTCAGCTCGAGGACGTTCACACGCTCTCCTGCGACGTCGCGGTCCTCCTGAATCTCGAGCCGGACCACCTCGATCGCCACGGCACCTTCGACGCCTACCGCGCCGCAAAGCTCCGCATCTTCGAGCGGGCCCGCTCGAAGGTCGTCCCCCGGGATCTCGGGCTCGACGGGATCGGGTTCTCCGCCGACGACCCCCTGCCGGCCGAGCCGCTGATCCCGGGCCGTCACAACCGCGAGAACGCCGCCGCTGCGACGGCAGCCGCCCGCGCCGCCGGCGTGCCCGACGATGCGATCGCGCAGGCGCTGCGCACGTTCCCGGGCGTGCCGCACCGGCTCGAGCTGGTCCGCGAGCTCGAAGGAGTTCGCTGGGTCAACGACTCGAAGGCGACGAACACCGCCGCTGCGCGCCGGGGCGTCGCTGCCTACGACGCGCCGCTCCGCCTGATCCTCGGCGGCTCGCTCAAGGGCGAGGACTTCGGATCGTTCGCGCGCGACCTTCCGCAGAGCGTCCGCTCGATCTACCTCATCGGTGCCGCGACGGACGAGCTCGCGGCGGCGCTCGATGCCGCCGAACGCGCCTTCGTCCGCGCCGGAGACCTCCCGACGGCCGTCACCCGCGCAGCGGCCGACGCCGAGCCGGGGGACATCGTCTTGCTCTCGCCCGCCTGCGCCAGCTTCGACCAGTTCGCGAACTTCGAGGAGCGAGGCGACACCTTCCGCCGCCTGGTGCAGGAGCTTGCGTGAGTAGTCGTCCGAAGCGATTGCAGTTCGAGTGGAACCTGCTCGTGCTCGTCACGGCGGCCCTCGTCCTCTTCGGCCTCGTGATGGTGTACAGCGCGACCTCCGGATCGGCGACTCTCGGCAATGCGAACCCGTTCGGCTACGTCGAGCGCCAGGTCGCGTACGCGATCATCGGCGTCGCGCTGCTCGTTGTCATCTCGCGTGTCGACCTCGACCGGATCCGTCTGTTCGCGCCGACGCTCGTGGTTACGGCGCTCGTCCTCTGTCTCGCCGTGCTCGCTGTCGGCTCCCGGATCAACGGGGCTCGCCGCTGGATCGACTTCGGGCCGCTCGCCTTCCAGCCGTCGGAGCTCGCGAAGCTCGCGCTCGTCGTCTGGACCGCCGCCTATCTCTCGCGGCACCGGCCGCCCCGCACGCTGAAGGAGCTCGGCCAGCCGATCGGGATCCTCGTCCTCGCATTCGCAGGGCTCGTGCTCGTCGAGCCGGACCTCGGCACGGCGCTGACCATCCTCCTCGTCGTCGGCGCGATCCTGCTCGTCTCCGGGACGCGGCTCACACTCCTCGCGTCCGCCTACAGCCTCGTCTTCGGGCTCGCAGCGGTTGCCGCGTGGACGTCGCCGTACCGCCGCGACCGCCTCCTGACCTTCCTCGATCCGTGGAAGGACCCGACCGGTGCAGGCCTCCAGAACGTGCAGGCGCTGATCAGCCTCGGCTCCGGCGGGGTCTTCGGGCGGGGGCTCGGGCAGGGGATCGAGCCGCTGTACTACCTGCCAGAAGCGCACACGGACATGATCTTCGCCGTGATCGGCGAGGAGCTCGGCCTCGTCGGCGTCACGCTCGTGCTCATGGCCTTCTGCGCCTTCGCCTACGCGGGCGTGCGGCTCGCGATCGCCTGCCGCAATCCGTTCGCGAAGCGCCTCGCCGCCGGGATCACGGCGCTCGTCTGCGGCCAGGCCGCGATCAACATGGCGGCTGCGATCGGCGTCGCGCCGCTGACCGGGATCCCGCTTCCGTTCGTCTCGTACGGAGGCTCGAGCCTCGTGGTGATGCTCGCTGCAGTGGGCGTCCTCCTTAACATCGCGCGTAATGGCGGACGAGCGGCAGTTGCGGTTCCTGATCGCGGCGGGCGGGACGGTCGGGCACGTCGCGCCGGCGCTGGCCGTCGCCGAGGCGCTCCGGCGCCGAGGCGGGCTGGTGACGTTCGCCGGGTCGCCGGATCGCGTCGAGGCGCGGCTCGTTCCTGAGCTGGGGTACGACTTCGACGCGTTCGCCGTCTCCGGGCTACCGCGCCGCGCGGGACCACAGCTGGCGCGCGCGGCCGGTCAGGCGCTGGCGGCGCCGCTCGCCTGCTTGCGCATCCTCCGCCGCCGTAAGCCGGACGCCGTCCTCGGGGCGGGCGGCTACGTCGCGGGACCGATGGTGCTGGCCGCCCGGCTGAGCCGGATCCCGTGCGCGCTCACCGAGGCGGATGCACACCTCGGACTCGCGAACCGGCTCGCCGCGCCCCTCGCAGAACGCGTCTTCCTCGCGCTGCCGCTCGGCCGAGGCGGGGAGAAGTTCCGGGCGGTCGGGCGGCCGATCCCGGCGGCGTCTCGGGCGATGCCGCGTCAGGACGCCCGCAAGCGGCTCGGACTGGACGAAGACGCGCGCGTCGTCCTCGTCTTCGGCGGATCCCTCGGCGCCCGGCTGCTCAACGAGCTCGCGCTCGCTGCATGGGCGGAGAGCGGGCCCGCCGTCATCCACCTCTGCGGCGAGCGCGACTATCCCGAGCTCCGTGGGCGTGTCACGCGCCCGGACTATCTCCTCCGGCCGTTCGTCGACGAGATCGGCATGGCCTACGGCGCGGCGGACGTCGCCCTGGCCCGAGCCGGCGGATCGGTCTGGGAGCTGGCCGCGGCCGGGCTTCCGGCGGTGCTCGTCCCCGGCGCGTTCGCGACCGGAAACCATCAGGACAAGAATGCGCGCTGGTTCGTGGACGCCGGCGGAGCTGTCGTGATACCCGAAGCCGAGGCGGGGCGCGCGCCGCGCGTGGTGGAGGAGCTGCTCGCCGACACCGACCGGCTCGCGGCGATGGCCGAGGCGATGCGCGCCGTCGCGAAACCCGACGCAGCGGAAGAGATCGCGGATGAGCTCATCTCCCTCGCAACCACTCGCCGGTAGGCGGATCTGGATCGCCGGGATCGGCGGCGCCGGCATGAGCGGCTACGCGCTGCTCGCGCGCGCATGGGGAGCCGAGGTCGCCGGCTGGGACCGGGCCGAAACGCCCTACCTCCGCCACCTCGAAGACGTCTCGGTTGACATCTCGCCGAGCCCGCCCGCGCCGCCGGCCGGGTGGGAGGCGTACGTCTCGACGGCGTTCGCGGGGCAGGTCGACGCGCGGCCGCGCGCCGACCTGCTTGCCGAGCTCGTCGAGCAGCGCCGCACGATCGTCGTCGCAGGCGCGCACGGCAAGACGACGACCACGGCGATGATCGCGTTCTGCCTCGACCGGCTCGGCCTCGACCCGGCGTTTCTCATCGGCGCCGACGTGCCGCAGCTCGGCGGCAATGCACGGGCCGGATCCGGGTGGCTCGTCGTCGAGGGAGACGAGTCGGACCGCTCCGTCGCTGCGCTGCACCCGGAGATCGCCGTGCTCCTCAACGTCGACCTCGACCACCACACGACGTTCCTCTCGAGGGCTGAAGTGGCAGCGTTCTTCGAGGACTGGCTTCGCAGCGTGCCGAACGTCGTCCGCGCCGAGGAGCTCGAGCCGCTGAACCTGGACCTCGCGGTGCCGGGCGAGCACAACCGGCGCAACGCCGCGGCGGCGCTCGCGGCGCTCGAGCTCGCGGGCGTCTCGCGCGCGGACGCCGAGGCGGTGCTCGGTGAGTTCCGGGGCGCGGGCCGGCGGCTCGAGTCGAAGGGCGAGGCGGGAGGCGTCTCCGTCCTGGACAGCTACGCACATCATCCGGCGGAGCTCGCCGCCGACCTCGTTGCGCTGCGAAACGGGGGGCGGCTTCTCGCGCTCTTCCAGCCACATCTCTACTCGCGGACGCTGCATCTCGCGCACGGCTTCGCCGAGGCGCTCGCCGGCGCGGACGCGGCGTGCGTCACCGAGATCTACCCGGCGAGAGAGGAGCCGCTGCCCGGCGTGAGCGCGAGGCTGGTCGTCGACGAGCTCGCGCGTCTCCGTCCGGGCATGCGCATCGGCTGGGCACCGCGGCTCGAGGATGCCGCTCGCCTTGTCGCGGCCTGGGCCCGGCCCGGGGACACCGTGATCACGCTCGGCGCAGGAGACGTGGATCGTGCGGCACCGCTCATCCTCGAGGCGCTGACATGAAGATCGAGGAGGGAGTCGAGCTCGCCCGCTTCACGACGCTCGGTACGGGTGGGCCCGCACGCGCCTTCGCACGGCCGGAGTCCGCGGAAGAGGTGGGCGAGTTGCTGCGCTGGGCGCGGGAGCGGCAGCTTGCCGTCGCGGTCGTCGGGCTCGGGTCGAACCTCCTCGCGGCAGACGCCGGCGTCGACGCGCTTGTCCTGAAGCTCGCGGGGCTTCTGGCGGTTGTCGAGAGCGACGGAGATCTATTGCGAGTGGGAGGGGGAGCGACGAACGCCGTCGCGCTGCACCGCGCTCGTGCCGCCGGGCTCGGCGGCTTCGAGTTCGCGTGCGCGATCCCCGGCACCATCGGCGGCGGCGTGTGGATGAACGCCGGCGCCTACGGAGGTGACTTCGCCGGCGTCCTCGAGCGCGCGCTCGTCGCGACGGCGGACGGCAGCGGTTGGCTGACCCCGGCCGAGCTCGGGCTCACCTACCGGCACTCCGCCCTTCGACACGGACAGGTCGTCCTCAGGGCCGAGCTCCGGCTGCGGCCCCGATCTCCGGACGAGATCAAGGCCGAGGTGCGCGAGCTGAACATGCGTCGCAAGGCGGCGCAGCCCACGAACCGGCGCACATTCGGCAGCGTCTTCAAGAATCCGGACCACGAGCTGAGCGCGGGGCGGATGCTCGAGTCCTGCGGGCTCAAGGGCCACCGGATCGGCGGAGCCCAGATCTCGCCGAAACACGCGAACTTCATCGAAAACGCCGACGCCGCCACGACGGCCGATGCCGTGGCCCTCATGATGGAAGCCCGCCGGCGGGCGCATGAGCGATACGGCGTCCAGCTCGAGCACGAGGTCGAGTTTCTCGGTGACCTCGAAGTGCCCGATCTGTAGGAGCGGGCTCACGCATGCCGAACTTCTACGGGTGCCTGCGAGGGTTCGCATCGGTCGTTCCGTGGCGCGCACGGAAGCCTCCATCCTGCCCTGGCGTCCAGGGCTGCCTCGCGTGCATCCCCGTGCATGGCTCGCTCGGATCGCCCCGACCCGCCGCTCGCTCGCGGTGGGGCTCGGCATCGTCGCGTTTGCGCTCTTCGCCTATCTGCTGGCCCGAGAGACACCGCTCTTCGCGGTCGATCGGATCGAGGTCGAGGGGAGCTCGCCTCGCGTCGCCGGCCAGGTGCGCCACGCGCTCTCCTCGGTGCTTGGAAGCCCGCTCGTAGGACTCGACGGCTCGGCTGTGGTACGCAGAGCGGAGGCGCTCCCGACGGTGGTCAGCGCCGGCTACGACCGCAGCTTCCCGCATACGCTTCGGGTCACGGTAGTCCCCGAGCGGCCCGCGGCCGTCCTGCGCAGCGGTGCGAGCAGCTGGCTCGTCTCGATCCGGGGCCGGATCATGGGGCGTCTTGCGTTGCGTACCGACCCGAGCCTGCCGCGCGTCTGGGTTCCGGCTCACACGGCCGTGCTCGTCGGATCGACACTCGGTTCGGCGACGACACGCGTCGCCGTCAGAGCCGCGGGACTCGCCGGAACTCTCGCTCCGCGCATCGCCGTCGCGACCTACAGCGGAGGCCGGCTCGTCTTTCGTCTTCGGTCGGGGCTGCAGGTCATGCTCGGGGCTCCAACCGACGTGAAGCTCAAGGTCGCCGTGGCGCAGCGGGCGCTCACCTTCGTACCCTCGGGATCGACCTATCTCGACGTCAGCCTGCCCGGCCGGGCCGTGTCGGGTACGGGGTCGCTGGTGCTGGAAGTACCACAAGGCTCAAGTAGAGGTTGAGCCGTGGAGGCTCGACCTCCGGTTGACAACGAGGCTGCGGGCACATACCCTGCGGCGCGTTGTTGCTGAACTCTGCCCCAATCCTCTACTGAAGGTTCAGGTTTCGAGCGAATGAGCGCAAGCGACGCAGGGAACTACCTCGCACTGATCAGAGTCGTCGGCGTCGGCGGCGGAGGCACGAACGCCGTCAACCGGATGGTGGACGCCGGCCTCTCCGGCGTCGAGTTCATCGCGGTGAATACCGACGCGCAGGCGCTGATGGTCTGCGACGCCGATGTGAAGATCCACATCGGCTCCGCGGCCACGCGCGGCCTCGGGGCCGGTGCGGATCCCGTCGTCGGCCTGGCGGCCGCCCAGGAGAGTCGCGACGAGCTGAAGGAGGCGCTGAAGGGCGCCGACATGATCTTCATCACCGCGGGTGAGGGCGGCGGAACGGGCACCGGTGCCGCGCCGGTCGTCGCGGAGCTGGGACGTGAGCTCGGCGCGCTGACCGTCGGCGTCGTCACGAAGCCGTTCAACTTCGAGGGACGCAAGCGCGCCCAGCAGGCCGAGCAGGGGATCGAGAACCTCCGCGACCGTCTCGAGACGCTGATCGTGATCGAGAACGACCGCCTGCTCCAGGTGGTCGAGAAGCAGACTTCGGTCGTCGACGCGTTCAGGATGGCCGACGACGTCCTCCGCCAGGGCGTGCAGGGGATCACCGATCTGATCACCGTGCCCGGGCTCGTGAATCTCGACTTCGCCGACGTGCGAACGATCATGCGCGAGGCCGGCTCGGCGCTGATGGGCATCGGCGCAGCGAGCGGGGACAACCGCGCGGCCGAGGCGGCGCGGTCCGCCGTCTCCTCGCCGCTCTTGGAGTCATCGATCGAGGGCGCGACGGGGATTCTTCTCAACATCACGGGCGGTCCGGACATCGGGCTGTTCGAGGTGAACGAGGCGGCGGAGGTCGTGACGAGCGCTGCCGACCCGAACGCGAACATCATCTTCGGCGCCGTCATCGACGAGGCGATGGGCGACGAGGTGCGCGTCACCGTCATCGCCACCGGCTTCGGTGGTGGGCGCCGCAGGCGGCGCGGGAGCCTCGAGGCGGCACCGGTCTCGGTCTCGTCGGGCACGCCGGAGCATGGCGGCGACGAGACGCTCGACGTGCCCTCCTTCCTGCGCAACGAGTAGCGACGCCGGCTTCCGAACGGCGTGTCTCACGCGCGCCGCAGGGGAGGTTTCAGCCGATCGAAACAGGGCACACCGACGGTGCCCTCAACAGGGTTGACCGTTTTCGAGTCAACCCCACGACCCGGTCCGCCGCCCCGGTTCGTCTCTGATGAGCCGGGGCGGCTCCGTTCTGGGAACGTCTAGGCCGAGCTCGGCTTCCCGGCCACAACTAGGATCGGTCGTGCCGATGCCGCAGACGCTCCTGCACACGCCGCTCCACGATCGGCACGTCGAGCTCGGGGCGCGGATGGTGCCGTTCGCCGGCTGGGAGATGCCCGTGCAATACGCGGGAGTGATTCCCGAGCACCGCGCCGTCCGGATGGACGCCGGCGTCTTCGACGTCTCGCACATGGGCGAGCTCGAGGTCGAGGGACCGCGGGCGCGGGAGCTCCTGCAGGGCGCGCTCTCGAACGACCTCGACCGCATCTCGGTCGGCGAGGCGCAGTACACGCTGCTCACGAGCAGGGACGGCGGGATCGTCGACGACCTCATCGTCTATCGCGTCGGCGAGTGCTCCTACCTTCTCGTCGTCAATGCGGCGAACCGCGAGACCGACTACGCGTGGTTGAAGGAACGCGAGATCCACGGCTCGGACGTTCGGGACGTGTCGGAGGATTGTGCGCTGCTCGCGGTCCAGGGGCCGCGGGCGATCGAGCGGCTCGGACTGCCGCCGGCGCCGCCCTTCACGTACGCCGAGACGGTCCTCGACGGCGTCGAGGTGATGGTGAACCGCACCGGCTATACCGGCGAGGACGGTTGTGAGCTCCTCTGCATGACCGAGGACGCCGTGCGGCTCTGGGACGCCGTGCTCGAGCGCGGTGCCGTTCCGTGCGGGCTCGGCGCGCGCGACACGCTGCGCCTCGAGGTCTGCTATCCGCTGCACGGCAACGACATCGGGCTCGACACCGACGCGATTTCGGCCGGGCTCGGATGGGCGTGCGCGCTGGACAAGGAGTTCGAGGGTGTCGAGGCCCTGCGGCTCGTCAAGGCAGACGGGCCCGAGCGCCGGCTCGTCGCGTTCGTGATGGAGGACAAGGCGATTCCCCGGCAGGGAATGCCGATCGAGGGCGGCGGCGAGGTGACGTCCGGCTCGCATTCGCCGATGCTCGAGGTCGGGATCGGGATGGGGTACGTGCCCGTCGCGCAGGCATCGCCCGGCACCGAGCTGACGATCGACGTCCGCGGCCGGCCGCGCCGGGCGCGAGTCGTCAAGAAGCCGATCTACAAGAGGGAGGATTGAGTGGCAGCCGCCGAGAGCTATCCCGACGACCTGAAGTATCACGAGGAGCACGATTGGGCCCGAGTCGAGGGTGACGAGGCGACGCTCGGCATCACGTGGTTCGCAGCCGACGCGCTCGGCGAGCTCGTCCACTTCGAGCCGCCCGAGGTCGGCGCGAGCGTGACGAAGGATCAGTCCTACGGGGAGGTCGAATCGGTCAAAGCCGTCTCGGATGTGATCGCGCCGCTGTCGGGCGAGGTACTCGCCGTGAACGAGCAGGTGGTCGGCGAGCCGGAGACCGTGAACGACGATCCCTACGGCAACGGCTGGCTGATCCGCATCCGGCTCTCCGACGCGGGGGAGGTCGACTCGCTCCTCGACGTCGAGGCCTACCGGCAGGTGCTTGCAAACCAGTGACGCATCCGTTTCTCGCGCTCACCGACTCCGACCGGGAGGAGATGCTGGGGACGATCGGTGTCGCCACGGTGGACGAGCTCTTCCGCGATCTACCCGACGCAGTCAGGTTCGGCCGCGAGCTGGATCTCGAGCCCGCGCTGTCCGAACAGGAGACCTTCGAGCACCTTGCCGCTCTCGCCGCTCGGAACGCCGACGCAGGTCGCGAGGTGTCCTTTCTCGGCGCGGGCATCTACGACCACTACGTGCCGGCGGTCGTGGACACGATCCTGCAGCGCGGCGAGCTGCTGACCGCCTACACGCCCTACCAGCCCGAGATGAGCCAGGGAGTGCTCCAGGCGATCTTCGAGTACCAGACCGCGATCTGCGAGCTGACGGGGATGGACGTCTCGAACGCGTCCGGCTACGACGGAACGAGCGTCGCTGCGGACGCGTGCTATGTGGCCAAGCACGCGACGGGGCGGAGCAAGGTCGTCGTTACGGAGGCGACGAATCCCCAGGTGCGCCAGGTCGTCAAGACGTTCGCCGTCGGATTCGGCCTCGAGATCGTCGAAGTGCCGCATCGCGACGGAGTGACGGATCCGGACGAGCTGGAACGCGCCGCCGCGGACGCCGCAGCGGTCATCTTCCAGCAGCCGAATTTCTTCGGTTGCCTCGAGCCGGCGCCGGATCTCGTCGTGCGCGCCACCGAATCCGGCGCGCTGCCGGTGGCGCACGTCGACCTCCTCTCGCTGGGCGTGCTCGAGGCGCCGGGGAACTACGGCGCGGCACTCGCGCTCGGCGAAGGACAGGCTGCGGGCAACTTCACGTCCTTCGGCGGGCCGCACTACGGTTTCCTCGCTGGGCGCAACGAGTTCATCCGGCGCATGCCGGGGCGCATCGTGGGCGAGACGGTAGACACCGCGGGCGAGCGCGGCTATGTCCTCACCCTGCAGACCCGGGAGCAGCACATCAGGCGGGAGAAGGCCACCTCGAACATCACGACGAACCAGACGCTGCTCGCACTCGGCGGACTCGTCTACCTCACGTGGCTCGGGCCGCAGGGACTGCGCGAGCTGGGGGAGACCTGCTTGTCCCTCGGCGCGTACGCGAAGCAGCGTCTCGAAGAGGCCGGGCTCGAGCAGGTGTTCGCAGGGCAGACAACGTTCAAGGAGTTTGGCGTCCGCGTCGGACGGAACGCGCGCGAGGTCGTCGCGGCAGCGCGGGAACGGGGTGTCCATCCCGGATACGCGCTCGGCCGCGACTACGAGGGGATGGACGACGTCCTGCTCGTCGGGGTCACCGAACGCCGCACGCCCGAGGAGATCGACCGGCTCGCCGCCGTTCTCGGGGAGGTCTGCGGATGAAGCTCATCTACGAGAAGTCGCAGGCCGGGCGCCGCGCGTCGGCGTTGCCGCACTACGAGGGCTTGCCTGCCGCACCGGACCTGCCGGACGAGCTCCGTCGGAGCGAGCCTCCACGCCTGCCCGAAGTGCCGGAGTTCGAGCTCGTCCGCCACTTCACGGAGCTGTCGACCCGCAACTTCGGTGTCGACACGGGCTTCTATCCGCTCGGCTCCTGCACGATGAAGTACAACCCGCGGATCAACGAGCGCCTCGCGGCGTTGCCCGGCTTCGCACGGATGCATCCGCTGCAGGAGGAGGACGGCGCACAGGGCGCGCTCGAGCTCATGTGGCGGTTGCAGGAGATTCTCGCCGGGGTGACGGGCCTCGATGCGGTCTCGCTCCAGCCGGCGGCCGGCTCGCAGGGCGAGCTGACCGGGCTGCTCCTCGTCCGCGCCTATTTCGCCGCCCGCGGAGAGGGCGAGCAGCGGCGGAAGGTCGTCATCCCCGACACAGCACATGGCACGAATCCCGCCTCTGTGACGATGGCGGGCTTCGAGCTCACCCACGTGCAGACCGATGCCCGCGGGAACATCGACGTCGACGACCTCCGCGGCAAGGTCGACGACCAGACGGCCGCGCTGATGCTGACGAACCCGTCGACCCTCGGCCTCTTCGACGAGAACATCGAGGAGATCGAGCGGATCTTCCACGGCGCGGGGGCGCTCATGTACTACGACGGAGCGAATCTCAACGCCGTCTGCGGGATCTCGCGGCCCGGCGATATGGGGTTCGACGTCGTGCACATCAATTTGCACAAGACGTTCTCCCAGCCTCACGGCGGGGGCGGACCGGGCGGCGGGCCGGTCGCAGTTCGCGACATCCTCGAGCCGTTCCTACCGGTGCCGGCCGTCGTGCGCCGGGACGACGGCGGCTTCGGCCTAGACTTCGACCGCCCGCAGACGATCGGCAAGGTCCGGGGCTTCACGGGGCCGTTCGGGGTGTTCGTCCGCTCGTACGCCTTCCTGCGGATGTGGGGGCCGCGCCTACGGGAGATGTCCGAGGCTGCCGTGCTCAATGCAAACTACGTCCTCGCGCGCCTCAAGGAGGCGTACGACCTGCCGTTCGACCGCCTCTGCATGCACGAGTTCGTCCTTTCGGCCCGCACGATGAAGCGCGAGCACGGCTGCACGGCGCTCGATGTCGCGAAGCGGCTGATGGATTACGGCTTCCATCCGCCGACGATCTATTTCCCGCTGATCGTCCCCGAGGCGCTGATGATCGAGCCGACCGAGACCGAGGCGAAGGAGACGCTCGACGCCTTCTGCGACGCGATGCTCGCGATCGCCCGTGAAGCGGAGGACGAGCCGGAGACGCTGAAGGAGGCGCCGCACCATCGGCCCGTTCGGCGCCTCGACGAGGTCCGGGCGGCGAAGAACCCGGTCGTCAAGTACGGATTCGAGCCTGCGCAGGCGCCGACCGAGGTCTAGGCGCGGTCGCCAGCTGTCCGCAGGCGGCCTCGATGTCCCGGCCGCGGGTGAGTCGCACCGTGACCGGGACTCGCGCGCGCTCGAGCTGGTGCCTGAAAGCGGCGATCCGCTCGCGCGACGAGCCGTCGTACAGGCCGCCCGCCGCCGTTGGCGGGGTGTTCGGCCGCGTGTCGGCGGCTTTGCCGCCGGCGTTTGCAGCCCCTGCCGCCGTGGGCGGGGTGTTCGGCCGCGCGTCGGCGGCTTTGCCGCCGGCGTTTGCAGCCCCTGCCGCGGTGGGCGGGGTGTTCGGCCGCGCGTCGGCGGCTTTGCCGCCGGCGTTTGCAGCCCCTGCCGCGGTGGGCGGGGTGTTCGGCCGCGCGTCGGCGGCTTTGCCGCCGGCG
>JAICME010000017.1 GCA_025929425.1 Thermoleophilia bacterium | reverse complement strand
GGTTCCCCTAGGCGGCGAGTGCGAGATCGTTCTTCGCACTTGCGTTGTGCCGGTGGATTTACGAGGCCAACCGGCGACCTCGGCTTGCAACTCATCCGGATGGATCGACCACGTCGAAGCCAGGTCGCCCCCGTATGTTCGAAACCAATTATACCGACCGCCCGGGCATGATCTCGGCGATGCGCGATCTACCCGTAGGCACGGTCACCTTCCTGTTCACGGACATCGAGGGCTCGACACGGCTCCTCGACGACCTCGGTGTGGAGGACTACGCGGAGCGCCTCGCCGAGCACCGCCGGGTACTGCGGGGAGCGTTCGAGCGCCACGGCGGCATCGAGGTCGACACGCAGGGAGACGCGTTCTTCATCGCCTTCCCGACTGCCCCCGCCGCGCTGGCCGCCGCCCGCGAGGCCCAGGCTGGGCTCGACCTGCCGGTGCGCATGGGTCTTCACACCGGGACTCCCCGGCTCACCGACGAGGGCTACGCAGGCTTTGACGTCCATCGTGCGGCCCGGATAGCCGCTGCCGGCCACGGAGGGCAGGTGCTGGTCTCGACGGCGACGGCGGCTCTCGTAAACCGCAGCGAATTACGCGATCTTGGCGAGCACTGGCTGAAGGACATGGGCGCACCCGAGCGCATCTTCCAGCTCGGAGAGCAGACGTTTCCTCCGCTCCGGACACTCGACACGACGAACCTGCCGGTCGCCCCCGGCCGGCTCCTCGGCCGGGAACGGGAGGAGGCCGAGCTCGTCGAGCTGCTGGGAGACCGGCGGCTCATCACGATCACCGGGCCGGGCGGGGCAGGCAAGACCCGACTCGCGCTTCAGGTTGCCGCCGAGCTGGTCGGCGTGGCTTCGGATGGTGTGTTCTGGGTTCCGCTGGCCCCGCTCTCCGACCCCGACCTCGTGGACAGCGAGATTGCGCACGCGGTCGGTGCGCCCGACGACCTGGGCGGTTTCCTCCACGGCCGCGAGCTCCTGCTCCTACTCGACAACTTCGAGCATGTCCTCGCTGCCGCTCCGCGGATCGCCGAGCTACTCGCGGCCGCCGCGGGCCTGCGTGTCCTCGTGACGAGCCGGGCGCCGTTGCGCATCGCCGGCGAGCTCGAGTATTCGCTCGAGCCGTTGAGCCCGACCGACGCGGCCGACCTCTTCGTCGAGCGCGCCCGGGCGGCAGGCGGCGGCGAGCTCGAACCGGACGCAACGGTGGGAGCGGTCTGCGCGAGACTCGACAGGCTGCCACTCGCGATCGAGCTCGCCGCCGCGCGCACCCGGCTCCTCTCGCCTGAAGCACTGCTCGAACGCCTCGAGCAGGCCCTGCCGCTCCTAACAGACGGTGCCCGCGACGCCCCGGAGCGCCAGCGCACGCTGCGCGCGACCATCGAGTGGAGCTTCGACCTCCTCGATGCCGACGGTCGACAGCTGCTCGCGCGACTCGGTGTGTTCGCCGGAGGCTTCCGGGTCGAGGCGGCCGAGGCGGTCTGCGAGGCGACCCTGGGCGGGCTGTCCGCGCTGCTCGAGCTCAGCCTCCTGAAGCAGGTCGGTGACGATCGCCTGTTGCTGCTCGAGACCGTGCGCGAATTCGCGCGCGAGCGGCTGACCTCCTCCGGCGAGGAGGAAGCGGTGCGCGCGCGTCATGCGGCGGAATTTGCACGGCTTGCCGAGACGGCCTACGCCCTTCGCCACGAGGACGAGGCGGAAGCGTCGTCCCGGCTCGATCGCAACCACGACGACCTCCGGGCGGCGCTCGACCGGCTCACGAGGACCGCTCCCGACGAGGCGCTGAAGCTCGCCGGCTCACTCGGGTGGTTCTGGCTGACGCACGGCCATCTCGCCGAAGGCGACACGCGGTTGCGGGCGGCGCTGAAGGCATCGACGGCCGGCGGTCGAGTGAGGGCGAGAGCGCTGACGGCGTTCGGCGCTCTGGCTGCGCGAAGCGGGAGAGTCGACGAGGGGCGGCAGCGTCTCGAAGAGGCGATCGCCGGCTGGATCGCGCTGGACGACCAGGCGGAAACCGCGGGCGCTCTGGAAGCGTCCGGCTGGCTCCTCGTCTACGACGCCGGCGACGACTCGGCCGCGCTTGCGGCGTTCGAGCAGGCGCGGTCGATCCGGCAGGCTCTCGGCGACCGGCCGGGCGAGACCCGAGCGCTCGTGGGGGTGTGCCAGGTGCTGGTCGCCATCGATGACCCTCGTGCCGAATCGCTTGCCCACGAGCTCCTCGAGCTCGGGAAGGACGACCTGCGGACGACACACTTTGCGATTCACTTTCTCGCCGACTGCTCCCTGATTCGCGGTGACTGCGCGCAGGCCGAAGAGCGGTACCGGGAAAGCCTCCGCGCCGCGCTCGCCCTCGGCGATGTCTTCGAAGCCAGCGTCGAGGTGCAGGGACTTGCGATGGCGATCGCGGGACAGGGCGATTCGGCCCGATCGCTCGAGCTGGCGGCCGCCGTCGAACGGCTCTGGCGGTCGCTCGGCACCGACCTCCACGTCGCTTTCTGGGACAGGCTGCTGGAGCGATACCTCTCCCCTGCGCGCCTCGCCCTCGGGTCGGACGCCGAGGCGGCACGCGCGCGTGGGCTCGAGCTTCCGTTCGAGGAGGCTGTCGAGCTCGCCCTCGGCGGACCGAACTAACGGCGCAGGCTCTTCAGCTCTCGCTCGATCTGCCGCTGTGCGTCGCGGGTCGCGATATCGCGGCGCTTGTCTCGCAGCTCCTTGCCGCGTGCGAGAGCGAGCTCGACCTTGACGCGGCCGCCTTTGAAGTAGAGCCGCGTCGGCACGAGCGTGAACCCCTTCTCGGCGACGCTCGAAGCGAGCCGCTCGATCTCCCGCCGGTGCAGAAGAAGCTTGCGTGGCCGGTCCGGATCGTGATTCGCCCGATTTCCCTCCGAGTACTCGGGCACGTGGAGGCCGACCAGCCACGCCTCGCCGTCGCGCACTTCGGCGTACGCCTGCTGCAGCGTCGCCTGCCCGCCGCGGAGCGATTTGACCTCCGTCCCGCTAAGGACCAGGCCGGCTTCGACGCGGTCCGAGAGGTGGTACTCGTGCCGCGCGCGCCGGTTGTCGACGATCAGCTTCTCTCCACTCGTGCCAGCCATGGAGGGGCAAGTGTAGGGATGGGCTCCGGCGGCAACTCACGAATCGCAACGAAGACACGGAGGTCTCGATGAACATGCGATTCATCTCGAAGATACGAGTCATCCCGACGAGCGTGCACAGTGCGGTCGACCAGGTCGTCGGGCCGGCGCTCGTCCTGGCACCGACAGTCCTGCGACTCGGCCGCACCAGCCCCGAGGGGATCGTCGCGCGGGCCATCGGCGGCGCCGAGACGGTCTACTCGAACCTGACCGACTACGAGCTGAGCGCGAAGAAGGTCCTGCCGATGCGCGTCCATCTCGCGCTCGACGCCGTCGGCGGCGCGACGCTGGCGGTCCTCCCCCAGCTCACCGGCGCACGCGGGCGTGGCAAGAAGCACTGGGTACCGCACCTGGCGGTCGGCGTCCTCGAAGTCGGGATGGCGGCCCTCACCAGGACCGAGGCTCCGACGTCGGGGCGCAGGGGGCAGATGGCGAAACTGATCGCGACCGCGAAGCGGGCGAGGAACGCAGCGACCGACGCAGTGAAGGCTGTCGCCTAGGAAGAGCCTCCCTGTAGGGTCGAGTGATGGAGCTCACGCTCGCCCAGCTGCACGAGATGGGCTCGTCCGGCTTCCCCGGACTGCTCGGGATCGACGTCTACGAGGCGGGAGACGGCTTCGTCCGTGCCCGCCTCGACCTCCACGAGAAGCACCAGGCTCCGAACGGGTACCTCCACGCCGGCGCGGTTGTCGGACTGGCGGACACGGCCGCCGGCTACGGCTGCATCTTGAGCCTGCCGGACGATGCGAAGGGGTTCACCACGATCGAGCTGAAGACGAACTTCCTCCGCAGCGCGTGGAAAGGGAGGATCGAGTGTGAGGCCCGGCGTCTGCACCACGGGCGCACGACGCAGGTCTGGGATGCCGCCGTCACGGACCCGGAGGGCCACACGATGGCGCTCCTCCGCGCGACGCAGCTGATCCTGCGCTAGCGCCTGCTCCGATAGCCGCGCGCCATGAAGCAGCGGTCGCAGAGGGACGCCCACGGCGCGGTGCGGGCGCCGCAGACGCGGCAGCGGCCGATTGTCGGCTCTTCGATCTCGGCGCGCAGCTCCCGCACGACGCGAGCCGCAGCGGTCTCCTCGAGCTCCGCCGCCCGCTCGATCGTGACCCCGGCGACGCCCGGATACTGCAGCGCGAACCACCGCAAGATCGACGCCTCCCTGGCGGCCTGCTCGGCCTCCTCCAGCCCGGCCGCGTCGAGGCGACGGGGATCGAGGATCCAGCCGATGATCGTCTGCTGCGGCTTGTCTCCCGCCACCGCCGCAGCGAGCGCGCCGAGGAGAGCCGCGCCGTCCTCGTCGACGGGCGCCTGCACGAGCTTCCAGACGTCCTCGAGCGCGAGGGTGCGTCGGGCGTGATGGAGCGCGTCGCGCACCGCGTCGAGGCGGACGAGGAGCGGCTGGATCGATTCGACCTCGAGCCAGCCGTCGACGCTCCAGTAGCGGAGCGCCGCCTGGCGCCACGCGTGAAGCGCCGGTTCGAGCTCGTCGACGCGCGCGACGTTGAGGTCTGAGAGCTGCGGGCGTAGGCGCCCTGAGTCGACGACGCGGTAGCCGAGATGGCCGTCTTCGATCGGGACGTGCGGGACGAGGGCGGCGCGGACGAGCTCGGGATCCGGATCCGCCCACGGGACTCCTGTGAGGACGCCGACATGGCCGCGCTCGTGGAAGCCGAACCGGCCGGCGCGGCCGGCGATCTGGGCGATCTCCCACGGCTCGAGGTCGCGCCGCTCCTTGCCGTCGAACTTCGTCGTCTCCGCGAAGAGCAGCGTTTCGCACGGCAGGTTGACCCCGTGCCCGAGCACGTCGGTCGCGGCGCAGACCTCCGCGCGACCGGCGATGAACCGGTCGATCTCCTCGCGGCGTGACGCGAGCGGCATCGCGCCGTAGAGGCAAGCGACCGCTCCCGGGTGCAGCTGGTTCAGCTCGCCTGCGAGACCGATCACCGCGCGACGGCTGAAGGCAACGACGACGGTTCCCGCGCGCAGGCCGGTGATCGCGCGGCGGCCCGTCCAGTCGAGCGGCGCCTTCCGCTCGAAGAAGCGGATCTCGGCCTCCGGGAACGCGTGCCGGACGAGTGGCAGGGCCTCGACGGCGCCGAGCAGGAGGATGTGCCGGTACTCGCCGCCGAGCAGGAGCCGCGTCCACGCCGAGCCGCGCTCCTCGTCCTCCGCCCACTGCACCTCGTCCAGCACGAGCGTCTCGCCGCTCGCCGGCGCCATCTCCGCGGTGCAGCAGACGATCGGAGCGCCGGGGTTCACACGCTCCTCGCCGGTCACGAGGCCGACCTGCTCCTCGCCGATCTCGGCGGAGAGCCGCCGGTGCGCCTCCTGCGCGAGCATCCGCAGCGGCGCCGCGTAGACACCCTTACCACTCTCGACGAGGAAGCGGAGCGCGTCGTGCGTCTTGCCCGAGTTCGTCGGCCCCAGGTGGGCGATCACCGTCTCCGGCTCGACGCGCCGCTCCGGCAGCCGGACGGTCAGCTCGGAGATGGGCCTCCGCGGGGGGTTCCGCCGCCGATGGCGCTCGCTCCGGCTGGGGCGCTTCTGCCGCCCCCGTGCCACTAGACCTGCAGGAAGCGGCGGAGCGTCACGGCCGAGCCGGTCGCGCCGAGGAGCAGCCCCGCCGCGAGGAGCAGGACCGCGTTGAGCGTGAAGGAGAGCGCGTGCACGTCGGAGCTGTTGCCCCCGATGTGCGGCAGGATCGAGGGGAGCGCGATCGCCTTCCCGAGCACGAGCAGGATCACAGCCAGGACCGAGCCGAGCAGGCCGCAGAGCAGCCCCTCGAGCATGAAGGGGCCACGAATGAACCAGTTGGTTGCGCCGACGAGCTTCATCACCTCGATCTCGCGTCGTCGCGCGAAGATCGAGAGACGGATCGTGTTCGCGATCAGGAGGGTCGAGGCGACGACGAGCATCACCACCGCAATCAGGAAGACGAGGGAGATGACCTTCGCGATCGTGAGCACCCGCTTCGCGGTCTTGCTTCCCCAGCTCACCGTGTCGACACCGGCCCAGTGAGCGGCCCTCACGTCCTTGCCGATCTGCGGCGTGAAGGTCGCCTTTGTCGGCGTCACGGTGTACGAGTCGGGCAACGGGTTGCCCGGCAGCTTGATCGTGTAGAGCTTGGGGTACTGCCTCTTCATCTTCGCCTCGGCCTGCGCCTTGGAGACGAAGACGACCGACTTCGCACGCGGGTCGTTCTGCAGCTTCGCGAAGACCGCATGCTCCTGCTGCCGCGTCGCGTCGCTCTGGAAGTAGACGTGCACCTGAAGCTCCCGCTGGATGTGGCCGCTCCACGAGAGCACCCACGTGCCGAGCGCGATGAACAGGCCGAGCAGGCACATCCCGATCAGCACGGTCATCGTGGCCGCGAAGGTCGTCGAGAGATTCATCCGGATCGAGGACCACGCCTCGGTGAACAGCAGACGAACCTGGCTCATTCGGAGGTGTATCCCCCGCGCCGCTCGTCGCGTGCCAGCTTGCCGTCCTCAAGAGCGATCACCCGCTTTCGCATCTTGTCCACCATCTCGCGGTCGTGCGTGACCATGAGGATCGTGGTGCCGGCGCGGTTGATGCGGTAGAGAAGCTGCATGATCCCGACGCTCGTGTCGGGGTCGAGGTTCCCCGTCGGCTCGTCGCAGACGAGGAGCGGCGGGTGGTTGACGACGGCGCGCGCGATCGAGACGCGCTGCTGCTCACCGCCCGAGAGCTCGTCGGGGAGCGAGTTCATCTTGTTCGCGAGGCCGACCATGGTCATCACCTCGGGCACCTTGCGCCGGATCGAGGCGCGGCTCTCACCCTGCACCTTCAAGGCGTAGGCGACGTTCTCGGCCGCCGTGCGGCGCGGCAGGAGCTTGAAGTCCTGGAACACGCAGCCGATGTTGCGGCGGAGCCGCGGAACCTGCGAGTGGCGCAACCGGCCGAGGTCGCGGCCGCTGAGGATGATCCGTCCTTCCGACGGTTCGAGCTCCTTCAGGAGAAGCCGCACCAGCGTGGTCTTGCCGGAGCCCGACGCGCCGACGATGAAGACGAACTCGCCCTTGTCGATCGCGAAGCTGACCGAGTCGAGGGCGACGACGTCCGGCTCGTAGATCTTCCTCACTTGCTCGAACAGGATCATCGAGCCCGCTGCCTGCTTCGCCTGCTCGGTGGCCACCTGGCCGTTTGCCGAAGGCTCTACGACGGCCGTTGTGGGCTGCTCTATCTGTACGTCAGTCACGTCTACCGGTTCGAGTTGGGGCGAGCGATGTGCCCGGGGCCGGTGGAGTGCGGGCGATGCACCCTCACTCTAGCGAAGCTTTCGGCGCGAGCCTAAGCCTCTCCTGCAGTTTGCAGGAGATACGCGCGGATGAAACCGTCGAGATCGCCGTCGAGAACGCCCTGCGTGTTGCCGACCTCGTGGCCCGTGCGTGCGTCCTTGACCTGCTGGTACGGGTGGAGGACATAGCTCCGGATCGTCTCGCCACCGAAGCCCATCGAGACGCCTCCACGCTCTCGCGCGAGCTCGGCCTCGCGCTCTTCCTCGGCCTTCTCGGCGAGCCGTGAGCGGAGAATCTTCATCGCCGTGTCCTTGTTCGACGACTGACTCCGCTCGTTCTGGACGGCGACGACGATGCCGGTCGGCAGGTGCGTGATCCGCACGGCGGAGTCGGTCTTGTTGACGTGCTGACCGCCGGCGCCGGAGGAGCGATACGTGTCGATCCGGATGTCGTCGTCGGCGATCTCGATGTCGCCGGCATCCTCGAGCAGCGGCGCGACGATGACCTGCGCGAAGCTCGTATGACGACGGTGCGCCGAATCGAACGGGCTGAGGCGGACGAGCCGGTGCTTCCCGCGCTCGGCCTTGAGGATCCCGTACGCATTCTCCCCGCGCACGGTGAAGGCGGCCGACTTGATCCCGTACTCCTCCCCCGGGCTCGACTCGATCACCTCGGTCTTGAGTCCGCGCTGCTCGGCCCAGCGGAGGTACATGCGCAGGAGGATCTCGGCCCAGTCCTGCGCGTCGGTGCCGCCCGCGTCGGACTGGATCGTGACGACCGCGTCGCCCGCGTCGTACTCGCCGGAGAAGAGCGCAGCCTCCTGGAGCCGCGCGAGCTCGGCGTGTACCTCGCGCAGCACAGGCTCGAGCTCCTCATCCGGGAACGTGCCCGCGCCCTCGCGCAAGAACTCGACGTTCGAGACCAGCTCGTCATAGCGCTGGAGCTTCTGCTGTGTCCGCTGGTGCTCGGCCGACAGGCGAGCGGCGCGCTGCTGGTCCGACCAGAAGTCGGGCTTCGCAAGCTCCTCCTCGAGCTCGTCCTGGCGGGTCTTCAGCGAAGCGGGGTCAAAGGTAACCACGGACCCAGTCGAGCTGGGCCCCGATCTCCTCGAGCTGCTCCGAAAGCGGGATCTGGACTTCGTCGGCCGCCATGGCGCCGGTCATCGTAGGGCACGCAGCTCGCAGCACCGTTCCTTCGTGATCCGAAGTGGTGCCTTAGACTGGGCGGCGCAGATGGCTGATCGAGCGCTGCTCCTCCTGGCGGACATCGCCGGCTACACGGAGTTCATGCGGCTTCACCGGCTGAATCTCGCCCACTCGCAGGAGATCACCCGGCGCCTCCTCGAATCGATGCTCGACGCAGCCCCTGCGCTGAGACTCGTCGAGGTCGAAGGAGACGCGCTCTTTCTCTCGGCTCCCCACGAGACTCGAGGGGATTTGATGGCCTCCGCACTCGCGATGTACCGGGCGTTTCACACGAAGCAGCAGTGGATGGTCGCCCACAACCTCTGTGTCTGCGATGCCTGCCGTCGGATCGGAAAGCTGAACGTCAAGTTCGTCGCGCACCTCGGCGATGTGGTGCCCCAGCGCATCCGCGAGACCGAGAAGCTGGTCGGCGTGGACGTGATCACCGTCCACCGGATGCTCAAGAACGACGTCCCGTCGACGGAGTACGTCCTGGTGTCGGAGGCGCTGTACGAGGATCTGGAGCCGCAGATTCGAGGACGCGCAGAGCCGCTCGAGCAGGAGCTGGAGGGCCTCGGCAGGATGCGGCTCTACTTCGTGGAGCTCGACGCCCTCACGATCGAGCTCCCTGTCGCGCCCGAGCCGGGCCTGCGGGCACGAATCCGCGAGACGCTCGGCCTCGGACTGCGGGCTTTTCCCCGTGTCCTTGCTCCCGGCAAGCCGGCTAGGCCCCGTGGCACTTCTTGAACTTCTTGCCCGAGCCGCACCAGCACGGGTCGTTGCGGCCGATCTTGTCCTGGGCGCTCGCCTGCACGGGTCGCGGGGCGGTCGCCGCTCCGATCGCGGCCGTGCTCACGCCTCCGGCGAGCGCGGCGTCGATCACCTCGGCGCCCGCGCTCGTCTCGTGCTCGTAGTGCAGGTTGCCGTTCCCGGATCGCTGCTGCGTGAGCTGCTGCTGCGTCTGCTCGTCGGGCGCGAGCTCGGCGTGGAAGAGGTGGAGCACGACCTCGCTGCGGATCACCTGGCCGAGCTCGGTGAACATCCGCTCGCCCTCGCCCGTGTACTCGACGAGCGGGTCCTTCTGGGCCATCGACCGCAGGTGGATCCCCTCGCGGAGCGCCTCCATGTTCTCGAGGTGCTCGCGCCAGCGCATGTCGACGACCTGGAGAACGATGAAGCGCTCGAGCTCTCGCATCAGCTCCGAGCCGAACTCCTCCTCCTTCGCCCTGTACTCGTCGAGTGCGTCTTCCTGGAATTCCTCGATCAGCGACTCGCGGGAGATCTCCTCGAGGTCGTCGCGCAGCTCCTGGGCCGTGATCTCCGTCTGGTAGAGGCCGGTCATCGCATTCGTGAGCGCCTCGAGATCCCAGTCCTGCTGGTACTCGTCCTGCGTGAAGACGTTGACGGTGTCCTCGACGACTTCCTCGATCCAGAGCTTGATCTGGTCGGAGAGGTCCTCGCCGTCGAGCACCTGGCGCCGCTGCTCGTAGATCCGACCGCGGTGCCGGTTGAGGACGTCGTCGTACTTGAGGACGTTCTTGCGCATGACGAAGTTCTGCTCCTCGACCTTCTTCTGCGCGCCCTCGATCTGCCTGGAGAGGATCTTCGCCTCCATCGGCTGGTCCTCGGGGATCTTGAAGCGCTCCATGACGCCCTTGATCCGGTCGCCGGCGAAGAGGCGGACGAGGTCGTCCTCGCCGGAGAGGTAGAAGCGCGTCTCACCCGGGTCGCCCTGGCGGCCTGAGCGGCCACGCAGCTGGTTGTCGATCCGGCGCGACTCGTGGCGCTCGGTGCCGAGGACGTAGAGGCCGCCGAGGTCGACGACGCCGTCGCCGAGCTTGATGTCGACGCCACGGCCGGCCATGTTCGTCGCGATCGTGACCGCGCCGCGCACACCTGCGTCCTTGATGATCTCGGCCTCGCGCGCGTGCTCCTTCGCGTTGAGGACGTTGTGCTTGATCCCCTTGCGGGTCAAGAGCTGCGAGAGGTACTCCGAAGTCTCGACGGCGATCGTGCCGACGAGGACGGGCTGGCCCTCGCGCGCACGCTCCTCGATGTCACGGACGACGGCTGCCCACTTTCCGTCCCGCGTCTTGAAGACGAGGTCGTTCTCGTCGGCGCGGGCGACCGCGACGTTCGTGGGGATCTCGACGACGTCGAGGCCGTAGATCTCGACGAACTCCTTCTCCTCGGTCTTCGCTGTGCCGGTCATGCCGGCGAGCTTCTCGTAGAGGCGGAAGTAGTTCTGGAGCGTGATCGTGGCGAGGGTCTGGTGCTCCTCCTGGATCTTGACGCCCTCTTTCGCCTCGACCGCCTGGTGGAGGCCCTCGCTCCAGCGGCGCCCCTCCATGATCCGGCCGGTGAACTCGTCGACGATCTTCACCTCGCCGTCCTGGATCACGTAGTCGACGTCGAGCTGGTAGAGGGACTGCGCCTTGAGCGCCTGGTAGAGGTGGTTGACGAGCTGCGTGTTCTCCGGGGCGTAGAGGTTGTCGATCCGGAGCGCGCGCTCGACCTTCTGCACGCCCTGCGGCGTCACGCCGACCGTCTTGTGCTTCTCGTCGTACTCGAAGTCGGCGCCGGCATCCTCGGCCGCGCCCTTCGGGTCGCCGGGTGAGGAGCGGAACGGGATGAGCTGCTTGGCCACGCGTGCGAAGTCGTTGTAGAGCTGCGCGGCCTGCTCGGGCTCGCCGGAGATGATGAGCGGCGTCCGCGCCTCGTCGATCAGGATCGAGTCGACCTCGTCCACGATCCCGTAGGCGTGGCCGCGCTGGACGAGGCCGTCCCGCGAGACGGCCATGTTGTCGCGCAGGTAGTCGAAGCCGAACTCGGAGTTCGTCCCGTATGTGACGTCTGCGGCGTACGCCGCCTTGCGCGCGTCGAACGGCATCATCGTCTCGATGTAGGACACGGTCATGCCGAGCGACTCGAAGACGGGCCGGTTCCACTCGGCGTCGCGCTGGGCGAGGTAGTCGTTGACGGTGATGAGATGCGCACCGCGGCCGGTGAGGCCGTTGAGGTAGAGGGCGAGGCTGGCGACGAACGTCTTTCCTTCGCCGGTCTTCATCTCGGCGATGTCGCCCTCGTGGAGGACGATCCCGCCCATCAGCTGCACGTCGAACATGCGCTGGTCCGACGCGCGCTTGCGGGCCTCGCGTACGGCCGCGAACGCCTCGAAGACGAGCTCGTCGAGGCTCTCGCCGTTCTCGAGACGCTGGCGGAATTCGGCCGTCTTGCCCTGCAGATCGGCGGCGGAGAGCTTCTCGAAGTCGGGTTCGAGCGACGTGACGTACGCCGCCTGCTCCTGAAGCCGCTTGAGGCGCCGGCCCTCGCCGACACGCAGGACCTTTTCGAGGTTGCCGATCTCCACGAGGACCTAGGGTAGCGACCTACAAGGCCGACACCTTGACCTCCCAGAGGTCACCGTCGATCCGCTCCGCCTCGACGTAGTAGCTCTCGCCGGAAGTCTCTGCGAGACGTTCGAGCTCGGGCGGGACGGGCGCGTCGCTCGGCTCCCCGTCGACGCGCAGCTCGCCCGAGTGGTCGTGGTGCGAGAACTCGAGCTTGTCGCCGTCGGGGAAGGCGATCTGCGCCACCTGGATCCGCCTCGCGGCCACCGCCCAGAGATCGCCGTCCTGGCGTTGTGCGACCGCCCGGTACGGCGGACCGATGCGCTGCTCGACGGCATCGGCGAGCGGCGAGAGGTCGGCGTCACCGGTCTCGTCGGCCACGATCACGTCGCCGTCCGGAATCGTCGTGAACTCGATCCGGTTCCCGGCCAGTCCGGGTACGTCGGCCGTGACGGCGGCATCCCACTCCTTCGGCCCGAGCGAGGAGCCGTCGGGAACGCCGGCCGCCGCCAGGATGGACGGGGGTTGCAGCAAAGGACGTGGTCGCGGGTCGCCGAGCAGCTGCGCGGGATCGAGGCCCGCCTCCCGGAGGAGCTGCTCGTTCAGCGACTCGCGCCGACGTCTGAAGAGCCCCAACTAGGCCTCAGGAGGCTCCACCTGAGCCGGGTCCGGGACCGGCGGCTCGTCGACCTGCTTGCGGACATGCACACGCTTGTCGTGGATGTCCTTCACCTGGCGGACGAGCTTGTCGGCGAGCTCGTCGATCGCTGCCTTCATGTCGTGCGCGGCCTCGCGGGCGCGGAGCGTGTGGCCCTTGAGATGAACGGTCGCCTCGGCGACCTGGGACTCGGCGATCGACGGATTCTTCTCGACCGCGAGCTCGATCTCGACCTCCGTCAGTTCGTGGACGCGGCGGTCGAGCTTCTGGAGCTTCTGCTCGACATAGCTTCGGATGGAGTCGTTCACTTCGAGGTTCTTGCCCTTGACGTGAAGCTGCATCGACGCCTCCCCCTGTTGCGGCCTGTGCGGTGCCTCTTACCCTACTGACGCTCGCGGCTACCCGGTCAGCTGCGACGAAGCGCGCGGGCGAACGTGATCGCCTCGACGCGGCGGGCGCCCGAGGCGCGGAGGGCTGTCGCCGTGGCGGCGGCGGTCGCGCCGGTCGTGTAGACGTCGTCGATCACCACGACCGTGCGCGGTGCGGTGGCGGTCGCGCGGAAGGCGCCGCGGACGCTTCGGCGCTCGGTCGCCGAGCTCCCGCGCTGGCGGCCGCCGCGCGTCCGCTCGAGCAGCGGCAGGCACGGGAGCTTCCAGGCCGCGGCGAGCTCGCGCGCGAGCCGCTCCGCCGGGTTGTGCCCGCGCTTCAGGCGCCGCGCGGGATCGCTCGGGACGAACGTGACGGCGTCCACCTCGGGAGGCGGGACGCGCTCGACGACGAGCGCCGCGACCTCGACCGCGAGTCGCCTGAGCCCGCGCTCCTTCCACGCGTGCACGAGGCGCCGCACCCTTTCGTCGTAGCCGACCGCCGCACGTGCGGTCGCGAAGCCGAGCCGGCGTCCGGCACACTCGCGGCATCGCTCGACGAGCCACGCGGTCGGCGCTCCGCAGCGGGCGCAGAGAGGCGGCTCGATCCGCGGCAGCTCCTCCCGGCAGCCGGAGCAGAGCTGCCGTCCGCCGCTGCCGCAGACGACGCAGCGCTGCGGCAGGAGCAGATCGAGCACGGCTCCACGCTACGGCGCTACATGCGCCGGAATCGTGTCGCTTCAGTCGAGGCTGTATGTCTCGCGCTCCGGCAACCCGGTCTGCAGGCGCACCCGGTTGTCCGCCTCGAGCAGCTGGTCGTGGTTCCCGATGTCGAACCAGCTGCCCTCGAAGCGATAGCCGTAGACCGGTTCGCGGCGCGCGAGCCAGCCGAGGAAGCTGCCGGCATTGTCGGCGCTTTCGCCCGCGTCGAGATACGCCGCCACGAGCCGCACATGCTCGGACGGCAGCACATAGACCAGGGTCGAGGCGAGCGTCGACGGCGGATCGCTCGGCTTCTCGACGAACTGCACGATGCGATCGTCGCGGTCGGTGTCCGCGATCCCGTAGTGCGTTGCGAGCTCGAGGTCGCCCACGTCGTGGAGCGGGACCGCGCTCGCGGGCTGCGGCTTGGCGCGCCACCACTCGACGAGACGCGGCAGCGAGAACTCGAACAGATTGTCCCCGGCGAGGACGAGCAGCTCCTGATCGTCGAGACCCGCAGCCTCGATCACGAGCCGCAGGTCGCCGACCGCGCCGAGCCGGTCGTCGTTCGAGGTCGTCCCGTCGTCATGCACGACGACCCCGCTCGACTCCGCCCAGCGTGCGAACGCCGGCGCGAAGCGTCTGTTCGTCACGAGGTGGGCGCCGTCGACCTCGACCACCTCGCGAACCTTCTCGAGCACCCAGTCGAGCATCGGCCGGTCGCCGATCGGGAGCAGGTGCTTCGGGATGTCGTCCGTGAGCGGGCGGAGTCGCGTCGCGTAGCCCGCCGCGAGGATGACGGCCTTCATCGACGCGACTCCGTGGGCCGGCTCAGGTGCCTTCGTCCCAGGACGCGAGGTAGTGCGCCTGCTCCTCCGTCAGCGTGTCGATCGCGACACCCATCGTCTCGAGCTTGAGCCGCGCGATCTCGCGGTCGATCTCCGGCGGCACCGGATAGACCTTGCGATCGAGCTCGCTCGCGTTCCGCGCCGCGTACTCGAGCGCGAGCGCCTGGTTCGCGAAGGACATGTCCATCACGAGCGCCGGGTGGCCCTCGGCGGCGGAGAGGTTGACGAGCCGGCCGTCGGCGATGAGGTACAGGCGCCGTCCGTCGGCGAGCGTGAACTCCTCCACGAACTCGCGCGCCTTCTTCGTCTCGACCGCCAGCTCGCGCAACGCGGGGATCTCGATCTCGACGTTGAAGTGGCCCGTGTTGGAGAGGATCGCTCCGTCCTTCATCAGCTCCATGTGCTCGCGCGCGATCACGTGCTTGTCGCCGGTGGCGGTGCAGAACAGGTCGCCGATCTCGGCCGCCCGCGCGAGTGGCAGCACCTCGAAGCCGTCCATCGTCGCCTCGAGCGCCTTCAGCGGATCGACCTCGGTGATGATCACGTGCGCACCCATGCCGCGCGCGCGAGAGGCGACGCCGCGCCCGACCCAGCCGTAGCCGCAGACGACGAAGCGCTTGCCCGCGATGAGGACGTTCGTTGCGCGGATGATCCCGTCGAGCGTCGACTGGCCCGTGCCGTAGCGGTTGTCGAACATGTGCTTCGTCTGGGCCTCGTTGACGGCGATGATCGGGAAGCCGAGCTTCCCCTCCGCCTCGAGTGCCTTGAGCCGGATCACGCCGGTGGTCGTCTCCTCGGTGCCGGCGATGATCTCGCCGAGCTGCTCGCGCCGCGCCGAGTGGAGGACGCCGATCACGTCGGCGCCGTCGTCCATCGTGAAGTGCGGCTTGTGGTCGACCGCAGCCTCGATGTGGGCGTAGTACGTGTCGTTGTCCTCGCCCTTGATCGCGAAGACCGACACGTCGTACTCCGACACGAGCGCAGCCGCGACGTCGTCCTGCGTCGAGAGCGGGTTGGACGCGCAGAGAACGACGTCCGCGCCGCCGGCCTGAAGCGTCCGCATGAGGTTCGCCGTCTCGGTCGTGACGTGGAGGCACGCGGAGATGCGGAGGCCGGCGAGAGGCTGCTCGGCCTCGAACCGCTCGCGGATCGCCGCGAGCACCGGCATCTGCCGATCCGCCCACTCGATCCTCCGCTTGCCCTCCTCCGCGAGGGCGAGATCTTTCACGTCGTAGCGTTGCATGGTAGCCATCGGTTCCTTTCGTTATGCGGCGAGAAGTCGTTCGTGCTTGCGCTGCTCCCACTCGACCCAGCGGCTGGGAGCGCCTGCGGCGATCCCCGGACCGAGCTGCTCCTCGACGTCGGCCAGCCAGCCGTCGATCGCGGTGCGGAGCTCGGGCTCCCTGCGGAGCCGCGCGGCGAATGCGATGTCGCCGATCCCGAGGCCGAAGCGCGTGCGCAGCTCCGCGAGCGAGCGGAGCTGGTTCAGCTCGCGCAGGCCGTAGAGCCGGTAGCCGGCGGCCGTGCGCGACGGGACGACGAGCCCTGCCTGCTCGAGGTAGCGGAGCATCCGGGCGGACCAGCCGGTGTGCTTCGCGGCATGGCCTACGTGAAGCGGATCCATCGGGCCGACCTTAACACAGCTGTGTCAAGCCTTACGGAGGTGGATCCGCAGACGCTCAGCGGCTTCGGCTGCCTCCGCTGCAGCCGGCGGCCCCTCCTCCCACCGGCGACCTTGCAGATCGAGCGCCCGGTCGCGGTCGTCGGGCCAGCGCGGGTAGACGACCATGTGGACGTGGAGCGGTGGCTTGTCGACCCACATCGTGAGGTACGCGCGCTCGGCGCCGAGCCCGTCCACGATCGCGCCGGAGATCCGGCGCAGGAACGGGCCGAGCTCATCCGCAGCCCCATCCGGGAGATGCCAGAGATCCCCGACGTGCTCTTTGGTCTTGACGACGACGGCGCCGACGCCGAACGGCCCGATGCAGTGATCGGCGTGCCAGTGCTCGGTCTCGGCGATCATGCCGCCGGGAACCTCGATGCGGCCGGCCGTGGCGTCGCAGGCAAGGCAGCCCTCCACGCTCAAGCCTCGCCTCGGAGCCGCCCCACGAGACGGTCGAGCGCGGCCTCGTCGGCGCCGGCCGCGAGGAGCCGGTTCCGAATCCCCTCCCCCGCCTCGATCTCCTCGAGCACGTCGGCGAGCGTGCGGCCGGCAGGCTGCAAGACACGAAGTCGGCGCTCCCGCTCCGCGTCGTCGGGCGCCGCCGCGAGCCACGGGTTGTTGTGCGGCGCCCAGCTCTCGTCGCTCAGGGCGTGGTCGGCCGCGATCACATCCGGCTCGACGCCGGCGAGCCAGAGCGCCATCCCGCAGGCGATGCCGGTGCGATCGCGGCCGCCGGCGCAATGGATCGCGGCCGGTGGATCGGCGTCGCCGAGAATCGTCAGCGCCTGCGCAAGTTCCGCCCGGTAGCGGTCGGCGAGCGCAAGGTACGCCTCCCGCATCGACGGCCAGTCCCACGCGGCCGGAACCGGCCGCGGATCCATCGCCTGGCGCACGACCGGGACCGGCAGGGGCTCGAGAGCCGCCTCGTCCTCGTTCTGTGGCCGGAGGTTGACGACGAGCGAGACGCCGTAGTCGACGAGTGCCCGCCGACCTGCCTCGGTCAGCCCGGGCAGGGAGTCCGCGCGCACGACGACGCGGTACGCGGTCTCGCCACCGTCGGCGAGCGGAAGCCCGCCGAGATCACGGACATTCACACAGCCGTCCCAGCTGAGAACGCGCTCAGGGGTTACTGGTGCCCTCGCGTCCATAGCGGTCCTCGAGCCTGACGACGTCGTCGAGATGTGGCGTCGAGACCTCGAGGATCGTCGTGTCCTCGAGCGCGGTCACGCGGTGCACGGTGCCGGGGCGGTAACGGAAGCACGCGCCGGCGGTGATGACCTCCTCGTCGAGCGCCTCCTGGCCCGCTTCCCCGAGCTCGAGCTTCGCACGCCCGCTCTCGACGTACCAGCTCTCGTCCTTCTCCCGGTGGAACTGGAGCGAGAGCGACTCGCCCGCCTTGATGAAGAGGATCTTCCCGACGTACTCGTCGGCATGAGCCCAGATCAGCTCCCAGCCCCACGGCTTCTCCACGCGGCGCGGCTCGAATGCGAAGCGGTCGAGCGAACCGTAGTTCGGCGAGTCGACCATCAGGCGAGCCGCCTCTGCGGACGCCACTCCGGATGCTCCGTCATGAACTCGGCCGCGCGACGGAGATCCTTCGGCGTGTTGACCGTGAGCCAGACGCCCGTGTGACGGTGCGCGTGCAGCCTCCGCTCGCTCGCAAGCTGCGGAAAGGTGGACAGCTCGTGATCGCCCTTCTCCGGAAGAAGAGCGAGCGCCTCCTCGCCGAGGACGTAGACGCCGGAGTTGACCCAGTGCTCGAGCAGCGGAGCCTCGCGGAAGCCGGTGATCGTGCCGCCCTCCTCGACGTCGACGACCCCGAACGGCGAGCGCACCTGCGCGACGACGAGCGTCGCAGCCGCACCGCTCTCGCCGTGCTCGGCGATGAGCGCAGAGAAGTCGACATCGAGGAGCTCGTCGCCGTTGAGCGCGATCACCGGTCCTTCCTCCTGCCGCCGCGACCCCGCGAGGCGCAGGCCGCCGCCGCGGCCGAGAGGCTCCTCTTCCCCGACCGCCTCGATCTCGGCACCGAGACCCGTGAGCGCATTCACGAAGGCGTCCTCATCCCCGGCACGGCAGGCCACGATGACACGCGTCACTCCACCCTCGACGAGCCTCGCGACCGCGTACTCGGCGAGAGGGAATCCCGCCACCGGGACGAGCGGCTTCGGTAGCCCTTGCGCCGCCTCCCCGAGCCGCTCCGCCTTGCCGCCGGCGAGCACGAGCGCCTCCATTACTCGCTCGTCTCCGGGTCGCGCTCGGCCGTCTCCGGGAAGACGTCGAGCGGCGAGACGCTGCGACCGACGCCCTCGTAGGCGAAGCCGAGCGCCCGCACCGCGTCGGCGTCGAGCAGGTTGCGCCCGTCGATGATCAGCGGGTGGCTCATCGCCTCGCGCGTCTCCTCGCTCGGAAACTCGAGGAGCTCCTGCCACTCGGTGACGATGACCGCTGCGTCGGCGCCTCTCACGGCCTCGAGCGGCGAGGCGCAGAACTCGACTCCCTGCAGGTCCGGCCGCGCGATCGGGTCCCAGCCGCGCACCTCCGCGCCCTCCGCGAGGAGCCGCGAGGCGAGCACGAGCGACGGCGCCTCGCGCATGTCGTCCGTGTTCGGCTTGAAGGCGAGGCCGAGCAGCGCGACGCGCTTGCCGCGCAGCCGGCCGAGGTGCCGCTGTAGCTTCTGCAGCACGCGCCGCTTCTGCAGCTCGTTCACCTCGATCACGGCGTTCATGAGGTGGAAGTGGTAGCCCGAGTTGGCGGCGAGCTGCTTCAGCGCGAGCGAGTCCTTCGGGAAGCACGAGCCGCCCCAGCCGATCCCGGCGCGCAGGAAATGGGGCCCGAGCCGGTGGTCGAGGCCGATCCCCTCCGCGACGCTCTTCACGTCGGCTCCGATGAGCTCGCACACGTTCGCGATCTCGTTGATGAAGCTGATCCGGGTGACGAGGAACGCGTTGGCCGCGAGCTTGATCATCTCGGCGGAGTTGACGTCCGTGCGCACCACGGGGGCATCGATCCCCGCGTGGAGCGCCTCGACGGCATCCCCGTCCGCCTCGTCGAACGCGCCGATCACGATCCGGTCGGGCTCCATGAAGTCGCGCACCGCGGTGCCTTCCGCGGTGAACTCCGGGTTCGAGGCGTAGCCGACCGCCTCGAGTCCCCGCGCGTCGAGCGCGGCGCGCACCTTCTCACCGGTCCCGACGGGCACGGTCGACTTCATGACGATCGTCGCGCGCGCGTCGTCGGGGAGCTCGTCCACCACCGTCCAGACCGCGGAAAGGTCTGCGTCTCCGGCATAGGTCGGCGGCGTGCCGACCGCCACGTAGAGGAAGTCGGCTCCGTCAACGGCTTCCCGGACGTCGAGCGTGAACGAGATCCGGTCGCGGTTGCGCGCGAGGACGTCGTCGAGCCCCGGCTCGTAGATCGGCACCTCCCCGTTGCGAAGCCGCTCGATCCGCTCGGGCAGGACGTCACGGACTACGACCTCGTGGCCGAGGTCGGCGAAGCATGCCCCGGTTACCAGGCCGACGTAGCCGGCCCCGAAGATTGCGACTCGAGCCACGTGCCTAGCCTAACCGGCTTCGTCAGCGTCCAATCGGCTGCAGGCTCTCGGCGATCGCGATCATCGTCGAGTTGGAGAGCTGGTTGAGGATCGTGTTCATGACCCAGTAACTCGCCTTCGGCGTCCGCAGGACGACCATCTGGATCGCGCCGCCGGTCGTGTAGACCTGGAACTTCTGGTGGTCGTGGAAGAAGGTCTGGGTCGGGCTCGCGAGGATCGGCGCCGTGCTCCAATCCGTCTCCTCGATCTGCCAGTACTGGATCCCGTCCGGCATCACGAAGGTCAGCACGACCTCGTGCCGGTTCTTGAGCGGCTTGAAGACGCGCACTCCCTCCTGGTCCGAGAGATGCGCGTACTGCGCGATCCGGTGCGGAACCCTGAGCGGGAAGTGCGCCTTGAAGCGAACGCTGCGCAGGGCTTGTGCGGTCACCGAGACGCCGTCACTCACCGCCGGCGGCAGCTTGGGCGGCAGCTTCACCCGGTGCGGCAGTGTGAGCTTGCCGCCGAAGCTCGTCCCGACGGTTACCACCGTGAGCGGGTCTCCGGCCTGTCGTGCGAAGTTCGCGATGTTCGTCGTCATCTGCGCGACCTCGCTGTGTGCGCCGAACAGCGGCCGAATCTGCTGAGCCGCCTGCAACGCGTTCGGCTGGACGGGGTTGTAGTACACGGTCGTGTTGCGCTCCACGGCGGGCGCGTTCGCCGCAAGCCCTGCCGCGAGCGTCTTCGTCGTGTAGCCGTGCTTGCCGAGGAGGTAGGTCGTGTTCGAGGCCTCGCCCGGAGTCTTGCCGGCGTTGAGGACGAGGACCGAGATCGCCGACTTCGGAAGCGGATGTCGCTTCTTGGTCTTCGTGGGGGGCTTCTTGTGTCCGGAGTACTGGTTGCTGACCGCTGTACCGACCCGCACATCCGGATGGAGGAACCTCTGCACCGCGGCCTGGACGGATCCGGGCCTGGCCTGGATCACGTCTGCCCCGCCGGCCGTGACGACGGTCGGGAGATCGGCGATCGGAATCGCGTTGCGGAAGAGGTTGCCCGGCGGCAGGTGATAGAGGAGACCGAGATACGACTCGAGCTCCTTGAACGTCACGGAGCCGCCGCCGCCGCGGGCGATCTCCACATTCGACTTCAGATCGTGGATCAGCTTCGGGACGTCCGTGATCGAAAGACCCGTCTTGACCCTGCTCTTCAGTGCCTCGAGAAAGAGCTGCTGCCTGCCGTTGCGATAGACGTCGCTGTCCGTATGCCGGTACCGCACGTAGGAGAGCGCCTCGCCTCCGTCGAGCTTCTGGTAGCCGGGATGAAGGTTGACCGTCGAGGTCCCCGAGTGCGGCGGGATGTAGTAGCGGCGGTCGATGTTCATGTACACGCCGTGCAGGTGGTTGACGATCTGCTTGAAAGCGTGGAAGTCGAGCGTGATCAGGTAGTTGACCTTGAGGCCGGTCAGGCGTTCCATCGTGTTCAGCGTCGCCGCCGGGCCGTTGTTCCCGCAGAGTGACCAGGCCGAGTTGATCCGGCTTTGCGTGTAGACCGTCGCCCCGTGGCAGTAGATGTTCACCCAGAGGTCGCGCGGGAACGACAGCAGCGAGAGCGTGTCGTTCGCCGGGTCCGCCCGCATCAGCATCAGGGTGTCCGAGTTGGAGCCGGCATAGGGATTCGGCCCGTTGGGCTTGCCGCGGACGTCGTAGCCCGCGACCAGGGCGATCGCCGGCTTGGAGGCGTCGGGAACATTGAGGCTTCCGTTCTTCTCCGCGGTGACGAGCTGGTGGGTATGCGCGGAGACGGACTGGAGGCTCTCGTGCCCGTAGAGATAGAGGCCGCCCGCAGCACCTGAAGCGACGACGAGGATCGCCAGCACCAGCCAGCCGAACCCGCGCAGGATGACACCCGTGACCGAGCGCTTCGGCGGCTCGGGCTGCCGGTAGCGCACGATCGGTCCAAACGCCGGCGGCAACGCCGAGTGGCCGTTGCCGTTCAGGCCGTTGACCCGTCCGATACCGCGCTTGAGCGTCGTCCGCATGCGAAAGAGGCGCCACCGCGGCGCGCTTCGCCACGAGGATAGCTCAGCCGGCGGAAGAGGCTGAAACGACTCTCACGTTCGGCTCATCTGCAGGGGGCTCGTAGCCGAGATTCGGCCGGAGCCGGGCCTCGGCCTCCTCCACGGAGAGACCTTCGCGGGCCGCATAGTCGGAGACCTGGTCGCGGCCGAGTCGCCCGACGGAGAAGTAGCGGGCCTCGGGATGCGCGAGGTAGATGCCGCTCACGCTCGCGGCCGGCGTCATGGCGAACGTCTCCGTGAGCTCGATGCCGGCCTCCTCGGCGCCCAGCACGGAGAAGAGCTTCGGCTTCTCCCCGTGATCCGGGCAGGCGGGATAACCGAACGCGGGCCGGATGCCGCGGAACCGCTCGGCGGCGAGCTCATCCTTCGAGAGCTGCGGCCCCGTCTCGTACCAGGCGCGGCGCGCGACCTCGTGGAGGTATTCCGCGAACGCCTCGGCGAGGCGGTCGGCGAGCGCCTTGGCCATGATCGCGTGGTAGTCGTCGTGCTCCGCCTCGAAGCCGGCGGCGAGCTCGTCGGTGCCGATCCCGGCGGTGACCGCGAAGGCGCCGAGGTGGTCTCCCTCGGGAGCGACGAAATCGGCCAGGCAGCGGTTGGGGCGTGAGTCGCCGTAGTCCGACTGCTGGCGGAGGAAGCAGAAGCGCGTCCCGTCGACGACGACGTCGTCTCCGTCGGACGCCGCCGGCCAGAAACCGAAGACGCCGCGGGCGACGAGGAGCTCTTCGCCGACGATCCGGTCGAGCAGCCGTTGCGCGTCCTCGTACAGCTCGCGCGCGGCCGGCTGGTCGAGGATCTGCGGAAAGCGCCCCTTCAGCTCCCACGCGTGGAAGAAGAACTGCCAGTCGATGTACTCGCGGAGGGTTGCGAGGTCGGGCTCGACGAGGCGACGACCCGTGAACTCGGGCACGGGCAGGTCGTCGAACGAGACCTGCTGGCGGTTGGCGCGCGCGGCAGCGAGCGGCAGGAGCGGCTTGCGCTCCTTCTCGGCGTGCAGGTCGCGCAGGCGCTCCTGGTCGATGCGGTTCTCGCCGTCGAGCGTCTCGCGCCGCACCGGGTCGAGCAGATCCGAGACCACGCGCACGACGCGCGAAGCGTCGAGAACGTGCACGACCGGCTGCGAGTATGCGGGCGCGATCCGCACCGCCGTATGCTGGCGCGACGTCGTCGCGCCGCCGATCAGCAGCGGCAGCTCCATCCCGCGCCGCTCCATCTCACGGGCGACGTCGACCATCTGGTCGAGCGACGGCGTGATCAGGCCGGAGAGCCCGACGACGTCGCAGCCCTCCTCGACCGCGGTGTCGAGGATCCGCTCGGCCGGAACCATCACACCGAGGTCGAGCACCTCGTAGTCGTTGCAGCCGAGGACGACGCCCACGATGTTCTTGCCGATGTCGTGCACGTCGCCCTTCACCGTGGCGAGCACGGCCTTGCCGCGCGCCCGCGGTACGCCGCCGGCCGCCTGCTCGGCCTCCATGAACGGCTCGAGATAGGCGACCGCACGCTTCATCGCGCGGGCGCTCTTCACGACCTGCGGGAGGAACATCTTCCCCGCTCCGAAGAGGTCGCCGACGACCTGCATTCCGGCCATCAGCGGCCCCTCGATCACGTCGAGCGGGCGGTCGGCCCGCCGGCGCGCCTCTTCGGTGTCCTCCTCGATGAAGTCGACGATGCCGTGCACGAGCGCGTGCTCGAGCCGCTTCTCGACGGGCGCCTCGCGCCAGGAGAGGTCGACCTCGCGCCGCGTCGCCTCGCCGCGCACGCGGCTCGCAAGCTCGACGAGCCGTTCGGTCGCATCCTCCCTGCGGTCGAAGATCACGTCCTCGACGTGCTCGAGCAGCTCCGGCTCGATGTCCTCGTAGACGGCGAGCTGGCCTGCGTTGACGATGCCCATGTCGAGCCCTGCGCGAATCGCGTGGTAGAGGAAGGCCGAGTGCATCGCCTCGCGCACGACGTCGTTGCCGCGGAACGCGAAGCTGAGGTTGGACACGCCGCCGCTCGTCCGCGCGCCGGGGCAGCGCACCTTGATCAGCGGGAGCGCATCGAGGAACGCCTTCGCGAAGCCGCGGTGCTCCTCGATCCCGGTGGCCACGGCGAGGATGTTCGGGTCGAAGATCAGGTCCTCCGGCGCGAAGCCGACCTGCTCGACGAGGAGCGTGTAGGCGCGCTCCGCGATCTCGACCTTGCGCTCGGCCGTCTCGGCCTGTCCCTGCTCGTCGAAGGCCATCACCACGACGCCGGCGCCGTAGCGGCGCACCAGACGCGCCTGCTCGAGGAACGGCTCCTCTCCCTCCTTCAGCGAGAGCGAGTTGACGACGCCCTTCCCCTGGACGCATTTGAGGCCGGCCTGGAGCACCGACCAGCGCGAGCTGTCGATCATGATCGGGATTCGCGCCGCCTCGGGCTCGGTCGCGAGCAGGTTGAGGAAGGTCGTCATCGCCCGCTCGCCGTCGAGCAGGTCGGCATCCATGTTCACGTCGAGGACGTTGGCGCCGCCGCGCACCTGCTCGAGCGCGACCTCGACCGCAGCCTGGTAGTCGTTGCCCTCGATCAGCCGGCGAAAACGGGCCGAGCCGGTGAGGTTCGTGCGCTCGCCGACGATCGTGAAGTTGGAATCCGGCCAGAGCTCGAGCGGCTCGAGACCGCTCAGGCGGGTGGCGGCGCGTGGCTCGGGAACCTCGCGCGGCGGAACGCCCTCCACGGCAGCGGCGATCTGCCGTACGTGCTCCGGCGTCGTGCCGCAGCAGCCGCCGACGATGTTGACGAGCCCGTCCCGCGCGAAGTCGCCGAGGAAGCGGCTCGTGTCCTCCGGCCTCTCGTCGTGCAGTCCGAGCTCGTTCGGCAGACCCGCGTTCGGGTAGCAGGCGACCCAGGTCGGTGCGATCTCCGCGAGGTCCTCGACGAACGGCCGCATCTCGGCCGCGCCGAGGGAGCAGTTGACGCCGACCACGAGGGGGCTCGCGTGCTCGACCGAGATCCAGAACGCCTCGACCGTCTGGCCGGACAGGTTACGACCGCTCTTGTCGACCGCGGTGAAGGAGAGCCAGAGGGGCAACTCGGGCGCGGCGTCCTGCGCGGCGACGATCGCGGCCTTCGCGTTCAGCGTGTCGAAGACGGTCTCGATCAGGAGCAGGTCCACCCCGCCCTCGCGCAGCGCCTTGATCTGGTGCGCGTACGTTTCCGCGACCTCGTCGAAGGTGGCGGCGCGATACGCGGGGTCGTCCACCTTCGGCGACAGTGAGAGAGAGACGTTGAGCGGCCCGACCGAGCCGGCGACGAAGCGCGGGCTCCCCGTCTTCGCCTCCCACTCGTCTGCGGCCGCACGCGCGAGACGCGCGCCGTCGAGGTTCATCTGCTCGACCACGCCGGCGTCGAAGCCGTAGTCGGCCTGGCCGATCGTCGTCGCGGTGAACGTGTTCGTCGTCGCGATGTCTGCGCCGGCCGCGAAGTACTTGCCGTGGATGCGCGAGATCAGCTCCGGCTGCGTGAGGTTGAGCAGATCGGGGTCACCGGCGACGTCGTGACTGTGGTCCCGGAACCACTCGCCCCGGTAGCCCTCCTCCCCGCGCACTTCGCGCTGGAGCAGCACGCCCCACGAACCGTCGAGGACGCCGATGCGCTGCCTGAGGATGGATTCGAGCCGTTCCCGTGTGTCCTGCACCTGGTCTCCTTACAGAGGCCCGGGAGCGGTCGCTCTCGGGCGCTTTAGGCGTTTGTTGACCCGGTCGCCAAGCTGCCTGTCAAAGCTCTCCGGGTTTCACAACCGTAGCACCGGCTAGGGTGCCGCTTCGTGTCCGAGGTACACGACGGCGCGACGCTGCGCTCGACGCTCATGGAGATCGCGAGCGACTTCTCGTTCACGTGGATCGCGGACGCGCGGCTCCTCTTCGCCGAGCTCGAGCCGCGACGGTTCGCGGAGCTGCAGCACAACCCGACCGCGCTCCTCTTCGAGCTGACGGACGACGACCTCGCGAGGGCGCTCACACCGGACTACATCCAGCGGCTCGCACGCGTTCTAGGGCGGCTTGCGCGCGACCGGGGCGAGGAGACGTGGTGGCGCGAGCGGAGCGGCCCGGCCGACTTCCTCGCCGCCTATTTCTCCGCCGAGTTCGGACTCGACGAGAGCCTTCCCATCTACTCCGGCGGTCTGGGCGTGCTCGCGGGGGACTATCTCAAGGCGGCGTCGGAGCTCGGCGTCCCCCTCGTCGGCATCGGCCTCTTCTACCGCCGCGGCTACTTCCAGCAGCGGCTCGACGAGAGCGACCGGCAGATCGAGCACTACCCGTTGACCCTCACGACCCGGCTGCCGCTCGCGCTCGTGCCGATGGCGCCTATCGTCGAACTCGCGGACGACGACGGCAACCTCGTGCCGGTGCGGCTCGGCGTGTGGCGGGCGACCGTCGGACGCGTCCGCCTGTACCTCATCGACACGCACCTCGAGGGAAATCCCGACTGGGCAGTCACCGACACGCTCTACGGCGGCGATCGCGCGAACCGGCTGCGGCAGGAGATCCTGCTCGGCGTCGGCGGTGTCCGCGTGCTGCGCCGGTTGGGGCTCGAGCCGACCGTGTTCCACCTCAACGAGGGCCATTCGGCGTTCCTCCAACTCGAACGGATGCGCGAGCTCGTCGAGGAGCAGGGCCTGCCGGCCGACGAGGCGATCGAGCGATTGCGGGCGTCGACGGTCTTCACGACACACACGCCGGTGCCGGCGGGCAACGAGGTCTTCGATCCCGAGCTCGTGCGAGAAGCGCTCGGGGGGCTCGTCGAGCGCTGCGGCCTCGCGTGGGAGGACTTCGTCGCACTCGGCAAGGTCGAGCCGGACGAGAAGGGCTTCGGGCTAACGCCGTTCGCGCTGCGCACCTCGGAGCACGCGAACGGGGTCTCCGAGCTGCACGGCGCCGTGGCGCGCGAGATGTGGCACCGCCTCTGGCCGGAGAAGCGCATCGACGAGGTTCCGATCACCTCGGTCACGAACGGCGTCCACCAGCGGACATGGCTCTCTCCCGAGCTCGAGCAGCTGCTCGGCGACACGGAGCCGCACTTCGAGGACGCGCGGGAGCTTGCGGCGGACGACCTGTGGGCCGCGCACCGCAGCGCCAAGGAGCGGCTGCTGGAGTTCATCCTCACCACGCGCGGGGCGCGCGAGCTCGACCCCGACGTCCTCACGATCGGCTTCGCGCGCCGCTTCGCCACCTACAAGCGCGCCGACCTCCTCTTCAGCCGGCCCGACCGGCTCGCCTCGCTCCTCGCCGATCCCGACCGTCCGATCCAGGTGCTCGTCGCCGGCAAGGCGCACCCGGCCGACGAGGGAGGCAAGGATCTGATCCAACTCGTCGTGGACTTCGCGCGGGAGCCGGCCGCGGCAGGGCGCGTCGTCTTCCTCGAGGACTATGAGATGACGCTCGCGCGGCGGATGGTGCAAGGCGTTGACCTGTGGCTCAACACGCCGCGACGGCCGTTCGAGGCGTCGGGCACCTCGGGGATGAAGGCTGCACTGAACGGCGTGCTCAACTGCTCGATCCTCGACGGCTGGTGGGCGGAGGCGTACTCGCCGGCGGTCGGCTTCGCCATCGAGGCTCCGCTGGACGACGCGACAGAGGCGGAACAGGACGAGGCCGACGCGGGCGCGCTCCACGCCGTGCTCGAGCAGCAGGCGCTCCCCGCGTACTACGAGCGGGACGATGCGGGGCTGCCGCAACGCTGGATCGCGCTGATGCGTGAGTCGATCGCGGAGCTGGGACCGCGCTTCGGCACGGCGCGGATGGTCGCGGAGTACGTCGAGCGGCTCTATCTGCCTGCGCACGAAGGCGCGACGAGGACAACGAGCCGCGTCGGCTAGGCCGGCGCCGCAGTAGCGCCTGCGTGTGACGGGAGGCGCGCCAACCGCGAGGCGCGCCTCCCTCTTGCCGCCCTCAGGCAGTGGCCGCAGCAGCCCGGACCTGCGTACGAGAGCCCAGCAGGACGAACAGGCTCGTGCCGAACGTCCAGATCGGGAGCCCGAAGATCAGGCCGATCCAGCCGATCGGACCGACCAACAGCACCCCGGCCACGAGCCCGCTGAAGGCGGCCCACCAGCGCGGCAGGACGCGCGTCCGCCAGGCGACGACGGCGAGCACCCCGAGCGGGAGCACCGCGGCGAGCTCGGCGCAGATGAAGAAGATGTCCACGGCGTGATGGAACGTCGCCGCGGTTCCCGGAACGATGTCGTTCTTGTCCAGAGCACCGGCAGCGTCGACCGCAGCCATCAACATCCCTGAGAGAGCGCCGATCGCGGCACCTACGAGGGCGAGCTGCGAAGCCTCGCCGAGCCGTGATCGCAGGCCGGCGACGAACGTCACGAAGCCGACGCAGCCGATCATGAAGATCCAGCCGCCGAGCAGGATCGAGTCCGAATGCCCCTTGTACCAGGCCAGGATCTCGCTTCCGGTCGCGTGATCGCCGGGCTGATGGTGCGTGAGAAGGGCGATGCCGACGATCCAGAGGGCGACGGTGAGCGGGCCGACGAGGCCCCAGCGGCGGTTGTCGGAGTTGGTCACAGGACAGTGCTCCTTTCGAAGGCGAGGGAGGGCGCGAGGATCGCGCGGATCGAGCGGACGAGCGAGATGCAAGCCCCGAGGCCCGCGAAGAGCAGGGTCGCGAGGACGAGTCCTGTCATGAAGAGGCGACGACGCATCAGGCTGCGGTCGCGGCGGGCGCGCCGAGCGGCGTCGCCGAGGGGACATAGACGGGCTCGTAGCCGAGCACGCGGCCGAGCGAGCTGCCGAGGGCGAGGCCGATCCGCTGCACGACGGCCGGCGGGAACGGGAGGCGAACGGTGCCGAAATGCGCCTGCGCGATCACCGCGAGCTGCAGCGGATTCGGCATGCCCTTGCGGTTCGTGCGACCGTCGGCCGCGAGGTTGAACATCGTCTCGATCAGCGACTCGAACTGCAGCGCGGGCCGGATCTCGCAGACGAAGTGCGCGACCTTGTCCCCGGCGTTCCAGAACTTGTGCGGCGTTCCCGCCGGGACAGTGAGGCGCTTGCCGGGCCCGGCCACGAGCTTCTGCCGTCCGAACCTGAAGCCGACCGTGCCACGAAGCACCTCGAAACGCTCCTCCTGGCTCGGATGCACGTGCGCCGCGGCAACGAAGCCGTTCGGCTGGACGTAGGTCTCGATCACGACGGCTGCGCCGTTCGTCTCGCGGCTCGTCTGCCGGAAGACGATGCGCTCGCCGGTGACCGGGTTCTCGATCGAATCTCCTGCGCGGATCATGCTGCCTCCTTCTCGGTTGGCCGTTGCCGGCGGCTGTCGAAGGCAGCGTCGGAGACGGCGCTTAAGATCCGCTTGAGGAGGACTTAAGGGTTGTCGGCGCAGTTCCGCATCCTGGGGCCGATCGAGGCCCTCATCGACGATGGTCGGGCGGCACTCGGCGCGCCGAAGCAGCGGGCGCTGCTCGCCCTGCTGCTCGTCAACCGGAGACGCGTCGTCTCGGCCGACCAGCTGATCGATGGGCTCTGGGGTGAGGATCCGCCGGCATCCGCGGTCCAGTCGCTGCAGGTCTACGTGCACGGGCTGCGAAAAGTCCTCGGGAGCGAGCGCATCGAGACGTCAGGGCGCGGATACCGCGCAGTCGTCGGCGACGAAGAGCTCGACCTCGACCGTTTCGAGCGCGCACTCGAGCGCGGACGAGCGGATCTCGAGGCCGGCCGCTTCGACGACGCCACCGACGAGCTGCGGGGCGCACTCGCGATCTGGCGCGGCCCCGCGCTCGCCGACCTGCCGGAACAGACACGGCGCGGCGCGGAGGCAGAACGGCTCGAAGAGCTCCGCCTGACCGCACTCGAGCTCCGGCTCGATGCCGAGCTCGCGTCCGGCCGCCACGACGCCGTCGTCGCGGAGCTCGAAGCGCTCACGGCCGAGCATCCCTACTGCGAGCGGTTCCTCCAGCAGCGGCTTCTCGCCCTCTACCGCTGCGGCCGCCAGGCGGAGGCGCTCGAGGTCTACCGCAATGCGCGCCGCACCCTCGCCGACGAGCTGGGGCTCGAGCCGAGCCCGGCCCTGCAGGAGCTGGAGCGGTCGATCCTCAGACAGGAGCCGAGCCTCGCAGCCCCCGCCGGGCCGACCCGATCCACAAGGCCGCTGCCGGTCCCTCCCACGCCGCTCCTCGGACGCCGGCTCGAACTCGCCGCCGTCAGCGCGCTGTTCCGGGACGAGAACGCGCGTCTCGTGACCCTCACCGGGCCGGGCGGGACGGGAAAGACGCGCCTCGCGCTCGCGCTCGCGGAGGCGCTCGAGCCGGAGCTACGGGACGGGGCCGTGTTCGTCGGCCTCGCGCCGGTCTCGGACCCGGAGCTGCTCGTGCCGACCATTGCCGAGGCACTCGATGTGAAGGAGGGCACCCGTTCGCTCGCCGCCGGCGTGACCGAGCACCTGTGCGAGCGGCGGATGCTGGTCGTGCTGGACAACTTCGAGCAGCTCCTCGGCGCGGCGCCGTTCGTCGGCGAGCTGCTCGCTGCCGCTCCACGCCTGTGGGTCGTGGCGACGAGCCGCGCGCCACTCCGGCTGGCGGCCGAGCACGAATATCCGGTTCCGCCGTTCGACACCCCCGACGCCGGCCTGCCGTTCGAGTCACTCGTCAAGACGGACGCGCTGCGGCTCTTCGCGGCGAGAGCGCGCGCGGTCGATCCGGGATTCGCGCTCGACGGGGATAGCGCTCCCGAGGTCGCCCGGGTCTGTGCCCGCCTCGACGGGCTACCGCTCGCGATCGAGCTCGCGGCGGCCCGCTCCAAGCTGCTCGCTCCGGGCGAGATCCTCGAGCGGCTCGCGCGCCAACCGAACCTCCTTCCGCCGGGACCGCGCGACGCACCGGCGCGCCAGAGGACTCTCGCCGCGACGATTCGCTGGAGCTTCGACCTCCTCGCGGAGGACGAGCGCCGCGCCTTCGCCAGGCTGGGCGTCTTCGTCGGCGGCTGCACGCTGGAGGCCGCCGAGCGCGTGTGCGACGTTCCGGTCGAGAGCCTCGGAGCGCTGGTCGACAACAACCTGCTCCGGCGGCGCGACTCGCGGTTCACCATGCTAGAGACCGTCCGCCATTTCGCGGTCGAGCGGCTCGAAGAGGCCGGCGCGACCGAGATGCGACGGCGCCACGCGGAGTGGCTGACCGAGCTCGCCGAGGCGATGGCGGAGCAGACAACGGCGGGCGAAGACGCGACAGTGTGGCTCGATCGCATCCAGCCCGAGCACGACAACATCCGCGCCGCGCTCGCCTGGTCGGTCGAGGATACGCCCGAGCTCGCGCTGCGGCTGGCGAGCTCCCTGCGGCTGTTCTGGGAGGTGCGCGGCTACTTCAGCGAAGGCGGCCGCTGGCTCGAGGAGGCGCTCGCCCACGCCACCGACGCCGTTCCCCTGGTGCGGCTACGGGCACTCTCGGCCAGCGGGACCATCGCCTTCCGCCTCAGCGACTTCGAGCTTGCGCGGACACGCTTCGAGGCCGCCCTCGAGATGGCGCGAGAGCTCGACGAGGAGCTCTGGATCGCCCGCCTTCTCAGCGACGTGGGCACGGTCGCGGCGGCGCTCGAGGAGTTCGACGACGCGAGCGCGCTGCTCGAGCAGAGTGCGGATCTCTTCCGCAGGCTCGACGTGCCCGCACGGCTTGCGACGGTGCTGGGCAACCTCGGTCACATCGCCGGCCAGCTCGGTGACTACGAGCGCGCGATCGAGGTGACCGAGGAAGCGCTCTCGCTCGAGTCGAGGCACAAGCCGAACGCGGCGATCTCGACCTACAACCTCGGGAGCCACAACCTCCATGCCGGCCATCTCGAGGCGGCGCGGGAGTGGCTCGAGCTGGCGGTCGCGCGGGCTTTCGAGCTGGGCTTCAAGGAGGTCATGGCGTATGCGCTCGCGGCGTTCGCGCGCCTCTCGCTGCTCGAAGGCGATGCCGCTCGGGCGGCGCATCTCGCCGGAATCGCGGACGGCCTGCTCGCCGACGCCGGCGTCCTCCTTCAGCCGAGCGAGCACGTTCTCTTCGAGAATGCCAAGGCCTCTGTCGAGGAACGACTCGGCGAGGAGTACTCCGCGATCCATGATTCGGCCATGGCCGCACCGCTGGAAGAGGCGCTACGCGAGGGAAGCGTCTTCATAGAGGCTTCGCAGTCGTGATCGAGGACGGCGCTGCGGCGTTCGACCAGCTCGTGAGCGACGCGCTCGACGAGCTGCCGGACGACATCCGCGGCGTGATGGCGAACGTCGCCGTCACGGTCGAGGACGAGCCTCCTGCCGGCCAGCCGCTGCTCGGCCTCTACCAGGGTGTTCCCCTCGACCGGCGCGGCCCGTACTACGCGGGAGCGCTACCGGACAAGATCACGATCTACCGCGGCCCGATCGAGCGGATGACCCACGGCAATCCCGAGCTGCTACGCCGTCAGGTTCGGCGCACCGTCCTGCACGAGATCGCGCACCACTTCGGCATCAGCGACGAGCGGCTCGTCGAGCTCGACCGCTACTGACGCCTAGCCCGCGCCGCTGACCGTGAGCTGGTTCTCGGCGTGCCTGATCCGCTGCTCGAGCTGCCAGCGGTCGGCGGTCGAGTCGCCCGCTTCGACGCGCGCGAGCTCCTCCTGCGCTTCCTCCAGCTGACGCTGCGCCCGCGCAGTGTCGATCTCGCCCGCCGCGACCGCGTCGTCGACGAGGGCGATCGCGCGGTTCTCGAGCACCTGGAAGAAGCCGGGGCCGGTCGCGAACTCCCTCACCTCGCCGTCGCCGAGATGAACCCGCGTCGATCCCGCCTTCAGCATCGCGACGAGCGGCGCGTGCCGCGCGAGCACGCCGATCTCGCCCGCGTCCCCCGGCACGATCAACATCTCGGCCTCGCCCTCGAACGCCGGGCCCTCCGGCGTCACGACCGAGACCGGGAAGAGCGGATGGTCGGGCATCGCTAGGCTGCGGCCGGCTCGGCTTCGGCCCCGGCGAGCTGCTTCCCGCGCTCGACCGCCTGCTCGATCCCGCCGACCATGTAGAAGGCCTGTTCGGGCAGGTCGTCGTGCTTGCCGTCGAGGATCTCGACGAAGCCGCGGATCGTGTCCTCGAGCTTCACGTACTCGCCGGGCGTGCCGGTGAACTGCTCCGCGACGAAGTTCGGCTGCGAGAAGAACCGCTCGATCTTGCGGGCGCGCTGCACGACGAGCTTGTCCTCGTCGGAGAGCTCGTCGATGCCGAGGAT
>JAICME010000031.1 GCA_025929425.1 Thermoleophilia bacterium | reverse complement strand
GTGTCGCCGCGCACCTCGCCGTGATCCTGGAAGGCCTTGATCGTCTCCTCCGGCATCGTGTTCACCGTGTGCGGGCCGACGAGCTCCTCGACGTAGAGGACGTCGCGGTACTCGGGATTCTTCGTCGACGTCGAGGCCCACAAGCAGCGCTGCGGCAGCGCTCCCTTCGCCTCGAGCGCGTCCCAGCGCTCGCCGGAGAAGACCCGCTTGTAGTGCTGATACGCGATGCGTGCGTTCGCGATCGCGAGCTTGCCGCGCAGGGCCAGCGCCTCCTCCGTTCCGATCGCCTCGAGCCGCTTGTCGGTCTCGGTGTCGACGCGCGAGACGAAGAAGCTCGCCACCGACCGCACCTTCGTCGCGTCGCCGCCGCCCGCGACGAACCGCTCGAGCCCGTGGACGTACGCCTCCATCGCCTCCTGGTGCATCTTCAGCGAGAAGAGGAGCGTGACGTTGATGCTGCGACCGTCCGCGATGCAGTCCTCGATCGCCTTCAGACCGGGCTCGGTGCCGGGGATCTTCACGTAGAGGTTCGGCCGATCGATCCACTCGTGCAGGCGGATCGCCTCCTTGTACGTCGCTTCCGTGTCGTAGGCGAGGTTCGGGTCGACCTCGATCGAGACGTAGCCGTCCTGCGCGTTCGCCTCGTGCACCGGCGCGAGCAGGTCGAGCGCCGACTCGACGTCGCGCACGGCGAGGTGAAGGAAGATCTCCTTCGGATCGTCCTCGCGGGAGAGCAGCTCCTTCAGCTGCTCGTCGTAGGCGTTCCCCTGCGAGATCGCCTTCTGGAAGATCGTCGGGTTCGAGGTCACGCCGACCACGGCGTCCGCTTCCATCATCCGCTTCAGCTCTCCCGTCTGCAGGAGGTCGCGCGAGAGGTAGTCGATCCAGACCGACTGCCCGCGCGCGCTGAGCTGGTGGAGTCTCGATTCAGCCATTCCGCATCCCTTCTTCCATCCTTCGGATCTTCTCCAGTCTGGCGACGTACCGCTCTCCTCCGTCGAATCGTGCGGCGAGAAACGTGCGCACGAGGTCGGCAGCGAGGCTCGGCCCGACGACCTCCGAGCCGAGACAGAGCACGTTCATGTCGTCGTGCTCGACGCCCTGGTGTGCGGAGTAGACGTCGTGACAGATTGCTGCCCGAATCCCGGCGATCTTGCACGCGGCGACCGCGGCACCCACGCCGGAGCCGCAGACGAGGACCCCGCGCTCGGCGTGTCCGTCCTTGATCGCGGCACCCAGCTCGGCAGCCTTGTCCGGGTAGTCGATCCGGACCGCATCGGTGTCGGTACCGAGGTCGACGATCTCGTGCCCATCCTCGCGCAATGTGTCGAGGATCTCCTCGCGGAGATGAACTCCCCGATGGTCGAACGCAACCGCCACCTTCACGCGACGGACGGTACATAGAATCGTGACCGTGAACGACGTCGAGCTCTGGCGCGAGCTCGGGCAGCAGCTCCGGGTCGACGCCATCCGTCCCGCGGCCAAGGCGGGTTCGGGTCACCCGACCTCGGCGATGTCCGCGGCCGATCTGATGGCCGTGCTGATGGCGAAGTACCTGCGCTACGACTTCTCGGAGCCGCACGACCCGCACAACGACCGGCTCGTCTTCTCGAAGGGCCATGCGTCGACGTTGCTCTACGCGATGTTCCGCGCCGCCGACGCGATCACCGAGGAGCAGCTCCTCACCTACCGGCAGTTCGACTCGATCTTCGAGGGACACCCGACGCCGAGGATTCCGTGGGTCGACGTCGCGACCGGCTCGCTCGGCCAGGGTCTGCCGTATGCGGTCGGCATGGCGCTCGCCGGCAAGAAGCTCGACCGGCTCCCCTTCCGCGTCTGGACGCTTTGCGGCGACAGCGAGATCGCCGAGGGGTCGCAATGGGAGGCGCTCGAGCACGCGGCGTTCTACGAACTCGACAACCTCGTCGCGATCTTCGACGTGAACCGGCTCGGCCAGCGCGGCGAGACGATGCACGGCTGGGATCTCGACTCGTACGCCAACCGCGCGCGGGCGTTCGGCTGCCACGCGATCGAAATCGACGGCCACGACGTCGAGGCGATCGACCGCGCCTACGCCGAGGCGCTCGAGGTCTCCGAGCGGCCCGTCGTCATCGTGGCGAAGACCGTCAAGGGCAAGGGCGATCCAGCGGTCGAGGACAAGAACGGATTCCACGGCAAGGCGCTCGACAACTCCGAGGAGGTCATCGCCACGCTCGGTGGTGTCCGGAACCTGAAGTTCGACGTTGCGAAGCCGGAGACGGACGGCCCCAAGCACGAGTTTCCGGGCGGCGCGCTCGAGTTGCCGCAGTACGAGCTCGGCTCGGAGGTGGCGACGCGGAAGGCGTACGGGGACGCGCTCGCGGCGCTCGGCAAGGCGCGCGGCGACGTCGTCGCGCTCGACGGCGAGGTCTCGAACTCGACCTTCGCCGAGGAGTTCCGCAACGAGATTCCCGAGCGCTACTTCGAGATGTACATCGCCGAGCAGCAGATGGTCGCGACCGCGGTCGGGATGCAGGTGCTCGGCTGGCGCCCCTTCGCGTCCACCTTCGCCGCCTTCCTCTCACGCGCCTACGACTTCATCCGCATGTCTGCGATCAGCCGCGCGAGCTACTGCCTCTGCGGCTCGCACGCCGGCGTCTCGATCGGCGAGGACGGGCCCTCGCAGATGGCGCTCGAGGACATCGCCTCGATCCGCGCCGTCCACGGCTCGACGGTGCTCCATCCGTGCGACGCGAACCAGACCGCGAAGCTCGTGGAGCGGATGGCCGACACCGAGGGAATCGTCTACATGCGGACGCTGCGGCCGAACACGCCCGTCATCTACGGGCCGGACGAGGAGTTCGAGATCGGCGGGTCGCGGACGGTGCGCGACGGCGACGACGTGGCGATCGTCGGGGCGGGGATCACGGTCCACGAGGCGCTCAAGGCGGCGGATGCGCTCGCACAGGCCGGCATCGAGGCGCGGGTGATCGACCTCTACTCGATCAAGCCGCTCGACGGTGAGACGTTGCGCTCGCTCACGTGCCCGATCGTCACGGTCGAGGATCACTGGCCCGAAGGCGGGCTCGGCGAGGCTGTGCTCTCGGCCCTTGCCGATGCGGACGACCATCCGCCGGTGACCCAGCTGGCGGTGCACGGGATGCCGCACTCGGGCAAGCCGGCCGAGCTGCTCGCCGAGGCCGGCATCGACGCCGACGGAATCGCCGAGGCCGCGCGGAAACTCGCGCGGGTCAGCGCGTCGTAGCTTGCTGCAGCTCCTCGCTCCTGCTCACCCGGAGTAGTCGAACGTCGCGGCGTAGCCGCAGGTGCCGCTGACCTCGAAGACGAGTGGGCCGTCGTCGACACGAAGCTCGTCCGCGACGAGCTCCTCGCCGCCGCGCTCGTGCCCTGGGATCACGCAGCTCACGGTCTCCGCGCCGGGATACCGGTCTCGGATCCGCACGGCCACGTGGTCGCGGATGCGGAGCCACTGCCGGCGCGGGGTGTGGTCGAGCTCGATCGCGACCGGCCGCACCGCCAGCAGCTCGCTCGCCTTCCACGCCCAGGGAAAGTGCTCGAGCGCGTCGCCGCCTAGGCGTCCCGTGAAGATCGCCTCGAGCGCGTCGTGCTGCTCGGCGCTTCCGCGCTCGTCGAGGTAGAGGATCCAGCTCCACGGAGACCCCGGCTCGTCGTCGTCGTAGCGGATCGCCATCGCGACGGCCTGCCCGGCCAGGTCTGTCCCGCCGGCCGCACCTTCCTCGATCAGCCACGTGAGGACGCCGACGCAGATGCCGTGCGTCGAGCGGCCGCCCGCAACGCCGTCGACGCGGCGGCAGGGGCAGATCGCGTCGCAGTTGCACGACTCGAAGTAGCTGCCTCGCACGTGCCACGCGGTAGCCACCGTCACGCGACCGAATCTACAGTGGCTCGGCCATGGCAGTCGTCATCGCAGCCAATCTGCGCAAGGAGCTCGCGGGCACCCTGCTCTTCGACGGGGTCTCGTTCTCCGTCGAGCGGCGCGACCGCGTCGCGCTCTCCGGGCCGAACGGCGCCGGCAAGACGACGCTGCTGCGGATCCTCGCCGGCGAGACCGAGAAGCACGGCGGCGAGCTCGCGTTCGCGAAGGGGACGCGCGTTGCCCTGCACGACCAGCGGCCGCCGCTCGAGCAGGAGCTGACGCTGCGCGAGTACGTACTCGCGGGCGCGCGCGACCTCGTCGCGCTCGAGGAGGAGCTGCGGCGGCTGGAGGAAGCGATGGCGAAGGGCGATCACGCCCAGGGGACGCTCAATCGCTACGCCGAGGCCCAGGCGCGGCTCGAGCACGCCGGCGGCTACGCCTGGCGCGACCGCGCGACCTCCGTCGTGCGCGGCCTCGGCTTCGCGGAGGCAGATCTCGACCGGCCGCTCCGCACGTTCTCGGGCGGCGAGCTCACGCGCGCGTCGCTCGCGCGCGCGCTCGGCGGCGATCCCGATCTGCTCCTGCTCGACGAGCCGACGAACCATCTCGACGTCGCGAACCTCGAGTGGCTCGAGCGCGAGCTCGCCTCGCTCGACGCGGCGGTGATCCTCGTCGCCCACGACCGCTGGTTCCTCGAGGCCGTGACGACGGCGACGCTGGAGCTCGACGCCGGACGTGCGACGTTCTTTCCCGGCCCGTGGCACACGTGGCGGCGCGAAAAGGCGGCGCGGGCCCTGCACGCCCAGAAGGAGGTTCAGCGCGTCCAGGCCGACATCGCCAGGCTCGAGCGTTTCGTCGAACGGTTCCGCTCCAAGAAGAACAAGGCCAAGCAGGCGCAGGCGAAGCTGACGCACATCGGCCGGCTTCAGCAGGAGCGGGCTGCTGCCGCCGACGAGGTCGCGCTGCTCTCGCGGAAGACGCGCGGGCTCGGCTTCGAGTTCCTCAAGCCTGCGCGCAGCGGGCGCACCGTCGTCGAGGCGGAAGGCCTGGACGTGTCCGTGCCCGGGAACCGCATGCTGCTCAGCCAGGCGTCGTTCGCGCTCGAGCGCGGCGAGCACGTGGCGCTCGTCGGGCCGAACGGCTCCGGCAAGACGACGTTGCTCGAGCAGCTCGTGCGCGGCGACGGCGTACGCATCGGCCACGGCGTTCAGGTCGGTTACTTCTCGCAGCAAGAGGTCGAGCTCGATGCGCGCGGCTCCGTCCTCCAGTGCGTGCAGAACATGACCGGCCTCTCGCGGCCGGACTCGCAGTCGCTGCTCGGCCGCTTCCTCTTCTCCGGCTGGGACGCGCACGAGAAGCCGGTCTCCGTGCTCTCGGGCGGCGAGCGGCGGCGGCTCGCTCTCGCGGTTACGGTCGCCTCCGGCGCGAACTTCCTCGTCCTCGACGAGCCGACGAACCATCTCGATCTCGAGAGCCGCGAGGCGCTCGAGGCTGCGCTCGACGCGTTCCCCGGGACGGTGCTGCTCGTCTCGCACGACCGCGCGCTGCTCGACGCGATCGCAGAGCGCACGCTGGCGATCGAGGACGGGAAGCTGCGCACGTACGACGGCGGCTGGGCCGAGCTGCTGCGGACGCGCGAGGAGCGTGAGGCGCGAATGAAGCCCGAGCCGCCGGTCGAGCACGCGAAGCCCAAGCCGAAGGCGACCCCGGCGAAGCCGAAGCCGCGACGTCCCTCGGAGCTCGAGCGACTGGAAGCGGAGATCGCCGCGTGCGAGCTGGAGGTCGCCGAGCTCGAGAAGAAGCTGGCCGAGGACTGGGCCGACGTCGACGTCCTCGCCGCCCACAAGCGCAGCCGCGACGCGCTCACTGCGCTTCTCGAACGCTGGGAGCAGCTGTTCGAGCAGGCTCAGGCGTAGTTAATACTCCTCACAAAGACCCCGAGCGAGGAGGAACACTGTGGTTGCTACGTCCGAAGAGGCACGCCACGAGCGTCCGTCGCTGAGCTTCCTACAGGGCTTCAAGAACTTCCTGCTGCAGGGCGACGTCGTGGTCGTCGCCATCGGCCTGGTGGTGGCGCTTGCATTCAGCGGACTGATCTCGTCGTTCACCACGAACATCATCACGCCGCTCGTGAACTCCATCGGCGGTGGATCGAACGGGCTGGGCTTCACCGTGAGAGGTCAGCACGTCGACTTCGGAGCCTTCATCTCGGATGTCATCTACTTCGTGATCTTCATGGTGGTCATCTACTTCGTGCTCGTCGTCCCGTATCGCGCAATCTCGGCGCGGCGCGGCGTCACGGTCTTCGGAGAGCCGTCGCCGTCGCAGACGTGTCCGGCCTGCCTGTCCGAGGGGCTGCCGATGGGCGCGACGAAATGCAGGTACTGCGGATCGTCACTGAGCGGAGTGGGTGCCTAGAGCGACCGCTCTAAGCCCAAAACCGCTCGAACGCAGAGTCGAGGGGCACCGCGGTCACTTCCTGCCAGAGCCCGTCCGCGACTCGGATCACGAGCGCCTGGTCGACGTCGAGGTCGACCCCGTTCCGCCTGCCGGTGGCGCGGTAGATCGCGACGGCCCAGTCGTCGTCTGCGAAGACCGTGTGCAGGCTGCTGCGGTAGGTGCCGCTCGTCTCGAGCCCCGTGCGGCGGAGGAACTCCACGACGTCGCGGCGTCCGCGGTACTCGCCGCTCATCGCGGTATGGCCCGGGACGCGCCAGACGATGTCTCGCGCGAAGGCGGCAGAGACTGCCTTCGCGTCTTTGCCGAATGCCGCAAAGACGCGCCGGACGAGCGCGGCGTTCCGATGCTCTGGCTCGGTCATACCTCGCCGCCGAGGGTCGTCACCACTGCCTCGGCGATCACCTTGAGCGGACGCCCCGACGCCTGGCTCGCCTTGCGCAGGCGCGCGAACGCCGCCTGTTCGGTCAGCTGCTCCTTCTCCATCAGGAGACCCTTCGCCCGCTCGATGACCTTGCGCGCGTCGAGCGCGTCGGCGAGAGACTCGGCCTCGGCCCGCAACGCCTGCAGCTCGTCGTGCCGCGCTCGCGCGGCGGCGATCGCGGGGAGGAGGTCCTGCTCGCGAAACGGCTTCACGAGGTAGCCGAAGACGCCGGCCTCGATCGCCCGCGCCACGAGCTCGTCCTGCCCGTACGCGGTCAGCATCACGATCGGGATCGGCCGCTCGTCGAGGATGCGCCGCGCTGCCTCGATCCCGTCGAGCTTCGGCATCTTCACGTCGAGCACCGCGAGATCCGGCTGCTCGGAGCGCGCGAGAGCGACGGCCTCCTCGCCGTCCTTCGCCTCGGCGCACACCTCGAAGCCGGCACTCTCGAGCAGCGCGCGCAGGTCGAGCCGGATGATCGTCTCGTCCTCGGCGACGAGGATCCTCACGTCCGCACCGCATTCCTGAGCCGGATGCCGCTGAAGTCGAGGGTCGTCTCGATCACATTGTCCCAGAGCGGATAGGGCGCGGGGGCGATGCGCAGCTCGTTGCGCGCGTCGGCGTGCCGCGCCAGCAGGTCACCGAGCTCGGCGCGCTCGAGCGGCACGACGGTCTCAGGCGAGACGAAGAACTTGTCCCACGGCCGGAACGTCGCCTGAGGGAGCTGGTACGCGTATAGCGTCACGCTGCGCATGCGCTCGAGCCAGCCGGTCTCGATGACGGCGACGCGCCGCTCGCGGTCGCCCTCGAGCCAGCGCGCCACGTCGCTGTCCGTGGTGTCCTCATTCGCCTCCCAGCACGCGCGCGGGCAGTCGCGCGGGAACCAGTAGAGCCACTGGTAATGCGTGTCGACGGCCCAGACGAGCGGCTCGTCCAGCGCGTGCAGCTCGTTCTGCTGCGGGTGGAAGACCTCGATCGCCGGGTCCTCGCTGACATGCCAGAGCTCGCTCACGGCAGCGACCGGAGCAGCGCCGCGGGCTCGGGCCAGTAGAGGAGCTCAGCCGCTTCGTCGCGTGGGAGCCAGCGGTGGTCGTCGTGCTCCCAGTCGAGCGTCGGCTCCCAGTCGGCCGGCGCCTCCGCGACGAACGTCTCCACGTGGACGGCCTCGTAGACGAAGGGCGCGTCGAGTGCTTCGACCGGGGCCTCGAGGCCCGTCTCCTCCCGAAGCTCGCGCACGGCTGCCTCGGCGAAGGTCTCGCCCTCCTCGACGCCGCCCGCGATCTGGTGCCAGTAGCCGTCGTTCTCGGGCGAGCGGTGTACGACGAGGAACTCGTCGGCGCGCCGCACGACGATGAGGACTTCCTGCGTCCTCACGCAGGGAACACCACTTCGGCGCGCGCGCCCGCCAAGGCGAAGCTCCCCTGCAGCTCGTCCGCGACGAGCGCCCGGACGATCGAGAGCCCGGTGCCGGCCGTCTCGCCGTCGGCGCCGGAGCCCTCATCGGCGATCGCCAGCACGACGTCGCCGTCGCGCCGTGCGAGCTCGATGCGCACCGTCCCGGCGCCGTGCTCGAGCGCGTTCTGGAGCAGCTCGGAGAAGACGAGGGCGAGCGCCGTCGCGCGGGTGCCCGCGAGGGAGACCGGCTCGAGCCGTGCCTGGACGTTGCGGCCGCCGCCGAGGCCCTGCACGAGCATCGCGCGCAGCCGGTCGATCAGGTCAGCGAGCTCGACGTCCTCCTCGCGCTGCTCGGTCAGCGCCTCGTGTACCGCGGCGATGGCGAGGATCCGGTTGACGGAGTGCTCGAGGGCCTCGCGCGGGTCGACGCCCTCCGAGCGCGCCTGCAGGCGCAGGAGGGAGGCGACGGTCTGGAGGTTGTTCTTCACGCGATGGTGGATCTCCTGGGCGAGCACCCCGCGCATCACGGCGCGTCCGTGCTCGAGCGCGACGGCCGCGTGATGGGCGATCGCCTCGAGCAGCGCCCGCTCCTCGTCCGTGAACGGCGTGTCACGATCGGCGACGAGTTCCCCGATCTCGCGCCGCTTCCAGCGCAGCGGCGTGCGAACCGCGTGGGTGCCGGGGCGTCCCTCGGGCCAGGCGATCCGTCCGTCCTCGAGCACGAGCGCGGCGCCCGTCGCGTGCACCGCGTCCATCGTCGTCTTCACGATGGCCTCGAGCGATTCCTCGAGGTAGAGCGACTCCGAGACGGCCTCGGAGATCTTCGCGAGCGCCTCGAGCTCGGCGACGCGCTGCTGCGCCTCGGCGTAGAGCTGCGCGTGGGCGATCGACTGCGCGACCTGGCCCGCGATCGCCTGCAGCAGCTCGATCTCGTCGGGCCGGAACTCGCGCGGCTCGCGGGTGCGAACGTTGAGCGCGCCGGCCAGCTGCTCGCGCGCGAGGATCGGGACGGCGAGGATCGACTCGTACTCGGACTCCGGCAGGTTCGGGAACTCCTTCCAGCGCGGGTCGAGGTCGGCGTTCGCCGCGATGGCGACGGGCTCGAGCTCGGCGGCGGCGGCGCCGGTGATGCCTTCCCCGGGACGCAGGCGCGGCCGGCGCGTCATCTCGTCGAGCGGCGTGCCGTGCGTCGCGCGAAGCACGAGCTCGCCGGCAGCCTCGTCGTAGAGGTAGACGAAGCACGCGTCTGCGTGGAGCGCGGCGGCGACCTCGTTGGCGACGAGGTGCAGCACCTCCTCGAGGTCGAGCGTCGAGTTGACGGTGGCGATGGTCTCCGTCAGCAGCCGCAGGTGGCGCTCGGTCGCTTGCACCGGCCTATCGTAGGACGGTCGTGGCGCTGACCCACGTTCTCCTCTTCCACCTGCTCGGCGTCGTCTCGTTCTTCGCGGGCGCGGCTGTCGTGGGAACGCTCCAGGTCGCCGCGACCCGGCGCGAGCGGCCGAGCGAGGTGTACGCGCTGCTTCGGTTGGCTCCGGTTGGTGCGGCGCTCGTCGGGACGGGAGCGTTGCTCACGCTCGGCTTCGGAATCGGGCTCGCGGAGCACGAGGGCCTGGGCCTCTCGCCGGCGTGGATCCGGGCCGCGCTCGGCCTCTGGGTTGCCGCCATGGTGGTCGGGGGCTACGGCGGTCGGACTGCGCGGCGTGCGCGGCACCTTGCGGCGCGCCTCGCAGCGGGGGACGACGCGCCGAGCTCCGAGCTGCACGCGCTCGTCGCGGCACGCGTCCCGCTGTGGGCGAGCTATGCGAGCGGGCTCATGCTCCTCGCGATCCTCGGGCTCATGGTCTGGCAGCCCACCTGATGCGGGACTGGCTCCCCGAACGTCCCAAGTAACAGACTGTTACTAAGTTCGCCTCGGCCCGAAGCGACAGGTCCGCTCACGGAGCGGAACCGCTTCGAGCGACAGCTTGTAACAGTCTGTTACAAGGAAGTCGTGGCGCCTCAGTGAGGGACGACGAAGAGGCCGGCGATGCCCAGGCCGAAAAACGCCAGCGCAAGGAGCGAGTCCGGCCCCAGGCGGAAGCGGCAGTGCAGCGGGCGGCTGATCACGCCGAAGCCGTAGATCGCAGTCAGCGCGATACCGAGAGCAGCGAGCCACGCGTTGAGGTTCCCCGCCGACTGGAGCACCGGCTTCCCGGCGACGAGGTCGGCGACGAGAAAGAGGCAGACCTGGAAGGCGTTCCCGCCGAGGATGTCGCCCATGGCGAGCGCGTTGTCGCCGAGCCGCACCGCGGCGATCCCCGACGAGATTTCCGGCAGCGCCGTGGCGGCTGCGAGGACCGTTGCGCCGAAGATCACCCCGTTCACGCCGATCCGGTTGGCGAGGTCGTTGCCGCTCGCCTCGAGAGCGACGCCGGCGCCGAGCGTGACGAGACACGCGAGCCCGAAGATCGCGGCGACGCGAGGCGTGGACGCGCTCGCATACGGATGCGGCTGAGCCGGATGCGCCCGCTCGTGGCGGCGGCGTCCCGGTTGGCTCCCGGGCATCTCGATGCTCCAGCGGGGATCCCTGGCCGCGCGGTTGATGACGTAGAGGCCGACGACCCAGACGACCACGATGCCCAGCGAGGCGGGATTGACGCGGCCGCCGATCGCCGTCGAGCGTTTGAGGAGCGAACCCATGTCGACTCCGGCGACGAGGATGATCACGAGCAACCCCTCGAGCACGGGCGTCAGCCTTCCCACGAGGTACGTGAGTGGGCGCTGCGGCCCGACGGCGACATCGCAGATGAGCAGCACCATCGTCTGGATGGCGATCCCGCCGATGAGATTTCCGGCTGCGAGCTGGAGGTTTCCCTGTGCTGCAGCGGAGATCGTGATTGCGAGCTCCGGCAGGCTGCCGGCGATCGAGAGCAGGATCAGCCCGCCGACCTCGTCGCCGAGCCCGAGCCGCGCGTCGAGCGCGTCGGTCGACTTCGAGAGCAAGATGCCGGCCGCCCAGGTCGCACCGGCGGCGCCGACGAAGATCAGGAGGAGAAGAGGCGAGCCGAGCCCGGCCACAGCGGAAACGATGCGGGCGGCGGCGGACGGAGCAGGTCGCCCGGCCGCCGCCTCACATCAGTGGCCTACAGAACTGCGAGGTACTTCTTCATCTCCCAGTCGGTGAGCTGCACGCGGTACTCGTCCCACTCCTTCCGCTTCAGCTCGACGTAGCGGTCGAAGATGTGCGGGCCGAGCGCCTTGCGCATGAGCTCCGACTGCGAGAACTCGTCGATTGCCTCGCCGAGGGTCTCGGGGAGTGAGACGATCCCGCGCTCCCGCCGCTGCTCGGAGGTGAGGTGGTAGAGGTTCGTCTCCATCGGATCGGGCAGCTCGTAGCCCTTCTCGATCCCTTCGAGACCTGCGTGCAGCAGCGCCGCGAAGGTGAGGTAGGGGTTGCACGCAGGATCGGGGCAGCGGATCTCGGCGCGGGTCGCCTGCTCGGAGCCCGGCTTGTAGAGCGGGATCCGGATCAGGGCGGAGCGGTTCCGCTGCGACCATGCGACATAGACCGGCGCCTCGAAGCCCGGCACGAGCCGCTTGTACGAGTTGACCCACTGCGCGAAGACGGCCGAGAGCTCGCGCGCGTGCCGCAGCTGGCCGGCGATGAACGCCTTGGCGACCTCGGAGAGGTGCCACTTGTCGTCTCCGTCGAAGAACGTGTTGTGTCCGTCGGTGAAGAGCGACATGTGGGTGTGCATGCCCGAGCCGTTCTCGCCGAAGAGAGGCTTCGGCATGAACGTCGCGTGGTAGCCGTGCTGCTTCGCGACCTCCTTCACGACGAGCCGGTACGTGAGCATGTAGTCGGCCATGTCGAGCGCGCCGGCGTAGCGGATGTCGATCTCGTGCTGAGACGGCCCGACCTCGTGGTGGTGGTACTCGACCGGGATGCCCATGGACTCGAGCGCGCGGATCGTGTCGCGCCGGACCCCGGTTGCCGCATCGAGCGTCGTCTGCGCGAAGTAGCCGCCCTCGTCGAGCGTCTCGGTGCCCTTCTCGTCCTTGAAGAGGAAGTACTCCGCCTCCGGGCCGATGTTGAACGTGTCGAAGCCCATCGCCTCCATCCGCTCGAGCGCGCGCCGGAGCGCGTACCGCGGATCGCCGGCGTACGGCTCACCGTCGGGCGTCACGACGTCGCAGATCATCCGTCCCGTCTGGCCGTCGGGCAGCACCCGGAACGTCTCGGGATCCGGGATCGCGACCATGTCCGACTCCTCGATCGCGTTGAAGCCGGTGATCGACGAGCCGTCGAAGCCCATCCCGTCGTCGAGCGCGCCCTCGACCTCGCCGATCGTGATCGCGAAGCTCTTCAGGTGTCCTTCGAGATCGGTGAACCAGAGGAGCACGTCCTCGATGCCGCGGGACTCGATCTCCGCGAGCACCTCCCTGCGCGTCTCGGGATCGGACGTCGCTCTGTTCCTGCTCTCCACGTAGGCCATTCTCCCTCCTCAATCGGTCGTAGAAATGCAAAAAGCCCCGGCCGCCACCTTCTGTGGAGACCGAGGCCTCGTCGCCTCGCAAATGTTCGCTCCGAAGTATAGGGGCGGTTCGGACGGATCGCTCGCTACCCTCGAGAAGCGCGTTCGAATGGCCCGGACTCTCGCCGCCCTCTCCGCCCTCGTCGTCGCCGTCACGCTCGTGTCGGCGCCGCACGCGGCGCGCTCGCGGAGCGTCGAGCAGTACGTCGCGCCGGTCGGCTCGGGCACGCTCTTCCTCATCAGCGGCCATGGCTACGGTCACGGCGTCGGCATGGGGCAGTGGGGCGCGCAGGGTTACGCGCTGCAGGGCTACACGTCCGACCAGATCCTCGCGGCGTACTACCCCGGCACGGTCGCGGGTCAGACGACCACGACGACGATTCGCGTCCTGCTCGCGAAGGGGAAGAAGACGCTGGCGATCTCTTCGCGCAAGGCGATCACCGTCGAGGACGGCGACGGGATCGAGCACACGCTCGCGGCCGGCAAGACGACGCTCACACCGGCGCTCGAGCTGGCGGTCGACGGTGGGTCGCCACAGGCCCTCGCACCGCCGCTCACGTTCTCGCCCGCGGGCAGATCGACGCTGACCCTCGGCCGCACGTATCGCGGCCAGCTCTCCGTCGACGTCGTGAACGGCCGGCTCCGGGCGATCAACGTCCTGCCGCTGGAGCAGTACCTCTACGGCGTCGTGCCGGCGGAGATGCCGTCCGCCTGGCTGCCCGCGGCGCTCGAGTCCCAGGCCGTCGCCGCTCGCTCGTTCGCACTTGCCGGCCGCCGGGCGGCGGCACCGTTCGACGTCTCCGCCGGCGCGCAGACGTATCTCGGTATCTCAGCCGAGACCCTGGCGGCGACGCAGGCGGTAGACGTGACCGCGGGCGAGGTTCTCCTCTACAACGGCACCGTCGCCGACACGCTCTTCTCCTCGAGCACCGGCGGTCGCTCGCAGTCCGCCGCCGACGCCTTCGGGCCACCGGGTAGGCCCTACCTCGTCTCGGTGGACGATCCCTACGACTCGATCTCCCCGTACCACGACTGGGGCCCCTTGCCGGTCACCGGCAAGACGCTCGGCCGCGCTCTCGATGTGGCGGGCCACGTCACGAACGCGACGGTCAAGCGCAACCCCTCGCGGCGTGCGAAGACCCTCACGATCACGTCGTTCCTACGCGGGACGACTGCAACTGCGTCCGTCGGCGGCGCGGCCGCCCGGTCCGCGCTGGGGCTCCGCTCGACGTGGTTCAGCGTCGGTGTCCTCTCGCTCCAGCCTCCGGCGCCGAATGCGCCTGTCCCGGCCGGCACGAGGGTCGTCCTGAGCGGCGTCGTACGCGGCGTTCGCGACGTCGTCGTGCAGCAGCGCACACAGGGCATGCCGTGGAAGCAGCTGAAGCCGGTCACTCCCGCCGTGGGTTCGGGCGCCATCCGCCTCGCCGTCAGGCCGTCGGTGACGACCGACTACCGGCTGGCGACCGCACGGGACGCGGCGGCATTCGTGCGCATCCGCGTGGAGCCGAGCCCTTGAACTCCGGCTACCGTGACGTCGTGAAGAACCTGCGGCTGGCGCTTCCCGCCGCGGTGGCGGCCGCACTCGTTGCGGCCTCGTCCGCTGCGGCCTTCACGCCCACGAACACCTACTACCCGAAGCAGTGGTACCTGGCGCAGGACCAGGCGTTCGCCGCCTGGCCTTCGGTGCCGCCCCTCGACCCGGTCAAGGTCGCCCTCATCGACTCGGGCGTCGAGTGCGCGCTGCCCGACTTCACGAATCAGATCGTCGCCTCGAAGAGCTTTGTCGGCGGCAGCCCGTGCAGCGACACCGAGGGGCACGGGACGATCGTGGCCGGCGAGATAGCAGGTGCGCTCGACGAGGCCGGAATCGTCGGGCTCGCCTACTCGTCCCAGCTCGTGGTGGCCAAGGTGGTCGCCTCCGACGGCACGATTCCCCTCAAGTCCGAGGCAGACGCCATTCGCTGGGCCGTCCAGCAGGGCGCACGGGTCATCAACTTGAGCTTCGGTGCCGTCCGCGATCCGGACAATCCCGCCCTCGACACGTATTCGAAGGTCGAGGCACAGGCGGTGGCCTACGCGGTCAAGCACGGAGCGATCGTGGTCGCGGCGGTCGGAAACTCCGACGAGGCGTACGCGACGCCCTGGCCGTACGCGAGCTGGCCCGCTGCACTGCCGCACGTGATCGGCGTCGGCGCGCTGAGCCGGTCGGGAGACGTCCCGGACTTCTCGGACCAGGATCCGATCTTCGTCGACCTCGTTGCGCCGGGAATGGGGATCTTCTCGACCTTCCCCAAGCTCCTCACCGCGGCACAGCCGAGCTGCGTGCCGCAGGGCTACACCGACTGTGCGACCGGCGACTACCACCGGCCCGAGGGCACGTCGTTCGCAGCGCCGCAGGTGTCGGCCGCTGCAGCCGTCCTCCTCGGCGTCAACCCCGCGCTCACCCCGAGCCAGGTGACGACGATTCTCGAGCGGAACACCGACGAGGTCGACGCGGCGAGTGGGTGCCCCGCCTGTCCGACCGGTCGCGACAAGTTCAGCGGCTGGGGCAGCCTCGACGTCGCCAAGGCGGTGGCCGCGGCAAGTCCCGGAGCCCCGCTTCCGCCGTCCGACCACTTCGAGCCCAACGACAGCGTCTCGCAGGCCTACCGGCTGCGGGGGCCCCGGCCGGTCGTCGGTGCCACGCTCGACTACTGGGACGACCAGGTGGACGTCTACCGCGTCAAGCTCGCGCGCGGGCAGCGGTTGCTCGCGCGGGTGCGGGCACGGCCCTCGGTCGATCTGATCCTGCGTGGCGGCTCGAAGAGGAAGCTGGCGCACGCGGGCAGGGCGGGTCAGAAGCAGCACCTCTCGTACCGGGTGCGCGCGACCGGTTGGTACTACGTCGAGGTGCGGATCGCACGCGCCGGCGCGGGCCGCTACACGCTGCGGCTCGAAGAGGCCGGCTAGCCCGCTACTGATTTTCGAGGAGCTCGTCGTCGGCGACGGGCCGCATCACGCGCGCGGGGCTGCCGACGACGAGCATCCGCGCCTCGACGTCCTTGGTCACGACCGCGCCGGCGCCGACGAACGCGTCCTCGCCGATCTCGATCCCCGGGAGGAGGATCGCGCCGCCGCCGACCCGCGCTCCACGGCGGATGGTCGGCCCCTTGATCAGCTCGTGCCGCCGTTCGGTTCGCCCCATGAAGTTGTCGTTCGTCGTCACGACGCACGGTGCGATGAAGACGTGCTCCTCGAGGGTCGAGTAGGCCGTGATGTACGCCTCGGCCTGGATCTTCGTCATCGCTCCGATCGTCGTGTCGTTCTCGACGAGCGATCCGCGCCCGATCACGACGTCGTCGCCGACGACCACCCGCTCGCGGACGCACGACTGGTCGCCGAGGATGACGCGGGCGCCGATCTGCGTTCCGGCGAAGACGACCGCTCCGGTGGAGACGATCGTCCCGTCTCCGATCTCGGTGGGCTCGAGCGGCTCCCGCTTGGCGGTCGAGCGCGGCGAGAGGGACGGCTGTTTGCCGACGACGGCGTGCTCCAGCACCTTGACGCCCTCGCCGAGCACCGTGCCCGGATAGACGATCGCGGTGGGGTGGATCTCAGCCACGCAGCGACTCCGTCAAGAGCTCGAGCGCGCGCACGACCTCGAGCCCGTCGTGCATCTCGCGGCCGTCCCAGCCTTCCTCGACGAGCCGGAGGAAGTGCTGGCACTCGAGCCGCAGCGGCTCGGCGTTCGAGACCTTGGGGCTGAAGATGTCCCCCGTGCGGGTCAGCCACTCGCCGTAGGTGTCGGAGGATTGCTCGGGCGATTTGTCGTAGACGGTGATCTTGCGGTCGAGATCCATGTCGTCGAAGACGGCCATCTTGTCGCGCCCGACCACCGTGAGCCGCCGCATCTTGTGCGGGTCGAGCCACGAGAGGTGCATGTGCGCGATCTTCCCGGAGCCGAAGCGGAGGTAGCAGAAGACCACGTCCTCGACACCCTCGTTGAGGAAGGCATGGCCGTGTGCTGCGGCCTCGACGATCTCTTCCTGAATCAGGTACAGGATCACCGAGAGGTCGTGGACGCCGAGCGACCACAGCGCGTTCTCGTCCTTGCGGATCTTGCCGAGGTTCTGGCGGTTGCCGTAGACGACGAGGACGTCGCCGAGCTCGCCGTCCTCGATGAGCTCCTTCAGCTTCTGGACGCCGGGGTGGTAGAGGAGGAGGTGGCCGGGCATGAGGACGAGGCCTCGCGCCGCGGCGATCGCGATCAGCTCTTCCATCTCCGCCACGCGCATGGCGGGCGGCTTCTCGACGAAGACGTGCTTGCCGGCCTCGAGCGCCGCCTTGGCGAGCGGGAAGTGCGTCGGCACGGGCGTGGCGATGACGACGGCGTCGAGGTCGGCGGCGGCGGCCATCTCCGCGAAGTCGCCGGTCATGCGCGCGTTGGGATAGCGGCGCGCGAACTCGTCGCGCAACGCCTCGCTCGCGTCGCAGAGCCAGGCGAGGTCGGCCTCGTCGTCGAAGACCCGCGCGAGGTTGCGGCCCCAGTAGCCGAGCCCGACCTGTCCGACTCTCAGCGTCACAGCTTGAACACGTGGTCGGCGGCGGTGCCCTTCACGCCGGTCGCGTTGCGGAGGTCGACGACGAGCGAGGCGTCGTCCACGAGCCGGTCGTAGTCGAGCGACGAGTGGTCGGTGACGACGACGACGCAGTCGTACGCTCCCGGCTCGTAGGCGACCGAGGACAGCTCGATTCCCTCCTCGTGGATTCGTGGCACGTGCGGGTCGTGGTACGAGACGTCGGCGCCGGCGTTCTGTAGCAGCGAGATGAGCTTCAGCGCCGGCGACTCGCGCAGGTCGCCGATGTCCGGCTTGTACGAGACACCGAGGACGAGGATCTTCGAGCCCTTCATCGCGCGCTGCGCGTGGTGGTTCAGCGCCTGTGAGACGAGCGAGCGGCAGAAGTACGGCATCTCCTCGTTGACCTTGCCGGCGAGCTCGATGAACTCCGTGTAGAAGCCGAACTCGCGCGCCTTCCAGGTGAGGTAGAAGGGATCGACCGGGATGCAGTGGCCGCCTAGGCCGGGGCCCGGGCTGAAGCGCATGTAACCGAACGGCTTCGTCGCGGCCGCGTCGACGACCTCCCAGATGTCTATCCCCATCCGGTCGCAGAGGATCGCGAGCTCGTTGACGAGTGCGATGTTGACCGAGCGGAAGATGTTCTCGAGCAGCTTCGTCAGCTCTGCCGCCTCGGGGCTCGAGAGCTCGTGCACGGTGTCGAGCGCCCTGCGGTAGACCTCGGCTGCGCGGCGGCTGCATTCGGGCGTGATCCCGCCGAGCACCTTCGGCGTCGTCTTCGTCGTCCAGTCCTCGCGGCCCGGGTCGACGCGCTCGGGCGACATCGCGAGGAAGAAGCCCTCGCCTGCGCGGAGGCCGCTGCCCTCCTCGAGGATCGGCTGCAGCACCTCGCGCGTGGTGCCCGGCCACGTCGTCGACTCGAGCACCACGACCTGTCCCTCTCGGAGAACCCCGGCGAGGCGGCGAGCCGCGCTCTGCACGATCGAGAGGTCGGGCTCGCGCTGGCGCGAGAGGGGCGTCGGCAGGGCGATGAGGATGGCGTCGGCGTTACGGGCTTCCTCGTAGTCCGTCGTCGCGTGAATGAGCCCGCGCTCGACGAGCGGCGCCAGCCGTTCGCTCGGGACGTCGAGAATGTGCGACTCCCCGCGGTTCAGCGCCGCGACGACGTCGTCGAGAACGTCGACGAGGAGGACGCGGCAGTCCGCCTCGGCGAACGTGGTTGCGAGCGGCACGCCGACGTAGCCGGCGCCGACCACGGCGACGTCGTACTCAGCCATGCGCGGCAAGGCTAGCTGCGACCCGTTCGGCCGCGTGACCGTCACCGTAGAGCGGCGGCGCGTCGGCCGGGAACTGCGCCGCCGCGAGCGCGGCGGCGAGCTCATGCGGGTCTGCGGGGTCGACGAGCGTGTTCGCGCCGACGCGAACCGTGTCGACCCACTCCGTGCTCGGCCGCAACGTGATGCATGGGATGCCGAGCCAGAACGCCTCCTTCTGCAGCCCGCCGGAGTCGGTGACGACCCGCGACGCGCCGCTGACGAGCGCCAGCATCTCGAGGTAGCCGAGGGGCGCTATGGGTTGGACGGTGGACGCGAGCAGGATCCCGTGCTCGTCGAGAACACGGCGCGTTCGCGGGTGCACGGGGAAGACGAACGTCCAGCCCGTCCTGTTGACCTCGTCGACGATTCGCCGCAGCTGCTCGGGCTCGGTGTTCGCGGCGCGGTGCAGTGTCAGCGCCGCGTACGGCTCTTCGTACGGCGACGGCGTCCGCATCGCGATCGGCAGGAACAGATCGAGTGCGTCGCGCATCACGTCGCCGACGACGTCGATCCGGCCGGGGACCCCCTCCCGTGCCAGTGTCTCCCGCGAGCCCTCGTCGGGGCAGAGGAGGAGCGCGGCCGTCGCGTCGACCGCGATCCGGTTGCGCTCCTCCGGCATCGACAGGTCGCCGCTCCGGAGCCCGGCCTCGACGTGTGCGACCGGGACGCCGCCGTCCTCGGCTGCTTCCGCGCCCGCCAGCGTCGAGTTCGTGTCGCCGTAGACGAGCGTCCAGTCGGGCCGCTCCTCGCCGAGCACCCGCGCGATCGCGGGCCGCATCGCCTCCGCGTCGGCCGTGTGAAGGTCGAGCCGGTGGCGCGGCTCCGGCAGTCCAAGCTCGTCGTAGAAGACATCGGAGAGCTCGTGATCCCAGTGCTGCCCGGTGTGGAGGCCGACCTCCTCGATGCCGGCCTCGCGCAGCGCGGCGCTGACGGGGGCGGACTTGATGAATTGCGGGCGGTTGCCCACGACCGAAAGGACCTTCACAGGCGCGAGGCTACAATCACCCGCCGCAGTGTCCGATTATCGGGGCCGTTAGCTCAGCTGGTAGAGCAGGGGACTCTTAATCCCAAGGTCGCAGGTTCGATCCCTGCACGGCCCATCGCGAAGCAGTGCCGACGTGGAGGAGCGCGCCCGATTCCGTTCGACCTGGTCATCGAGATCAAGCACGAGCCCGGCGCTCTCGCCCGCGTCGCGGCGGCCGTCAGCGACGCAGGCGTCAACCTGGCGGCGGCGACGTGTCTGGGGGCGACCGACGATGTCGAGCTGCACATCCTGGTGCCCCATCCCGAGGCTGTGAAGCACGCACTGGCGATCTCGCACCTCGCCGTCAGCCGGGAGCGCGAGGTGGTCGTCGTCGATGTCGAGGACCGGCCCGGAGTGCTCGCAGACCTGACGCGCACGGTGGCGGAAGCCGGCATCGATCTCGACCTCGTCTACGTCGCGACGCGGAACCGCCTCGTCTTCGGAGCCGCCGACCTCGCCGGTCTGAAATCGGTTCTCGAGCGGTAGGCCCGAGAGCTGCAGCCTGGCAACGGCACTCCGACTCTGGCCTTTCCGACAGCGATCGGGCAGACTCCGATGAGGTATCGAGAGCGCTGACTGGGGGGCTGAGCGGCGAGCGGCAGCACGGAACCGCCGGCGACAACGGCTGAGAGCGTCGACGACGCGGTTCGTCGCCTGGTCGTCGAGCGCTCTCACGACCTCGTCACGCTCTGCGATTCGTCCGGCGCGATCGTCTACGCGTCTCCCTCCTGGGCAGGGCTCGGCTGGAAGCCGCGTGCGCTCGTCGGGATCCCCGTGCTCGACGTCATCCACCCGGACGACGCCGGCAAGGCCACGTCCGCCTGGAACGAGGTCACCTCCGGTACCGATGTCGACGCGGTGACGATCCGGCTCCGCCGGGAGGACGGGAGCTACGGGTGGTTCGAGGTCAACGGGTCCGCGGTCCGCGGCGCCGACGGCGAGCTTCGCTTTCTCCTCGGGACGGCGCGCGACGTCAGCGAGCGCGAGGAGCTGCGCTGGCGCCTCCGTGATCTCGATGCCGTCTACCGCTTCGCCGACGCCGTTGCCGGCGCTCCCGCGCTCGACGACGTGCTCGGTGCGGCGCTCGACGCGGTGGTCGAGGCGACGGGGACAGACCGAGCTGCCGTCCTGTTCGCCGACGACGACGGCGTCCTCCGTTTCCGCGCGTGGCGGGGACTCTCCGACCGTTACCGCGCCTACACGGAAGGACGCTCTCCGTGGTCGCCCGAAGACGATGACCCGGATCCGGTGATGGTCGAGGACATCGCCGCCGCCGGCTACGAGCCGGCGCTCGAGCGCGCGCTGCGCAAGGAGGGCATCGGCGCGCTCGCGTTCGTCCCACTCGTCCGTGGCGGACAGCTGCTGGGGCGGATCACGCTCTATCGCAACGCTCCGCACCGGTGGAGCGACCGGGAGGTGCTTCTCTCGCGGACGATCGGGAATCACCTCGCCTCGGTCGCCGAGCGGGCGGACGCGCAGCAAGCCCTCCACGACTCGAGCGAGCAGCTCGCGAGCATCCTGAGGACGGTCGAAGAAGGGATCACGGCGACGAACCGCGAGGGTCGGTTCCTGTTCGCCAACGACGCGGCCGCGCGCCATGTCGGCCTCTCCTCCGGCGAGGAGCTCGTCGCACTCTCTCTCCGCGAGCGGAGCGCGCTCTACGAGGTGTTCGACGGCGAAGGCAATCGGCTGGCGTTCGACGCCCTGCCGCCCGCGAAGGCACTGAGTGGTGCGGAGAGCTCGGCGGTCGTCCGGATCGGCTCCAAGACCGACGACTGGGAGCACTGGATCGCGCTCCGGTCGACCCCGGTGTTCGCCGCCGACGGCAGCATCGAGCTCGTCGTCAACGTCACGCGCGACATCACGCAGGAGACGGTCGCAGCGCAGCGCGAGGAGGAAGTGCGCGCCCGGCTCGCGTTGCTCCTCGAGGCGACGGGGCAGCTGAGCCAGACGCGCGACTACGAGGAGCTGCTCCGGCGCGTGCCGAAGCTCGTCGTCCCGCGCATCGCCGACGGCTGCCACATCTACCTCGCGCGCGACGAGGACACAGAGCTCGTCCGGGTCGCGCACGCCCACGTCGACGGAAGGATCGCGGCGCTCCTGGACAAGATCGACGCCGTCTACGACGTCTCGCGCCACCGGCGCATCCCGGTCGTGGAGGTCTTCCGTTCGGGCAAGCCGATCCATCGCCCGGCTCTGGTGCGCCCGCTGTCGAGGGTGGCGCGGCCCGGCGAGGAGGATCTCGTCCAGATGGAGTCGCGTTCCCTGATCGTCGTTCCGCTCGAAACCGGAGCGAGGCGGCTCGGCGTCCTCGCAGTCACGGCGACCGAGGCCGGACGGCTCGGCGACGAGGACTTCGAGCTCGTCTCGGAGCTCGCGCGGCGTGTCTCTCTCGCGGTCGACCTCGTCGACCTTCACGGCCGGGCGCAGGACTCCCTCGCGCAGCTGCAGGCGGTGATCGCGCAGCTGCCGCTCGGGGTCGTGATCACCGACGCGGACCATCGCATCGTGCTGCGGAACGAGGAGCTCGAACGCGTCTGGGGCGCGCCGGCGCCGCCCGGCTCGGATCATCGCCAGACCGGAACGATCGGCTGGCCGCTCGAGCGGGCGGTCGACACCGGCGAGGTCACGATCGCCGAGCGGCGGGAGTTCGAGCACGAGGACGGCCCGCGCACGCTCGAGATCAGTGCTGCACCCGTGCGGGACGCCCAAAACGAGATCGTGTCCGCCGTCGCGATCGTCGCGGATGTGACGCGCCGCAGCCGGTCGGAGCAGCAGCTCCGCTTCCTCTCCCGGGCCAACGAGCTCCTCGATGCGAGCCTCGACTGGGAGCGGACGCTCGCCGCGATCGCCGACCTCGCAGTGCCGGCGCTTGCGGGTTACCTCGTCATCGACCTGCTCGACGAGAACGACGAGCTTCGCTGGGTCGTCGCGGTGCACGCGGATCCCGAGAAGACCGAGCTCGTGCGGGAGTTGCGCGCGAGCTATCCGCCGACGCTGTCGACGCATCCGATCCAGGTTGCGCTGCGGACCGGCGAGGCGCAGCTCTTGCCCGACCTTCAGGCGGAGACCGCGGCGATGGCGCACGACGCGAAGCACGCTCGTGCGATCCGGGCGATCGCGAACACCTCCGGCATCGTCGCCCCGCTCGCCGCGCGCGGCAGGACCCTGGGCACCATCAGCCTCGGCACCATCAGCGGCCAGCCGCGGTTCGACGAATCCGACCGGACGATGGCGATGGAGCTCGCTCGCCGGATCTCGCTCGCCCTCGACAACGCGCGGCTCTTCGCGGAGACGCAGGAGCGCGCGCACTCGGCTCAGGCGCTCGAATACGTCGACGACGGCGTCATCCTCGTCGACGAAGGCGGCATCGTCCGTCTCTGGAACCCGACTGCCGCGATCAGCCTGCGCCGGCCTGCGACCGAAGCTGTGGGCCGCCCGATCGCCGAGCTGCTGGACGACTGGAATTCGCTGCAGTCGCGGATTCCCGTCGCCTCCGAGCTGCAGGCGGGCGGGGCCTCACGTGCACAGACGCTCCCGGTGGACGTCGAGGGCGAGGAGCGGTGGCTCTCGATCTCGGCCGTCCGGTTCCCCGGCGGCACGGTGTACGCGTTCCGAGACGTGACCGACGAGCGCGCCGTCGAGCAGATGAAGACGGACTTCGTCTCGACCGTGTCCCACGAGCTTCGCACGCCGCTCGCCGCGATCTACGGAGCCGCGATGACCCTCCGGCGTCGCGACGTCGTCGTCGAGGAGCCGCAACGCGAGCGGCTGCTGGAGGTCGTGTCCAGCGAGTCCGACCGGCTGGCGCGGATCGTGAACGACATCCTCTGGGCGAGCCGGCTCGAGTCGGGCCGGATGAGCATCGCGATCGAGCGCTGCGATGCGGGAACGCTCGCGAGCGAGGTCGTGGACGTCCTCCGGTCGCGCGCTCCCGAGGGGATCGAGGTCGCGATCACCAAGTCGCGTGGGCTGCCGCCCGTCGCCGCCGACCCGGACAAGTTGCGCCAGATCCTCACGAACCTGATCGACAACGCGATCAAGTACTCGCCGGACGGCGGTCGCGTCGGCGTCGAGATCGGCCGTAGCGGGGGCCGTGTCCGGTTTTGCGTCAGCGACGAGGGCCTCGGCGTGCCGCCCGCGGAACAGGATCGGATCTTCGAGAAGTTCTTCCGCCTCGACCCGAACCTCACGCGCGGCGTCGGGGGCACCGGCCTCGGGCTCTACATCACCCGCGAGCTCGTGACCCGTATGCACGGCCGCGTCTGGGTCGTCTCGGACGGCCGTAGCGGCTCGTCGTTCTTCCTCGAGCTCCCGATCGCCTGACGACGTCGAGTGCGGACACGGCCGGTACCAGGTACCGGCCGTGTCCGATTGCGGTCGAGACGTTTCTAGTAGCCGGGGCCGCCGGGCGGTCCAGCGGGGCCCTCGTCGTAATACGTGCGCCGGCGGCTGAAGTAGCCGGGGCCGGCCCACGAGGACCAGAAGATGAGCGACAGCAGGATTCCGACGATGCCGACGATCAACAGGATCCAACCGATCGTGTGGATGTCGACGCCGGAAACGGTCGCATTCACGGCGAAGGCGAGCACAGCGCCAACCGCCGCCAGTATCAGCCCTACTCCGAGACCCATGAAGTCCTCCTTTTTTCTCTGGGGTCCGGGAGGAAACGAACGGGGGCCGCTTCCGGATTCGGTCGCTTTCGCTTTCGTCTAGGCTCCGAAGCGGATGCGCAGGGGCTCCATCGTCGCGCTCTTGGGAATCGGAGTGATCGCGGGCGGTGTCGCCACCGCCGTCGCGCTCGTGCCCACGTGGCTCCCCCCGGACGCCTCGCGCGAGGCGGGCCGTATCGACTTCGTCTTCTGGTTCGTGATCGCGATCTGCATCGGCATCTTCGCGATCGTCGCCGCGGTGATGATCTACGCGGTTCTTCGCTTCCGCGCGCAGGAAGACGACCACGAGGACGGGCCGCCCATCCACGGGCACACCGGGCTCGAGATCGGCTGGACCGCGATTCCGTTCGTCCTCGTCACCGCGATTGCGATCGTGAGCGCGATCGTCCTCTCGCGGAACGACGCCGAGGCGGGAAACACGCTCCACGTCAACGTGACCGCCCAGCAGTACGCATGGACCTTCGCCTATCCGGATGCGAACAACGCGACGAGCCCGGTGCTGCGCCTCCCGGAGGGGCGCTCGATCGAGCTCGACATGCGGTCGCTCGACGTGATCCACGCCTTCTTCGTGCCCGAGTTCCGGACGAACGAGGACCTCGTCCCGGGGCTCGTCACGAACGTGCACATCACACCGACCCGGATCGGTACGTTCCCGCTCATCTGCAACGAGCTGTGCGGGCTCGGCCACTCGCTGATGCGCACGCAGGCGATCGTGATGAAGCCGAGCGCGTTCGATTCGTGGCTGAAACAGCAAAAGCAGAGCACGAAGGGGTGAACCGAAGTTGACGACGACCGAGACCGCCCACGACCTCCAGCACGCGCCCGCCCCGACCCGCAGCGGCCCCCGGCGGCTGATCCTGGGCGCAGGGCTCCTGCGCGGGGCGTGGATGCTCGTCGCGTTCGGCGGGCTCGGCATGGGGATCGTCGTCCTCATCCGCTGGCTGGCGCACTGGCACCCGATCCTCGCCACCCAGCCGCTCGTCCTCGTCGCGGGGCTCGTCTCCGCGCCGCTCGGCTTCCTCGCGGGCATCGGCGCCTTCGACTACTGGGCGCGCTATTGCATCGGCTCGCCCACCGTCGTGGACGACCATTCGGGCCACGGCGCGAAGAGCTGGAAGGACTACTTCCGGGTCAACACCGACCACAAGGTGATCGGCGTCCAGTACCTCGTGACGACGATCTTCTTCTTCCTCGCCGGCGGGATGCTGGCGCTGCTCGTGCGGGCCGAGCTCGCGAAGCCGAGCGTCCAGTACTTCGACCCGCAGACGTACAACGGGCTGTTCTCGGTTCACGCCTCGTTGATGATCTTCCTCTTCATCATTCCCGCCTTCGCCGGGCTCGCGAACTTCGTCGTGCCGCTGATGCTCGGCGCGGCGGACATGGCCTTCCCCCGGCTGAACGCGCTCTCGTTCTGGCTGCTCCCGATCGCCGGGATCATGATGCTGACGTCGTTCCTGATGCCCGGCGGCGCGTTCGCCTGCGGCTGGACGGGCTACGCGCCGCTCTGCTCGGATCACCAGCCGATCGGCGCGATCTTCTTCAATCAGGGCGTCCAGTGGGCAGGAGCGTCCTCGATCATGACCGCCCTCAACTTCCTGGTCACGATCATCACGATGCGGGCGCCGGGGATGACCTTCTGGCGGCTGCCGCTGCTCGTGTGGGCGAACTTCACGACCTCGCTGCTCGTCGTGATCGCGACGCCGTTCATCGCTGGCTCGCAGTTCTTCTCGATGTTCGACCACGTGATGCACACGGCGTTCTTCAACCCTGTGGGCGGTGGTTACCCCCTTGGGTACCAGCACATCTTCTGGTTCTACTCGCACCCGGCCGTCTACATCATGATGCTGCCCGGCTTCGGGATCATGAGCGAG
>JAICME010000137.1 GCA_025929425.1 Thermoleophilia bacterium | reverse complement strand
GAGTGCGGCTCGGATCGACGCGACCTGCGACTCCGCCTGCCAACCGCAGCCGATGATGCCGAGGCTGCGCGCGCCGCTCTTAGCGAGGTGCCTCGCGGCGACGCCGCTCGCCGCGCCCGTCCGCAACTGGCCGAGCTTGTCAGCCTCGAGCACGGCGACGAGCTCGGGCGAGTCGGCACGGAAGAGAAGCAGCACGAAGCGTGCTCCGTCCGCGAAGGCGGCGTAGACCTTGGCCCCGGCGTAGCCGAGCTCGAGATCGGAGGCGGCCATCACGGCGAGCGCCCCTTCCTCGAGCCCGAGGCGATACCGCGGACGGTTCTCGACGCTCCCCGACGCCATGCGGCGGAAACACGCCTCGATCACCTCGACCGCGTCCGCGGACGGGAGCAGTTCCGCTACGTCCTTCTCCGTGAGATAGAGCGGCACGTCCCGATTCTGGAGAACGGCGAGCGCGTGCGCCGAGGAGATCGAGCGACACCACGATCACGAGCGTGCAGACGAGGGCGACGACGATCGCCGCAACCACCGTCTCCCGGAAGGGGGCACTGCCCGCTCCAACGCAGAACGCGACGAGGGGGATGCTTGCCAGCGCGAGCGCGCAGACGCCCCCGAGGAAGCTCACGATCGCCCACCGCAGGGTCGAGATCTCCACCCCCACAGAATGGGGGCCAGAGTCTCGCGCCGCGACCGTATTTCCACGCGATTCGAGCGCGGGAAGCAACGCTACGGAGTGCCGGCCGGCGATCACCTGCACAACCTCTACGGAGTGAAGACGGCGACCCCGGCCGCCCAGTACATGGCGGTGCCGAACGAGGCCGTGATGCTCTGAGGCCCGGGCGCCGCTGCGACCGCGTAGCCCGCCACTTCCGAGGCGGCGGTGCCCGTGCTCGTCCGTTGCGGCAGCATCGTGAAGCCCGGGGACGAACCGGTGATGACCTGGGAGTTGCCGTGCCCCGCGACGAACCCGACCACCAGGGAGTTGGGCGCAGTCGAGGCGGTCGATCCCGAGTTGGCCATGATGCTCGTGTTCGAGGCCCCGGCCGAACTGCCGAGCGGGCTGGTCGTCCTGATTCCCGAGTACTCCTGCACAGCGAAGCTGACCGTCGCGGCCGACGCGGTGTGCACGGTCACCGATGTGGCCGGCTTGGCGTTGGCTGCGAACCACATCTCCCCGTCCGAGTAGTGGCCCGACACGTAATAGGTGCCGATCCGCGCCCAGGCGTTTCCCGCCGAATCGCTGACCGACGTGATGCGGTTGGTGGCACCCGTGTACACGCTGGCCGACAGGACAAGCAGATGCCCGGACCCCGTGGCCGTGGGGAACGAGCCGGTCAGCGCAGTGGAGGAGCTCGACTCGGTTGCACCTGCCGACTGCACCAGTGCCGGTCCGCCCCCGACGGCCGTCACGGTGAGGGCGACGGGGACCGCGTGGGTTGCCGAGGTGCCGGTTCCGGTCACCATGATCGTCGAGGAACCGAGCGGGGTGGAGGCCGAGGTGGTGACCGTCATCGTCGAGAACTGTCCGGCGGTGACTGTCGCCGGGTTGAACGAAACCGAGGTTCCGCTCGGTACCCCGGTGGCGCTGAAGGCGACGGGCTGGGCCGAGCCGCTGGTGACGGCGGTCGAGACGGTGCTGGTGCCGGCCGAGCCCTGGCCGACGCTGAGCGACGCCGGTGCCGTAGCTATCGAGAAGTCCGAGGTCGGAGGTGGCATGTTGCCGAAGGTGTAGGTCTGCTGGTCGAACGTCTGCCCGGTCGAGTCGGTGGGCGTCACCGTTACCTGATTGCCGTCCACTGTGACGAGCAGGAATTCGTAGACATGCGAGTCAGAGGTCGGCTTCGGTGCCCGACACGACGACCCGGATCCGATGGCATAGGCATCGAACCCGCTGCACCCACTGACCTTGCCGAGCGCCGCGCCGCCCCCACCCGTCACATAGCTGACCATCGAACTGCCCGGGATCTGGGGCAGGTTGCGCTCGTAGATGTGGGCGTGCCCGTTGAACACCACGCCTACGTGGTTGGCGGCCAGGATGCCCTCGAGGCCGCCCGCCCCGTCCAGGTAGGTGTCGGATCCCTGGCTGGAACTGTCGGCGTGCAGTGGGTAGTGGAAGAAGGCGAACTTCAAGGCGGTGCCGGTGTGGGCCGCCAGGTCTGCTTTCAGCCAGGCCAGCTCCGCCCCGCAGGGTCCGCAGCCGGCGACCGCGCCGTTCCAGTGGGCGAGGAAGTCACCCTGATAGCCCCCTTGCCCGTCGGCCCAGGCCGCTTCGAGGACATAGAAGCGCGCGTCTCCCCAGTTGAAGGCGTACCAGGAGCTGGCATAGGTCGCTTGGCCCGAGAGGGTGGAGATGCAGCAGTAGGTCTCCCGAAGGTTGCGGCCCACGGACGTCTGGGACGCCAGGGGAGCAGGGAAGTTCTGCAGGTACGGGAGGTTGTTCGTGAACCCGTGGTTGCCCTGCGCAGCGAAGATCGGTCGGCTGCCGATCTTGGGGAGATACGCGGACGGGAACACGTTTCCGCCGCTGAGATCGCCGTAGTCGGTCTGACTGCCATTCGCGTTGTCGCTGTCCCCGGTGCTCACCACGAAGCTGGCCGGACTTGATCCGATCTGGCTCATCACCCCGGCCTCGCCCGGGGACCCCCCGCCGGCGGCGCCGAAGTCCCCGACCACCGCGAACGAGAACGTCGAGCCCGGCGCAGCCGCGGTCTTGAGCTGCCGCGACGGTTCCGAGCCGAGGAGGTCTGTGGTACCGAGCTGAGGCCGGTAGCAGTAGGTCCCAGGGCCGGGGAAGGTCAGCCGCGCCGACCATTGATACTCGCTGGTCGATCCGACGGTGATGGAAACGCGGGTGGCCGCGACCCTGTTCGACGCGCGCACGTGCCGTTGTTCACAGCGCCCCAGGTCGCGCTTCCAGTGCTCTGTGATCGATCCGTGGCCCAGTTGATCGTGGCCGAGTTGCCAACGATCTCGCTCGCGTAGGGGTACCGGCTCAGTGCCGATGCCGCGCCCTGTGCCGTGGCCGGGTTGACCGTCCCTGCCGTGGCCACCACCGAGCCGAAGACGACCACACTCGCCACGAGCTTCGACACGAACCTTGTGCTCATTGTGCAGCCGCCTCCCTGGAGATGCCGTTACCGTGACCGCCCGCACGTCCTGTCGAATCAGGGGATCAGCCGATCCAGTCGCGGACAACTACGCGCTGCAACGGTCCCGAAGATTCGGCAGGGTCAGTGGCGCTGAGCACGAGACCCCCACCTTGGGATCAAGAGCACGAAGAAGTGCGCCCGGCATGATTCGAACATGCGACCTCTGCCTCCGCAGGGCAGCGCTCTATCCCCTGAGCTACGGGCGCCCGGGACGGTCAGTGTAGCGAGGCGCTACCTTCGGCCCAGGAGCCTCGAGAGCAGTCCGGGACGTGCCGGCGGGCCGGGCAGATCAGCCGCCGCGACGCACTCCCGGTGCGCGTGGCGTCGGCGGCTCGTGTCGCCCTCGGGCGCGATGAGGACGTGGTCGCTCATTCCATGGAGGTGGTAGCCGCAGAGCGGGCAGGTGTACGTGGCCGGTTTCATGCTCCGCACCGGTCGGATCGAGTACCAGTCAGCTGGTTCGAGCCGCGAGCGCGAGCGGCGCGTCATCGGGCACCTCCGTCCGCACGTACGCGAGCGCAACGACGGAGCCGTCCGGCCGGCGCATGGCGCTCGTCACGCGACCGACCTCACGGCCGTCGTGCAGCAGCGGCGCGTCGGGCTCCGGCACCTCGTCGAGCTCGAGGACGCGCAGGCCGCGGTTCGGATGACCCCGGAAGTGAAGACGGGCAACCGGTTCCTGCCCGGGGTAGCAGCCCTTCGAGAACGAGATGTGCGTCCGGTCGAGGCCGGCTTCCGCCGGAAGGATCCGGTCGTCGAGCTCGTGTTCCCAACGAGGCACGCCGCGCTCGATCCGGCGCAGCTCGAGATCCTCGCCGGAAAGCGTCGCCGTGAGGTCTGCGTCGACCGCCTCGCGCGCCCCGGGCCAATCTGTCGCGAATCCGGTCGAAGCCCCGAAGACAAGCGCGGACTCGTGCGTCTCCGGTTCGATCTCGCACCGCGCGCGCAGACGCATCCGCGTCAGGTGAGAGCGGACGACCTCGCCCAGTCCCGGCTCGGTCAGAAGGAGGAAGTCGTCGTCGGCGCGGCGCAGAACGACGAGGGGTGCGATCAGCCGCGCCTTGGCCGTGAGGAGGAGCGCCGGGCACGCCTCGTCGGCCCCGAGTGCTTCGACGTCGTTCGAGACCATCCGTTGCAGATAGTCCGCGGCGTCGGGCCCGGTTACGCGAACGAAGTCCCGCTCTCTCGCAGCCACGTCCATGCGATTTAGTCTAGGAATCCATGCCCCTCTTCCGTTCCAAGGCCGAGGCGAAAGTGCGCGACGCGGGCTACGACCCGGCGCGCCTGCCCCCGGGCCAGTACCTGACCGAGAAGTGGCCGATCCTCCACGCCGGGGAGGTGGCGCATGTCGACCTCGCGACCTGGCGGCTGCGGATCTTCGGCGAGGTCGAGACGGAAGTGACGCTCGACTACGAGCAGCTGCGCGCACTGCCCGCGACCGAGATCACGACCGACATCCACTGCGTGACGCGCTGGAGCCGCTTCGACGCGGGCTTCAAAGGCGTTCGTTGGAGCGAGCTCGCCAAGCTGTGCCGGCCGAAGCCGTCGGCGCATTTCGTGATCGAGCACGCCGAGGCTGGCTACACGACCAACGTCCCGCTCGCCGCCTTCGAGCAGGAGAGCTCGCTCATCGCCTATGAGGCAGACGGCGAGCCTCTGCCGGTCGAGCATGGCGGCCCGGTGCGCGCGGTCGTCCCGCACCTTTATTTCTGGAAGAGCGCAAAGTGGCTGAACGGCCTCGAACTCGCCGCCGCGGACCGGCCCGGTTTCTGGGAGCGCTACGGCTACAACAACGACGCGGACCCCTGGAAAGAGGAGCGGTACGCCTTCTAGGGGCTAAAGCCTGGGGCGGTAGCTGTCGATACGAACCTCGAACCACCACCTCCCCCTACGAGAAACGGCGCCCTCTGGGCGCCGTTTCTCATTACGTACCGAAGCCCGTAGGGCTCGTTACATCATCCCGCCCATGTCGGGCATGCCGGCGCCGGCGCCCACGGGGTTCTTCTCCGGGGCCTCGGCGACGACCGCCTCGGTGGTGAGGATGTTCTTCGCGATCGAGGCCGCGTTCTGCAGCGCCGAACGCGTGACCATGGTGGGGTCGCCGATCCCGCTCTTGAGCAGGTCCTCGACCTCGCCGGTCTCGACGTTCAGGCCGTGGCCCTTTTCGGCGCCGCGCACCTGCTGGACGACGACGGAGCCCTCGAGCCCCGCGTTGTACGCGAGCTGGCGAAGCGGCTCCTCGAGCGAGCGGATGATGATCTGCGCACCCGTCTTCTCGTCGTCCTCGAGCTTGCCGAGCACGTCGTCCTTGATCGCATCCGCGGCGTTGATGAGCGCGACGCCGCCGCCCGGAACCTGACCCTCCTCGAGGGCCGCGCGGGCAGCCTGCAGCGCGTCCTCGACGCGGTGCTTCTTCTCCTTCATCTCGGTCTCGGTCGACGCGCCGACCTTGACCACCGCGACGCCGCCGGACAGCTTCGCGAGCCGCTCCTGGAGCTTCTCGCGGTCGAAGTCGGAGTCGGTGTTCTCGATCTCGGACTTCAGCTGCTTGATCCGGCCCTTGATCGCCTCGGTGTCACCGGCCCCGTCGATGATCGTCGTCGTGTCCTTGTCGACGACGACGCGGCGGGCGTGGCCGAGCTGCGAGAGCTTCGTGTTCTCGAGCTTGAGGCCCATTTCCTCGGTAATCACCTCGCCGCCGGCGAGGATCGCGATGTCCTCGAGCATGCGCTTGCGGCGATCGCCGAAGCCGGGCGCCTTGACCGCGACGGCCTGGAAGGTGCCGCGGAGCTTGTTGACGACGATCGTCGCGAGCGACTCGCCCTCGACGTCCTCCGCGACGATCAGCAGCGGCTTGCCCGACTGGATGACCTGCTCGAGCACCGGCAGGAGATCCTTGACCGCACCGATCTTGGAGTTGGCGATGAGGATGAACGGATCCTCGAGGACCGCCTCCATCCGCTCGGGGTCGGTGATCATGTAGGGCGAGAGGTAGCCCTTGTCGAACTGCATGCCCTCGGTGAACTCAAGCTCGACGCCCATCGTGTTCGACTCTTCGACGGTGATCACGCCGTCTTTGCCGACTTTGTCGAAGGCATCGGCGATCAGGTTGCCCACCACGGTGTCTTGTGCAGACACAGCGGCAACATTGGCAACGTCGTCCTTGCTGGCGATTTCGCGGGCGACCGCGAGCAGCCGGTCGGAGACGGCCGCGACGGCTGCGTCGATGCCGTTCTTCAAACCGAGCGGGTTGGCCCCAGCAGCCACGTTTCGGAGTCCTTCGCGCACCATCGCCTGGGCCAGCACGGTTGCCGTCGTT
>JAICME010000054.1 GCA_025929425.1 Thermoleophilia bacterium | reverse complement strand
GGCCGAACTCCTCGTACGTCGCCGCGGCGTCGCGGAACAGGCGGCGTGCGCCGTCGATGTCGCCGCGTAGGGCGAGCAGCCCGGCGAGGCTCGTGTGAACCGCGCCCCGTAGCGGCGGGTCGAGCCCGAGCTCCGTGGGCAGGGTCTCGGCACGGGAGACGGCCTCGTCGACCGGAGTCGGCCCGTAGTAGAGCGCCTGCGCGAGCAAGCCGGCGAGCGTCCCGACCGTCTCGGTTCCGGCCTGGGCGCGCCGGGCGTGCTCCAGTGCCCGCTCAATCGCCTCGCCACGCGCCCGCCAGCGGCACGCGGCCAGGTCGCCGCTCGACCGCAGCCACCATGCGCGGGCGAGCGCCATCTCGTCGCCGAGCGGTTCGAGCTCTGCAATCGCCACCTTCGCAAGCTCGACGCTCTCCTCGACAGGAGTGCCCTCGGCGAATGCGTGGACGAACTGGAGCTCGATCCGGGCATGCAGCTCTTGGGCCCTCAGGCCGAGCGCGACGGCGGCCTCCACGGCCTCGGTAAGCGCGGACTCGGCGCCGGGAAGGTCTCCACTGTTGAGCCGTGCGACCCCGAGGCCGATCAGAGCGGCCGGGAGCTCGGGATCCCCGGCAGGAAGGAGCGTGCGAGCGCGCTCGAGGAGCGAGACCGTCGCGGGCGCGTCGGTGCGGCTGAGGGTCTCTTCGGCGGCCACGTGCAGCAGATGGCCGGCGCGCTTCCGCAGGGCCACCTCCCGCAGCCCGAGCTCGTCACGCAGCCGCCACGCATGCTCGAGGTGGAACCCGACGAGGGCCGGCTCTGCGCCGGACTCGTCGAGCTGCGCCGCGACCGTCTCGTGCAGATCCGCTCGGAGCGCCTTCGGCATCGCCTCGTAGACGGCCTCGCGGATGAGGGCGTGCTGGAAGCGGAAGCCGTCGCCCGGGATCGAGACGTCCGGCCGGATCAGCCCACGGCGGACGAGCTCGAACACCCGCGCCTGCGCCGGCTCGCGCTCGGCGGCCGGGATCAGCTGCAAGACCGCCTCGAGCGAGAAGCTGCGGCCGATGACCGCGGCCCGCTCGAGCACGGCGCGCTCCTCGTGATCCAGCCGGTCGAGCCGGGAGTGGAGAACGCCGCGAATCGAGCCGCTGAGCTTGACGTTCTCGCCTTGCTCGCCGGCGAACGCGGCGAGCTGTTCGAGGAAGAGCGGGTTGCCCTCGGCGAGCTCGGCGATGCGCTCGCGCACGGCCGGCGGCGCGTCGAGCGCGTCGAGGAGCCCGCGCGCGTCGGCCTCCGAGAGCGCGTCGAGCCTCAAGGTCGAATCGTGCTGGGTCACCCACTGGGGCCGCCGCTCGGCCAGCTCCGGACGGGCGAGGCAGAGGAGCAGCACGGGCGCGGGACCGAGGCGAACCGTGAGGTGCTCGATCAGGTCGAGGAGGGTCTCCTCGGCCCAGTGGACGTCGTCGAACACCGCGAGGAGCGGCTTTCGGGCGGCCAGCTCTTCGAACAGGCTCCTCGTCGCCGCGAACACCTCGTAGCTCGAACCCTCGAGCACCGCCTCGTCCCGGCCCGCCGTCCGGAAGGCCTCCCGGATCGGCGAGAACGTCGTCCCTTCGCCGTAAGGAGGGCAGCTGGCGACGACGACGCTGGCCTGGCCGTCGAGCCCGGTGACGAGCTCTCGCGCGAGCCGTGACTTGCCGATGCCGGAATCGCCGAGGATCGTCACGAGGCGGACGCCGCTCGAGGCGGCTTCGCGGTAGGCGGAGCGCAGACGCTCGAGCTCCTGCTCCTGGCCGACGAGTGGCGTGTCGTGGCGACGGGGGATAGCCGTGGCCGACGGGTCGACCGATTCGAGCCGGAATGCGACGGTCTCGCCCGTCTTTCCCTTCAGCGCCAGCGGCTCGAGCTGCGTCGACTGCACGGCGTGCCCGACGAGACGGTGCGTCGCTTCTCCGAGCACGATCTCACCCGGGGTTGCGGCTTGCTCCAGCCGCTTCCCGACCGCGACGGCATCGCCACTGACGAAACCGTGGCCGGCGGAGGGGTCGCCGGTCATGACCTCGCCGGTGTTGATCCCGACCCGCACCTCGAGCCGTACCTCTGTCTCACGATCGAGCTCGGCGACGCATTCCTGCACCGCGACGGCCGCGCGTACGGCTCGGAGCGCATCGTCCTCGTGGACGACCGGCACGCCGAAGACGGCCATCACCTCGTCACCGACGAACTTCTCGACGGTGCCGCCGTGCCCTTCGATCACGGCCGCGGCGCGCTCGAAGAAGCGCAGCATCAGGACGCGAAGCGCCTCCGGATCGAGCCGCCCGGCCAGCTCGGTGTACGCGACGAGGTCGCAGAAGAGAACCGTGACCGTCTTGCGGCCCTCGACACTGCGACCCGAGAGCGCGTCCATGTGCCGAAGGTACACCCCCGGCCCTACGATTTCGAGGTGCTCCCGCGGAACGATGCAGGCCACGCGGTCGAGGTCGTCGACCTCGTCAAGCGGTATCCGAAGGCTCCCGTGAACGCCGTCGACGGCGTCTCGTTCGGCGTGGCGGCGGGGGAGGTGTTCGGTCTGCTCGGCCCCAACGGAGCGGGGAAGACGACGACGGTCGGGATGCTGACGACCCGCGTCCGGCCGACGGGCGGGCGGGCGCTGGTCGGCGGGATCGACGTCATGCGGGATCCGGTGAGAGCCCGCCGACAGGTGGCGGTCGTGCCGCAGCGGAGCAACCTCGACCGCTCGCTCTCGATTCGCGACAACCTCGTCTTCCATGCCGCCTACCACGGCGTACCGGCGCGCGAGCGTGAACGCCGCGCCGCCGAACTGCTCGACCAGTTCGGCCTGCTCGACCGCGCCGGGGACAAGCCGGACTTCTTCTCGGGGGGTCAGGGCCAGCGCGTGATGATCGCCCGGGCGCTCATGCATGCGCCGCAGGTGCTCTTCCTCGACGAGCCGACGACCGGCCTCGACCCGGCAGCGCGCCTCTTCGTCTGGGACCGCCTGCGCGAGCTGCGCGACTCGGAGGTCACGCTCATCCTCACGACGCACGACATGGACGAGGCGGCGTTCCTCGCGGACAGGGTCGCGATCATGGATCACGGTCGTCTGCTCGCGCTCGACACGCCTGCTGCGCTGATCGGCGGCCTCGAAGGCGAAGGGACGCTCGAGCTCGCCGCCGACGGGTCGGCCGACGGGGCCGTCGTCGATGCGCTCGCGGCACTGACGGGGGTCGAGCGGGTGGAGACCGTGCACCTCCAGGCAGAGAACGGTGCCGAGGCGCCGCCTCCAGCTGCCCAGCCGCTGCGTGTCCGCCTCTACCTCACCGGCGATGCCGCGCTGCATGTCGCGCCGGCGGCCGCCGTTCTCGCCGACCACGGTCTCGCGCTGCAGGACGTGAAGCTCGGCACGCCGACGCTCGAGGACGTGTTCATCCATCTCACGGGGCGGACGCTGCGTTGAGCGCCGTGGCCGGACCCATAGCGCTGGAGCAGGCGACCCAGTGGCGCGCCTTTCGCGCGGTGCTGCGCCGCGATCTCTACGTCACCTGGCGCGAGCTGCCCGCGTTTCTCGCCCAGGTCATCCTGCAGCCACTCTTCCTGCTCTTCGTCTTCGGCAAGGTGCTCGGCAGCCTCGGCTACACGCGAAACAACTACGCGCACCTCCTGTTCCCGGGCCTCCTTGCGCTCACCGCGGTGCTCACGGCGATGCAGACGCTTGCGTTCCCCCTCGTCGCGGAGTTCGGCTGGACGAAGGAGATCGAGGACCGGCTGCTGGCGCCGATGCCTACCTTGTTCGTCGCCGCCGAGAAAGTGCTCTTCGCGCTCCTGCGCTCGTTCGTAGCGACGCTGATCATGCTGCCGATAGGCGTTCTCATCCTCGGCTCGATCCCCTGGCGCTGGAGCGGGTTCCCGCTCTTCGTCGCCGGTCTGGTGCTCGGAGCGCTCGTCGGAGCCGGCTTCGGCCTGCTGATGGGCACTCTCGTGCAGCCGCAGCGCATCAACCTGCTCTTCTCGCTCGTCTTCACCCCGCTGCTCTTCACCGGCTGCAGCCAGTACCCGTGGCCGTCGCTCGACCGTCTGCGCTGGTTCCAGGTCGTGACGGCCGCGAACCCGATGACCTACGTGAGCGAATCGCTGCGCGGTGCGCTCGTGCCGTCCGTACCGCACATCCAACCCTGGATCTGCCTGCTCGTGCTCGCCGTCGCGATCTGCGTGCTGATGTCGGTCGGCGTGAAAGGCTTCTACCGGCGCGCGATCGACTGAGAACGAGAAAGGGGCGGCTCTCGCCGCCCCTTTCCTCGGGTACCCGACCCGCCTCAGCGGACCGTGAGCTTGAGGTAGTTGTCGTCCGTTGCCTGGCCGACCATCATGATCACGTAGCTTCCGCGGCCGACGACGAGCGACTTGCCCATCGCGATGTGCTTCATGCCGTGGCGCGAGGCGACCTTGAGGGCTGCCTCGTCGAAGTTGACGAGCTTGACCCGGCCGGTGACCGTGGCCTTCGTCGTGAGCTTGTGACCGAGCTGGAACCAGTGGCAGCCCGGATCGTGCATGACGATCTTCAGCGTCTTCGGCGCGGTCTGGTGCGTGGTCGTGGCGAGCGCCTGTCCGGCGCCGACCGCGCCGGCGCAGATGGTCGCGGCAACCGCAAGTGTGATCAGCGAGATCTTCATCGTGACTCCTTTGGTAGTCCGTGGCATGGGCGCATCCTGTTGCGTCGCGCCGCCACCGGAATCCGGATCTGGCCGCTTTCCTCGTCGGTAATTGCCCGCAGATCAGCGGGTCGGCCGCTCGAAGACGACGAGCACCGCGAGCTGCTCGTAGCCCACGAACCGGTGCTCCGCTCCCGCAGGCACGAAGACGGCCTGGCCCTCGCTCAGGTCGATCCGCTCGTCCTCGACCTCGAGCGTGCCGCTTCCTTCGAGCACGACGTACACCTCGTCGTCCTCATGCGGCTGCTGGCGGTCGGGCTCGGGGGCGACGAGCACGTAGACCCCGAGCTCCAGGCCCGGCGACTCGTGGACGATCTCGTAGCCGCCGCCGGCCTCTCGCAGGCGGCCGACCGCATCCCTCGGATCGAAGCTGCGCACGCGCCGACGTTACCGCGTCACCAGCTCTTGGTGCGACGGGACGGAGGATGCTCCGCCACGCGCACCCGGGCGTCGACCGCGAGACAACCGTCGGGCAGTGCCAGCACCGGGTTCAGATCGAGCTCCACGACCTCCGGCAGCTGGTCGGCAAGCAATGAGAGGCGAAGAAGCAGGTCGACGAGAGCCGCCTCGTCGGCCGCAGGCGCGCCTCTGAACCCTGCGACGAGGCGACCCGCCTTCGCGGTGTGGACGAGCTGGTCCGCGTCGAGGTCGGTGAGCGGTGCGAGCCGGAACTGCGCCTCTCCGATCAGCTCGGCGAGCACGCCGCCCGGGCCGAACGCGACGAGAGGCCCGAAGACCGGGTCCTGCACCGCGCCCGCCAGCAGCTCCGCACCGCCGCGCACGAAAGGCTGCACGAGGCACGGCCCGTGCAACCGTTCCGCGGCCGCTCGAACGTCTTCCTCGGTACCGAGGTCGAGGATCACGCCGCCTTCTTCGGTCTTGTGCGCCCCCGGCGCGGCGGTCTTGAGGACGACCGGGTAGCCGAGTTCGCCGGCCGCCGCGACGGCGGCCTCGGGCGTGGCGGCGAGACGCTCCGGTACGGGCGGAATCCCGTATGCCTCGAGCAGCCGGCGGGTCTGCCGCGCATCGAGCCAGCCCGCGCCCGCCGCGAGCGCCTCCTGCACGACCGTCTGAGCCTCGTCGCGTCGGAGCTCCAGCTCGGGGAGCGTCCCGGCCGGGCGCCTCAGCCATTCTCCCCGCTCCGCCGCCCGGCCGAGCGCGCGTGCGGCCGCCTCCGGATACGCGAAGTACGGAACGCTCGCGGCGCTGCGCAGCGCGGTCGGCGCGCCCTTTGCGCTGACGAAGCAGCAGAGGACGGGCTTCTCCGTCGTCGTGGCCGCGGCCGCGCTGATCGCCGCGCCGACCCCTTCCTCGTCCGACCCCACCGTCGGGACGAAGAGGGCGATGACGGCGTCGAAGGCGGGGTCGGCGAGCACCAGCGGCAAGACGTCGGCGAAGCTCTGGCCCGTCGCCCCGCCGAGCATGTCGATCGGGTTCGCGCTGCTCCCCTCGGCAGGCATGACCTCGGCCAGAGCCGCCCGGGTGGCGTCGCTCGGCGGCGGGAGCTCGAGCCCCGCGGCCTCGCAGGCGTCTGCGGCCAGGATCCCGAGGCCTCCCGCGTTCGTGACGAGCGCGACCCGCCGGCCTCGCGGGACGGGTTGCGCGGACAGGAGCGCCGCGACGTCGATGAGCTCCTCGAGTGTTCGCGCGCGAATCACACCCGCCTGGTGGAAGAGCGCGTCGACGGCCACCTCGGACCCGGCGAGCGCTGCCGTGTGCGAGCCCGCGGCGCGGCTTCCCGCCCCCGTGGTCCCGCCCTTCAGCGCGAGGATCGGCTTGCGCCGCGCGAGTCGCCGTGCGATGCGGGAGAAAGCTCGGGGATTGCCGAACGACTCGAGGTAGAGGACGACCATCTCGGTCTCCTCGTCGTCCTCCCACCACTCGAGCAGGTCGTTCGACGAGACATCCGCCTTGTTGCCGATCGAGACGAACGACGTGACTCCGAGTCCCGTCGCCTGTGCCCGTTCGAGGAGGGCGAGTCCGAGCGCGCCGCTCTGGGACGAGAAGCCGATCTTGCCGGCGGGAAAGCTCCGCGGGGCGAAGGTTGCGTTGAGACGGACCGGGGAGGAGGCGATGCCGAGGCAATTCGGCCCTATGAGCCGTGCTCCGTGATCGCGGACGAGCGCGAGCAGCTGCTCCTGCCTCTCCGCTCCTTCGGTGCCCGTCTCGGCGAAGCCCGCAGAGATGACGATCAGCGCGCGGACGCCGGCGCCCAGCGCCTCCTCCGCTGCGGGGAGCACGAGCTCTCCCGGTAGGCAGATGACGGCCAGGTCGACCGGTCCGCCGATCTCCGAGATCGCGCCGTACCCGCGGACGCCGGCCACGGAGTCGCCGTTGCGGTTCACGGGGTAGGCGGAGCCGGCGAAGTCGCCGGCGAGGACGTTCCGGAACAGCTCGCCGCCGATCGAGCCGCGCCGTTTGGACGCTCCAACGATCGCGACCGAGCGCGGCTGGAAGAAGGGCTCGAGCGACGCGCGCACCGCGACGTGGTCGCGTGCCGCGACGTGCTCTCGATAGTCGGTGCTCGGTGCGATGCCGAACCGGATCTCGAACTCGCCTCCTTCGCCTACGCGCGTGACCGCGAACCCGGCGTTGCGGAAGACGTCGAGCATGTTCCGGTTGTCGTACATGACCTCGGCCACGAACTCCTCGATCCCGGCCTCGGCCGCGCGCGCTGCGAGCTGCTCGAGCAGGCGCGTGCCGATCCCGCGGCCCTGGTAGTCGTCCCCGACGGTGAAGGCGACCTCTGCGACACGCGGGTCGCGGAGCCTGACCCAGTTCGCGAGAGCGACGATGCGACCGTCGTGGGACCCGAGCAGGGCGCCCCGCTCTTGCCAGTCGGGGTCGAGCACCGCTTCGACGAGCTTCGGCCCGAGTACGGGGAAACCGTGGAAACGAAGGTAACGGCTGTGCTCGGAGAGGTCGGAGAAGAACTCGAGCAGCGCCTCGGCATCCTCCACGGCGGGCGGTCTCAACCGGAGCGTCGACCCGTCGCGGAGGATGACGTCGGTCGCGGCGACCGCATTCGTCGCGGTTGCGCTCACGCGGCCACCGCGTGCTCGTGCGCGTGGTGGGGGCTGCGGACGACCAGCACCGGGCAGGGGGCCGAGTGCACCAGGCCGGTCGAGACGCTGCCGGAGAAGAGCCGCCGTGCGGTGCCCCAGCCGTGCGAGCCGACGACGATCAGCTGCGCGCCGGCATCGGTCGCGCCCTGGCAGATCTCCTCGACGACGAGGCCATCGGCGATCACGGTGGAGCACGATACGCCCTCGGCCTCGGCCGTTCTCGCGATCGACCCGAGGAGCTCGGTGACCCGCTTGTGCTCCGCTTCGGTGAGCTCCGCGACGACGTTCGAATAGCCGTAGCTGGCGTAGCCGACGGCCGGTAGCGCCGGGTGCGCGACGGAGACGACACGGAGGGGGGCGCCGAGCAACCGAGCGAGCTCGATTGCCTTGTGCTGGGCTTCCTCCGCAGAGGGTGAGCCGTCGGTCGCGAACAGGATCGGTCTCGTAGCGCTCATCTCGCTTCCTCCTTTGCCGTGGTTCATGGCCACAGTGTCGATCGTCGGTGCGGAGCCGGCATCGGGGCAGCGCCGCCGCACGCTGCGGAAAACCACGCACCGTCTCTCGTGGCTGCTGCCGATGCCGTCCGGCGGCACCGGAGCGACGATTGGCGGGTCGAGGAAAGGACGGAGACCATGTTCGAGACGATCGCCTGGGCAAGCGACGGATCGGAGCTCGCCGACAAGGCGCTCGAGCACGTCCGGACGCTCGCCGGGATCCATGGCTCCCGCATCGTCGCCGTGCACGTGAACGAGCTTCTCGCTGGGCCGTTCGGCGGTGCCCCGCTCCTCGCCGATGAGACGGAGATCGAGGAGAAGCTCGCAGGTCAGGTCGACGACCTCTGCGCGGCCGGGTTCGACGCGAGACTCGAAGTCCGCACCGGTGGCCAGGACGTTGCGAAGCTCCTCGCGGACGTGGCGGACGACGTCGGCGCAGACCTGATCGTGATCGGCACGCACGGCCGCGGCGGCATAGCCGCCGCCATCGTCGGCAGCGTGGCGCGTCGCCTGTGTCACACGTCCCATCGGCCCGTGCTCGTGGTGCCGCCGGCGAGGAAAGCCGGCTCGGCGGCCGACGAGGCCGAGCGGTTCACGACCGCGTAGCCGTTGGAATAGGCTGGCCGCATGGACGCGCTGTCCGTCAGCGAAGGGCGGTTGCGTGCGCTGTTCTCGGCGAGCCTGGCGGTCAGCTCCGAGCTCTCGCTCGACGCGCTGTTGCACCGGATCGTCGAGGCGGCCGCAGAGCTGACCGGCGCCCGTTACGCGGCGCTCGGTGTGATCGACGCGAGCGGCATGGGGCTGGAGCAGTTCCTCACGCACGGCGTCGACGCCGACACGCGTGCAGAGATCGGCTCGCTGCCGCGCGGCCGTGGCATCCTGGGGGTGCTGATCCGCGAGGCCAAGCCGTTGCGGCTGCACGACCTCGTGCACGACTCGCGCTCCGTCGGCTTTCCCCCGGGGCACCCACCGATGCGGAGCTTCCTCGGCGTCCCGATCATGCTGCGGGGCGTCGCCTACGGGAACCTCTATCTCACCGAGAAGCACAGCGGCGAGGACTTCACCGACGAGGATGAGGAGACCCTCACGCTGCTCGCCGGGCAAGCTGCAGTCGCGATCGAGAACGCGCGGCTCTACGAGGCCTCGACCCGCTGGTCGCGGCAGCTCCAGTCACTCGAAGAGGTTGGAAACGCGCTCGCCACCGAGACCGATCTGGAGCGGTTGCTCGACCTCGTCGTCCGGCATGTGCGCGACCTGCTCGGGGCCCGGGTCGTTGCGCTCTCCCTGCCGACCGGCCCTGACGAGATGCGGTTCGCCGCTGCGGCCGGAGAGGGGGCCGAGGATCTGCTGGGTCAGGTTATGTCCCGCTCGGGCTCGAAGAGCGGTCGGGTGTTCGCGCGCCGGCGCAGCGAGCGTGTCGACTCCGTGCTCGACGACCCCGAAGTGCACCAGGAGACAACGAGGCGGTTTGCGGCTCGTACCGGGATGTGGGTGCCGCTCATAGCCCACGACCGCGTGATCGGCGTGCTCGGGATTCATGACAAGGAAGGACCTGACGCTCGTTTCTCGGACGACGACGTGCGGCTCGCGGAGACGTTCGCGGCGCGCGCAGCCGTCGCTGTCGAGCTCTCGCACCGGGTCGCCCAGGACGCGTTGCGCCGCGTCGTGCAGGCGCAGGAGCTGGAGCGCCGGCGGCTCGCGCGCGAGCTCCACGACGAGACCGGGCAGGCGCTGACCTCGATCCTGCTGGGACTGAAGCCGCTCGAGGAGGCCCTGGCGGATCACCCGGCCCAGGCCGGCCTGGCCGAGCTGCGGGAGCTTGTCGTCAGCGCTCTCCAGGACGTGCGCCGGCTCGCCGTCGAGCTCCGACCGGCAGTGCTGGACGACTTCGGTCTCGTGCCCGCGCTCGAGCGGCTGATCGAGTCGTACGCCGAGCAATCCGGGATCCGCGTCGACTTCCATTCCGCGCTGGGAGAGGCACGATTGCCGAGCGACGTCGAGACTGCCCTCTATCGCGTCGTGCAGGAGGCACTGACGAACATCGCGAAGCATGCGAATGCGGGTAGCGTCAGCGTCTCGGTCGCAAGGAGGGAGACGACGGTGGCTGCCACCATCGAGGATGACGGAGAAGGGTTCGACCCGCGGTCCGTGCGCGAGGACGGGATCGGCCTCATCGGCATGCGCGAACGGCTCGCGCTCATCGAGGGCCGGCTCCACGTCGAGTCCCGTCCGGGCGTCGGAACGACGATCGTCGCGGAGGTGCCCACGTGAGCATCCGGGTGCTCATCGTCGACGACCATGCCGTGGTGCGGAGCGGCCTCAAGCTTCTCCTCGAAGCGGAGAAGGGCATCGAGCCCGTCGGCGAGGCCGGAAGCGCCCGCGACGCCGTGTTCCAGGCACGGGCGCTGAAGCCCGACGTGATCCTGCTCGACCTCGTCATGCCGGAGCGGACGGGGCTCGACGTGCTCCCGCAGCTGAAGCACGAGAATCCCGAGACGAACGTGCTCGTCCTGTCGATGCAGGACGAGCCGCGGTACGTGCGCGAGGCCTTCGCGGCGGGTGCGAGCGGGTACGTGCTCAAGGAGGCCGCCGACACGGAGGTCGTGGCTGCGGTGCGCGAGGTCGCGGCCGGCGGGCGCTACGTCAATCCCGAGCTCGGCGCGAGGCTCGTGGCCGCCGACGCGGAGGCTGCACGGCTGAAGGACGAGGACCCGCTTTCCGACCGCGAACGTGAGGTCCTGCGGCTGCTCGCGCTCGGCCACACGAATCAGGAGATCGCGAAAGAGCTCTACATCTCGGTGCGCACGGCCGAGACGCACCGCGCGCACATCATGCAGAAGCTCCGGCTGCAGACCCGCGCCGACCTCGTGGCCTACGCGCTCGACCGCGGGTTCCTCGAGCCTCAGTGACCCTGCGCCGGGCGGCTACTCGGACGAGTCGTTCAGCAGCTGATGGAACACGCCGCGCAGCGCGCGCTCCTCTTGGTCGGAGCTCGCGGCTGCGAGCTTCTCCCGGATCTCGAGCAGCCAGGTAGCAATCGGGACGTCGGCCGACAGGCCGAGCTCCTCGACCGCGCACCGTCCGCCGAGCGCGGCACCTCCGGGCTCCCAGAACGGACAGCGTTCCTTCGGGCAGGCTTCTGTCTCGCCGACCACGGCCTTGAGCGAGCAGCGCCGTGGCATTTCTACGCTGACCATGGAACCATCATCCCTCTCGACTTGCCGGAAACCGTCGTGGAGGCCGCCGATCCCGGCTGCGGCCTTTCCCGTAGACCGCAGAACGACTGAGGGCCGCTTCTCAGCGGCCCTCAGCGTCTCGCGGCGGAGTCGGGACTTATGCCACGGGCACCGCGGGAGCCTTGGCAGGCCGCCGGAGGAAGGCGACGGCGGTCTGCGGATTGCGGAGCGCCCCGCCGATCGCGAGGATCGCGAACCCGAACCCGCTGAGCAGGAGGGCGATCCCGACGACGATCCCGAACAGTCCGAGCTGGCTTGCCATGTAGCTCGTGTTCAGAGCGGTCGTGAGCGCTGTCTCGGTGACCCAGACGTTGCGGCGACCGTTGTCGACCGGCTGCTTGGTCGTGGGATCGACAGCTGCATACTTGTCGATGTTGGTTCCGCCCTGACCGTCGGTGAACTTGGCCGGCGTTCCGGGCTTCGCCAGGAAGCGTCCCATCTGCGCGTAGGTCAGGCCACCGCTGGCCTCGAGCGCGTGAATCCGCATGTAACCGGCGAACGCACGTGCCCTGTCGCCATTGTTGATCTTCTGGTTGGCAACGCTCTTGCTCGGCCATTCCTTGACCGCCGAGTAGATGCCTGCCTGCTTCGCCTCGGCCTTGATCGCCGACGGCGTCATGTCGGCCGAACCGACGATGTATTCGTTCGCGAGGCTGCTGTTGACCGTGTTCCGGCCGTTCACGCCCATCACGACGGCGGTGACGCCGAACGCGATGAGAACGACCGCGGCGACGAGGCCTCCGAACTCGAAAAACTTGCGCATGTCCCGACTCCTTTCCGTACCGTGGTGCTGCGTTTCGCTGTCTTTCGCTGCAGTTTGCGGCGGAACGGCGCTTGCGCCATCCGGGGGGAGCCCGGCAGCGGCGGCGGGCTTACCTCGTCCTTGTTGCGGAAAACCCCGTAGCCGCCTACTGGTAGCGGAGGGCTTCGGCCGGGAAGATGCGGGACGCACGGCGGGCCGGTGCGAGGGTGGTCAGCATCGCGACCAGGTAGACGAGGACGAAGATCACCAAGAGCGTCAGCCACGGGACGCTGAGGTCGAGATTCTCCATCGAAGGCTGCCTGGCGTACTCGTCGACGACGTTGAACGCCACGGCGAGCCCGAGCCCGGTGCCCACCAGGATGGCTGTCACCGCGATGAACGAGCTCTCGATCAGGAAGGCGAGTTGCACCATGCGCTTGCGGAAGCCGATTGCGCGCAGCACGCCGATCTGCTGGCGTCGCTCCACGACCGCGCGGGCGCTGATCACGCCGAGCGCGGTCACGCCAACGAACAAGCCGAGCGCCATGAACGCTTCGATCAGCCGGTCGAAGGTGAGGCTCGCGGAGACAGCGTCGTGGAGCAGCTTCGAGATCGCGTCCGCCTGCATCCCGTTGGCGAGGAACGCGGCCTCGAGGTGCTTGGCGGTCGTGACCGGGTCGACGCCAGGACGCAGGGCGATGAGGTACGTCGTCGGCCTGACGCGGTCCCCGAAGACCGGGGAGAGCGCCGACTGCGCGGTGTAGAGGCCGACCATCGCCTGCGGCGCGGTCTGGGCGAGGACACCGATCACGGTGAGCGTGCGCGCGTGTCCGGTCTGCGGGTCGCGCACGCGCACGCGAGTCGGATCGAACGTTCCGTCCTCCAGATAGAAGCCGCGCAGGTGGAAGGCCGCGACCGCGCCGAAGTTGTAGTTCATCTTGTGCGGGACGGACAGCGAGTCGATGACGGCCAGGCCGGGGTGCGTCCGCACCGCGCGCCAGACGGCGGCGGCCGAGTCGTAGCCCGCGGCGTGCGCCGAGAGGCCGAAGGTCGTGGTGCGCAGGAAGGCGTTGTCCACGCCGTGCACGAGGAAGTCCTCCGGCTTCGCGCGCTGGTCGAGCTGCCGGGCCTTCACGGGCAGGTTCGACATCGTGGCGACGGCGCGAAAGTCGGAAGGAGTGAGGCCCTTCGCCTGTCGTAGCGCCTGGTGGACGTTCGCGAGCGGCGTCGAGGGAGCTACGTCGGCGCGCACGTCGAAGCCGCCGCCGAAGCTCGACACGTCGTTGAAGGCGTTGACCATCGAGCCGGTGACGGTGGAGCCCACGACGAGCGTGAACACGACGAGTGTGAACATGGCGAGCGTGACGCCGGTGCGGAAGAGGCTGCGCAGCGGGTACGCGACCGCCATGCGCAGCACCGGGGCGAGCGGCCGGATCCGGCCGAGCGTCGAGCTGAGCCCTCCGAGCAAGAGGTCGGAGTTGTAGGCGATCACCCAGGTCGCGCCGACCACGATCATGAGGCCACCGAAGACGAACAGCCCGAAGTTGGTCTTGAGCTGCCCGAGCAGCAGGCGCGGAATCGGCAGCGTGAACCAGCAGACGAGGGCGAGACCGGCTGCCGTGCGCAGCGGACGGTCGGGAACTCCGGCGTGCGACAGAATCGGCACCGCGCTGAGCACGAGCGCCGAGACGCCGATGCCGAGGGCAACGGCATCCTCCGCCTGGATGCCCGCCCAGACGAAGAGGAGCCCGAGCACGATCCCAACGCTCGGCCAGAGCCAGCGGCGCTTCCGTCCCTTCGTCGCTGCCGGGTCCGGAAGGCCGCGGATGGCGGAGACGATGTTCATCCGGCTGACACGGCGCGCCGAGTAGCCGACCACCAGAAGCGTCAGGAGGACGCCGATGGAGTAGGCGAGCGCGATGCTCGCGGTCTTGACGGTGAAGGAGATGCTGATGTCGCTGACCGATTCGAGCCAGCTCGAGAGCGAGAGGATCATCAGGTAGGCGACGCCGAGCCCCGCCAGGACACCGGCTGCGGCCGCGACGAGGTCGTAGGCAAGACCCTCGAACATGTACATCCAGACCAGGTGCGAACGCTGTGTGCCGACGGCGCGCGCGATCCCGAGCTCGCTGCGCCGCTCGGCCGCCAGCATCACGAAGATGAGGAAGATCAGCAGGACGCCGGCCGCGATCGAGAAGGAGCCGAACGTCGAGAAGAGCGACATGAACGCCGCTCCTTGCTGGTCGGCGATCTTGATGAAGTCCTGGCGGGAGTTGTCCGCCTCGAGGCCGAGCGGATCGAGGGTCGGCTTCAGCGCCGCGATCACCGCATCCGTGCCCGCGAGCCCGTCGCGGTTTCCGACCAGGAACGAATCGACCATTCCCGGTTTGCCGAAGAGGTGCTGCGCGGTGGGGAGGGAGATGAGCAGGCCGCTCGCCGGGGTGGCGCCGCCGCTGTAGCGGCGTATCTCCTTCACGCGCACCACGGTCGAGGCGTTGCCGGCGAGGACGCGCAGCGTGTCGCCCGGCTTCGCGTCGAGCTTCTCTGCGGCCTTCGGGTTCAGCACGACCTCGCCGGGCCGGAGCGCACCCGTCGGCATCCCTACCGGAGTGCTCGCGTACAGCGTGACCCGCGGCTCGCTCTGCCTGCTCCGCAGGTCGAGCACCGCAACCGAGTCGACGAGGGCCGGGTAGACGAAGGAGATCCGGTCGCCGCCGGCGCGCTCGATCTTCCGGCCGTACGACTGCGGGAAGTAGCGCGTGCCGGTGCCGCCGGTCCCGGTGGCGAACATGCTGCTGATGCCCTTCGCGCCGACGACCTCGTCCGCCTGTCCCAGCGCGCCGAGCGCGGTCGAGCGGATCGTCTGGCTCATCGTGTCGCCGGTGGCGAGCGCCGCGCCGATGATCGCGGTCCCAAGCATCAGGCCCGCGACGATCAACGCGCTTCGTCCACGCCTGCGCTGCGCGCTCCGCAGCCCCAGGCGCACGAAGACCCGGTTGCGGACGGCAACCGCCGCGATCGCGGCGAGCGACACGACGAGGAGCGCGCCGAGCACGAGCGCCAGCATCCCGACGGGAATCCCGAAGAGCTTGCTCAACCGGGCGCTCCTAGGCGGCGACCGCCGCCGCGTCCGAGACCACGACCTCGTAGGCCTCGCGGCCGGGGGCCGACCGGTAGACCACGAAGTCGGACAGCTTGTCGATCTGCGACTGGTAGAACCCGCTTGCTCTCGTCGCCTGGGCCGTTTCCTCGCTCGACCAGAAGGTGATCACGAGCACCTTCCCCTCGTCGGAAAGGAGGACGTAGCAGCCCTCGTAACCGTCCTGCTCCTGCAGAGCCGGAACGAGCACCTCCTTGAAGCGCTCGACCGCGTGCCGCGGGTCCTGGCGGACCGGATCGATCTCGGCCGCCGTTACACGTGCCACCATCACCGCCTCACCTCCAGTCGTTCCTCGCCGACGATCTCGCCGTCGACCATGCGGACGATCCGGTCGGTGGCGCGGCCGACCGAGATGTCGTGTGTGACGATCAGGAAGGTCAATCCGCGCTCGCGGTTGAGGCGCCGCATGAGGGCGACGATCTCCTGGGCGTTCTCGCTGTCGAGATCGCCGGTCGGCTCGTCCGCCCACACGATCGCAGGCTCGTTCACCAGGGCCCGGGCGATCGTGCATCGCTGCCGCTGGCCACCGGAAAGCTCGTCCGGAACGTGCGCCGCGCGGTCGGCGAGCCCGACGAGCTCGAGCGCCGCCAGGGCCTTGCGCCGGGCTTCCTTTGCAGGAACCCGCGCCACGAGGAGCGGCAGCTCGACGTTCTCGACCGCGCTCAGCACCGGCATCAGGTTGTAGAACTGGAAGACGAAGCCCATCCGCCGGGCGCGATAGTCGGTGCGCTCTTCGTCGGACATCGAGCTGAGCGGGACTCCGTCGATCAGGACTTCGCCCCCGTCGACCCGGTCGAGTCCGGACAGGCAGTTGAGCAGCGTCGTCTTGCCCGAGCCGCTGGGACCCATGATCGAGACCATCTCGCCGGCCTCGACCGAGAAGCTCACGCCGCGCAGGGCGTGCACCTCGACCCGCCCGGTGTCGTAGACCTTGTCGACGGCCTGCGCCTCGACGATCGACTCCACGGGCGTCTCCGGCGCGCCTACGTCGGGCTCGTCCAGCAGCGGCTCGTTTTCGGAGCGCCGCGGCAACTCACGAACGGCCATCGTTGCCTCCCTCGTGGTTCAGAGTCCAGGCTGCCGGGTCGGGGTCGGCCCGGCATCCGCGAAGCCCATGAACCGGGATGCCGCGAACTACGTAGCGAGCCGGGTCAATGCGAGATGAGGTACGAGAGCGCGTAACACGCGGTGGCGAGCCACGCGATGAAGACGACCAGGACCCCCAGGTTCAGCAGCTTGATCCGAGGCGCCTCGTACGGCGAGGGGGTAGGTCGCGGCAGCGGTGGCAGAACGGTTTGTGTCATGTGGCTGTCTTCAGTGCGAGGGGCACGATTCGCGTTCCGCTCAGTCCGGCCGCGACCTCCGTGAGCTCTGCCAGTGAGCCGATCACGGCCTCACCGCCGGTTCGTTCCACGAAGCGGCAGACCGCCTCGATCTTGGGGGCCATCGAGCCGGCCGCGAACTCGAGGTGCCGTAGCTCGTCCGGCGTGGCGTGATCGATCGGGGCCGGCGTCGCCGTG
>JAICME010000088.1 GCA_025929425.1 Thermoleophilia bacterium | reverse complement strand
TCGCCTACATCGAACGTCGAATACAGGAGGGCAAGACACGCCGCGAAGCAAACCGCTGCCTCAAGCGCTACCTCGCCCGCAGCCTCTACCGGCTACTCGAACACGCACCGCCGATCGCAACTTGACAGACATAGAAGCATCACTGGCCCGCCCCAGGGCCTACAGGCCCTTCTCTCAACGTCAATTCGGCATTTTCTTGGCGCGCCCGTTCGCGCATAGCTTCCACGTTGGCGCGAGCGGCAAGTTCCTCTTCCGTGAGCGGCTGTCGTCGAATCAACCTCTTGATCTTCTCGATGATCTTCATTGAGTAGGAAGCCTACGTCTGCCGCCCAGGTCATTCCGCAACACTGGATCAAGGACTTCGCTGGAGCTAAGCCCTCGTCTGTGGCGGAGGCCAGATGGGAGCGCTGACGACGCCGGGTAGTGCCTTCTCGAAGACTGCTGCGAGGAGTCCGAGCTCGTGTTTGGTGAGCCGGCCGAGGTAGAGCTCGCGCACCGTCGCATGGTGGACAACTTGCGCGCGCCTGAGCGCCTCGAGGCCGGGCCGGGTCAGCGCGGCAAACGCGGCGCGTCCGTCTGCCGGGTCGGGTTCCCTGCGAACGAAACCCTGGGCCTCGAGGCGAACGACCACTCGGGTGATCCCGCTGGGCGTGAGCATCCGCTGCGCGCCCAGCTCGCTCATGCGCAATCTCAACCCGGGGACGGTGACGAGCGTGATCAGGACGCCGTAGTCGGCGAGTGAGATCAGGCCCGCGTCATGGAGGCGACGGTCGATCTCGCGCATCACCGCTTCTCGTAGACGGATCAGTCCACGCCATGCCTGGAACTCTTCCGGGTTGAGGGCTTCTGGCTCCGGCAGCTCGTCGAGCCAGCGCTCCGGGTCTCCCAGATTACTTGACACAGTGAACTAAGTACTCCATCATTTGTTTGCTCGTGTGAAGTATATCGGGTCGACCTTCCCTCGGCCCCCAAAGGAGGTGGCGATGACATCGCTCGTGCCCAAGGTCCTCGAACCAACCGAAGGACTGCGACTCAGGTCCGGCCCTGGACGAGATCTCGTCTTCAAGGTCACCGGAGAGGACACCGGCGGGGCCTTCGACTACTTCATCGTCGAGGTCGCACCGAAGGGTGGTCCGCCGCTCCATGTTCACCACAAGCAAGAGGAAACGATCCACATCCTTCGAGGCCAATTCACGATCCGGATCGGCGAAGAGACATTCCACTGCGGCGAAGGCGGCTTCGCCTACCTGCCGTCGGGCGTCCCGCACGCATTCCTCAACACAACCGACGAGCCGGGCGAAATCGTCGTCGTCTACACCCCCGGTGGCGGTCACAAGTTCTACGAAGAACTGGGCCCCCTCACCCGAGACGGAACACCCGACCGCGCAGCCGTCGCCGCCGTCTTCGAGAACCACAACATGACACTCCTCGGGCCGCCGATCACCGACGACTCGACACCCATCAGGGCTCATCCCGGAACACTGGCCCAGCCGAGTGGTGGCAAAGCGCGTCTGGCGGGACGCCTCAGTTGACGCGATCTCGTGCTAGTCATAGTGTTTTCATAAGTCATGGCGGTTGCCCCTCCGAGACCGGCACCAGAAACTGTTGACCCGGACGCGTTAGTGCGGGAAGCCCGGGCGCGGCAACGACGAAGACAGGCGGGGACGGTCGCAGGGTTAGTGCTCCTTGGTGCGGCCGCCTATGGTGCTTATGCCATCAGCGTCGGAACCAGCGGTGCGAGCACGGTATGGGCGCGCGGGAGGCTTTCGCCGGCCGCCGCAGCGGCCTGCGCTGGCCCTGTCACGCCTGTCGTCGTCTCGCCGACCGGTCTCAACAACGTGCGCGCGCTCGGCCGTGTGCTGTGGCTCGGGACAGTCTTCTACGGAGCTTCGGCTCCCACGCAGGTCTGGATAGAAGCGTGGCAATCGACAACCGTGCCAAGCGTCGTTCTGCGGGGCTGGCGCTGCTCCGATGGTCGCCTTCTTCACTTCTGGTTCGCCCCATCCGGGCCGCGCGAGTACTCCGGGAGTCGTGCGGCAGTCGAGAGCCAGCTACAACAGCAAGCCGCTCGCGCCGCTGCCCGTCTAGAGCGCGGCGGTGGCAGCTTGACGGCGACTTTACGGCCGCGCGCGCTTGCCGAAGGATTGCCCTGCGGGACGCAACCGCCGACCGTAGGCGGTCCGCGAGCCGCAAGGCCGTGTGCAACGGATGGGGCTTTCATGTTCAGCTCGCCTGGCAAGTGGGTCGTCCAGGCACAGCAGGGCGGCAAGGTCGTGGGTACCGCCGTATTCGACCTTCACGGATAGGCCCACGCTCGAGGGTCATTCCGAAGCACTGGCCCACCCGGACGTTGCTTGCCACGGACTTGCCCGAGTGCGAAGCTTCCGCACATGGCGCGCCTTCGGTTCGCCGCGCTTGGTCTTTGCGTCGTCCTCTTAGCAGCCGGCCTGTCCTACGCAGGCACGACGGGTTCTCGCACCAACAGCCGGGCGGACGGCTCTCGCTCCTGCCCGGTGACGCTCCCGAACCACCCCGCCTCGCCACCGTTCGGTGTGTCCAGAAAGCTCGGCTACCGCCAGGGTCAAATCGCGACCGACCTTTGGCCCTTCGGCGTGACCCTCGTTCAAAGGAGCGACATCACGCCCGACGGATCGCTGGGGGTCAAAGTGGGCTGGTACCGCTACGGCCGGGGGAGGATCAGGATCGCTGCCACTCGGCTCGACAAGCCTGGGCGCGTGATACGAACCTCCGTCCCATCTGGATACGGCTCGACCGGCTTCCAGGCGAGCGGGATCTACTTCCCAAGCGCAGGCTGCTGGAAGGTGACCGCAACGGTCGGCCGCTCACACCTCACGTATGTCACGGTCGTCCTCGAGATGCAGGTCGTACGAGGGAGAGTCATCGAGTAGGGACCCTCAGGCCTCGGCCGAGGCAATCACCTCGGCAACGCTGCGCTCGGTGTCGCCGGCGAGCAGCGGCCTGATGTTCTCCCGCATCCACGGGCCACCTATCTCACGGGCGATGCGCTCGGCATCCGCCGCTGTCGCGAACTCGAGGATCAGGATCAGGTGTCGGTCATCGACCTTCGCGACGCGCGCCGAGAGCGCGCCCGCATCGACCACGAGCTGCATCCCCTTGCGCGCCGCCTCGACGGTTGCATCCGGCACCGATTCGCGCAGACGGAGGTGGTTGATGACAACGTGCACCGGCGCGACGCTATCGCGTCAGCACGTATTCCCAGCCGGGCTGCCAGACGAACGGCGCGTCGACCAGATCCTCCAGCCGTCGCCGGTTCGCGGTCACCTCGATCGCGAGACGCGTTGCGCCGTGGCCGATCACCAGTACGCGTCCGTGCCGCAGGCCCTCGAGGAAACCCGCCACCCGCTCGACCGCCTGCCGCCAGCTCTCGCCGCCCGGATACGGATCGTCGATGTGCGCGGCGCGGTCGTGCAGCGGCTCCACCTTCCCGTTCGACCGACCGTAGTCGCACTCGCGAAGACGGGCGTCCTGGACGACGGACAACCCCGAGCCGGCGAACGCGATCTCTGCCGTTTCGACCGCGCGGCCGAGGTCGGAGGTGAAGACGATCTCGATCCCGTCGTCGCGCCGCCGCTCTCCGAGCTCACGCGCCTGCTCACGCCCGGCCGCCGACAGCCGGCCTGGAAGCCAGCCGGTCGCGATCCCGGCCTCGTTGTCCTCGCTCGTCGAGTGCGTCTCGAAGACGACCGTGACGCTCACCGCCAGCCGAGTCTCCGCTCGATGGCGGCCTTCACCTCGGGCCAGTCGTCGTCGATCACGGCGTACCACGCCGAGTCCCGCCGCTGGCCGCCCCGGACGAGCGCATGCTTGCGGGCGACGCCCTCGAACGTCGCGCCGACCTTCTCGAGCGCGGGCCGGGAGCGCTCGTTCGCCGCGTCGGTCTTGAACTCCACCCGGAGATAACCCTCGTCCTCGAAGGCGTGCCGCAGGAGGAGGTACTTCGCCTCGGTGTTCGCGTCCGTTCCCCACGCGCTCGGATTGAGCCAGGTGTTTCCGATCTCGACCACGCGGTCCTCGGGGCGATCGTTCATGAAGCTCGTGTGTCCGACGAGCTCTCCGCCGAGGTAGTGCGCGAAGCCCATGTCCACCGACTCCCAGAAGCGGCGGAACTCGTCGCGCTCGTAGCCCGAGAAGCGCATCCAGCGCCACGTACGCGGATCCTGCGCGACCCCCCAGAGCTCCTCTTCGTGGCGCGGCTCGAGCGGCTCGAGCCGGACGCGCCGCCCCTCGAGGACTACGTGAAGCGCCATCCGTCGCCCTCCTGGAACGCGCGCAGGATGCGACGCGCGACGACCGCCTTGTGCACCTCGTCGGGCCCGTCGTAGATGCGGCCGGCGCGGGCCATCCGCCACATGAGTGCGAGCGGTGTGTCCTCGGTGAGGCCGAGGCCCCCGTGCACCTGGATCGCGCGGTCGAGCACCTCGCCGAGCACGCGCGCCGCGAAGAACTTGATCAGGGAGATCTCGACGCGCGCCTCGCCGCCCCAAGCGCCGCCGGAGGCGGCGCGGTCTTCCGGCCGGGGTTCGGCGGCTCTGCCGCCGAAACTTCCAGCCGCGTCGAGGCGCTCCGCCGTCTGCAGCGTCATCAACCGACAGGCCTGGATGTCGGCGGCAGATTCGGCGATCCAGTTCTGGATCGTCTGCTTCTCGGCGAGCGGGCCACCGAACGCCTCGCGCTGGAGCGCCCGCGCGCACATCAGCTCGAACGCACGCTCCATCTGCCCGAGCCACCGCATGACGTGGTGGACGCGACCGGGCCCGAGCCGCTTCTGCGCGATCCGGAAGCCGTCGCCGGGGTCGCCGAGCGTGTTCGCCAGCGGCACGCGGACGCCGCTGAAGCGCGTCTCGCAGTGCGTCGCCCAGCCGCGGCCCTCGTGACCCATGACCGGGACCCTGCGCACGAGCTCGTAGCCGGGCGAGTCGGTCGGGACGAGGATCATCGAGGCGCGGCCGTGCGGCTCGGCGTCGGGCTCGGTCACGACCATCACGATGGCGAAGGCGGCCCCGTCGGCTCCCGACGAGAACCACTTGTGCGCGTCGATCACCCACTCGTCGCCGTCGCGCACGGCGCGTCCACGGAGAAGTGTCGGGTCTGATCCGGCTACCTCCGGCTCGGTCATGGCGAAGAACGAGCGCACCTCGCCGGCGACGAGCGGGCGGAGGAACCGCTCCTTCTGCTCGTCGGTGCCGTAGAGATGGAGGATCTCGCCGTTGCCTGCGTCGGGCGCCTGGCAGCCGAAGATCAGCTGTGCGATGAAGCTGCGGCCGATCTCCTCGTTCAGGTGCGCGTACTCGAGAAAGCCCGTCCCGGAGCCGCCGGCTGCCGGCGGCAGGTGCGGCGCCCAGAGGCCCGCGTCCTTGGCCTTCTGCTGCAGCTCGCGGACGAGCACGTCGGCCGCGTCGTCCTCCCGCATGAGCGCGGGCTCGTTCGGATAGACGTGCTCTTCCATGAACGCGCGCACGCGCTCGCGCCGGTTCGTCACAGCGGCGATGATCGCAGACATGCGCGAGGCGCTTCAGGCGGTGCTCGGGCCTGTCTCCGAGCCCGTGCTGCTGCCCGGCGGTGCGTCGAAGGAGGCCTGGGCGGTAGACGCGGACGGACAGCGCCTGCTGGTGCGCCGGGCCGGAGGCGGCGTCATCCACCGGCACACACTCTCGCTGCAACGCGAGTTCGAGGTTCTGCAAACGGCCCACGAGGCCGGCGTGAAAGTGCCACAGCCGCTGGCGTACATCGAGGACCTCGCCGGTCGCGAGGCGTTCGTGATGGAGCGGCTCGAGGGCGAGACGATCGGGCGGCGCATCGTGCGCATGGAGATTCCCGCGCAGCTGCCCACGCAGATGGCGGAGGAGCTGGCGAAGATCCACGCCCTGCCGCCGGAGCGGCTGCCGTTCCTCGAGGAGGCGTCGGTCGATCGGCTGGTCGAGGAGCTCGACGAGGTCGGCGAGCCTCACCCGGCCATCGAGCTCGGGCTCTGGTGGCTGCGCGACAACCGGCCGCCGCCGCGCGAGCCGGTCGTCGTCCACGGCGACTTCCGGATCGGCAACCTCGTCGTGGACGAGACCGGCCTCGTCGGCGTCCTCGACTGGGAGTTCGCGCATCTCGACGACCCGGCTCGCGACCTCTCCTTCGCGCTCGTCCGGGCATGGCGGTTCGGTGTCCCCGAACGCAGGCTCGGCGGGATCGGCGACGCCGAGCCGTATCTCGCGCGCTACAACGAGCTGACCGGCTTCGGCGTCCGGCCCGACGAGCTCGACTACTGGGAGCTCGCCGGCAACGTCGCGTGGGCGATCGGCTGCCTCACGCAGGCGCGACGGCACCTCACAGGACAGGAGCGAAGCGTCGAGCTCGCCGTCCTCGGCCGCCTCGGCGCCGAGGTCGAGCGCGAGATCTGCCACCTGCTCGAGCTGCAAGGAGTCACGTGAGCGAGCGGCCGACCCCCGAGGAGCTGGCCGAGGCGATCGAGGAGTTCCTCGCAGACGAGCTCCTCCCGACGCTCGTGGATCCGCGGCTCCGCTTCCGCGCTCTCGTCGCCCTGAACGCGCTCGGCATCGTGCGGCGCGAGCTCGGGAAGCTGCCGCCGGAAGACGACGCCGAGCAGCGGGCTCTCGCCGCACGGATCCGCGCGGGCGACGTCCCGCCCGGCGCGCTCGCGCGTGTGAAGGCAGACGTCGAGGAGCGCCTCCGGATCGCGAGCCCGCACTACCTCCAGCCTCACGAGGGCGAATAAGCTCTGCGCGATGCCGGATCTGAGCGGCAAGGTCGCGATCGTCACGGGCGCAGGGCGCGGCATCGGCCGCTCGCACGCGCTCGCGCTCGCGCACGCCGGCGCGAAGGTCGTCGTGAACGACCTCGGCGCCGGGCTCGCCGGCGAAGGCTCCGATCCCGGGCCGGCGGAGCAGGTCGTCGAGGAGATCCGCGCCACGGGCGGCGAGGCATCGACGAACGGCGAGAACGTCGCCGACTTTGCGGGCGCAGGACGGCTCGTGCAGCAGGCGATCGACGAGCTCGGGCGGCTGGACATCCTCGTCAACAACGCGGGGATCCTTCGCGACCGGATGCTCGTGAACATGACCGAGGAGGAGTGGGACTCGGTAGTCACCGTGCACCTCAAGGGCCACTTCGCGACCACCCAGCACGCGGCAGCACACTGGCGCGAGCGCTCCAAGGCCGGCGAGGAGGTGCGCGGCCGGGTCGTCAACACGTCGAGCCCGTCGGGCGTGTTCGGCAACGTCGGCCAGACGAACTACGGCGCGGCGAAAGCGGGCATCGCCGGCTTCACGATCATCGCCGCGCAGGAGCTCCAGCGTTATGGCGTCACGGTGAACTGCCTCGCACCGAACGCACGCACCCGGATGACGGAGGAGACGTTCCAGATGAGCGCGCCGCCCGAGGGCTTCGACCCGCTCGATCCGGCGAACGTGTCCGCTGTCGTCGTGGCGCTGTGCGCGGACGAGGCGCAGACGATCACGGGCCAGGTCATCCACGTCTGGGGCGGAGCCGTGAACGTCCTCCGCGGTTGGAGCGCCGGGGAGCTCCTCGACGCGCCCAACGGCTGGGAGCCGGATGCGCTGCTGAGCGAGTTGCTGACGCGCTTCCCCGACGGTGCGTCGCCGCCGGGAATGCTCGCCGGGATGCAGTCCGCAGGCGGGCGCTCGCTGCAGGCGGCGGACTGACCGTGCCGCTCCTCGCGCTCGACCATGCTCGCCTGCGGTTCGGCGGGATCGTCGCGCTCGACGACGTCTCGCTCGAGGTCGCGGAAGGCTCGATCGTCGGGCTGATCGGGCCGAACGGCGCCGGGAAGACCACCGCCTTCAACGCGATCACGCGTCTCTACCGGCTCGACTCCGGCGACATCCTGCTCGACGGGCGCTCGCTCAAGCGCGTCCGCCCGAGCCGCGTGATCCGGCTCGGCATCGCTCGCACGTTCCAGAACCTCGAGCTCTTCCCCACGCTCACCGTGCTCGAGAACGTCCTCGTCGGCGCGCACGCGGCGACCCGGCTCAAGCGCGAAAGCGAGCAACGCCGCGTCGCGCTCGAGACGCTCGCCGACGTCGGGATCGTCGAGCATGCGGACCGTCCGGCGGCCGGTCTCCCGTACGGGACGCTGAAGCGGGTCGAGCTCGCCCGCGCCCTCGCAAGCCGGCCACGGCTGCTCCTCCTCGACGAGCCGGCCGGCGGCCTCAACCACGAGGAGGTCGACGACCTCGTCGGTCTCATCCACCGTCTCCGCAAGGAACGCGAGCTGACGGTCCTCCTCGTCGAGCACCACATGCGGCTGGTGATGCAGATCTGCGAGCACGTGCACGTCCTCGACTTCGGCCGCACGATCGCCGCCGGCGCGCCGACCGACGTGCAGCGCGACCCCGCTGTGATCGAGGCGTACCTCGGCGGCGAGCTCGCCGCATGACCGCGCTCCTGGAGCTCGAGGACGTCGAGGCGCGGTACGGCCCCGTTCACGCGCTCCACGGGATCTCGCTCACGGTCGAGGAGGGCTCGGTCGTCGCCGTACTCGGCCCAAACGGCGCGGGCAAGACGACGACGCTCCGCGCGATCTCGGGCACCGTCCGCCGCTCGGGGCGCATCCAGTTCGCCGGCCGACCGCTCGGCCGGGTCGGCCCCGACGGCGTCGCGCGACTCGGGATCGCGCACGTGCCGGAGGGCCGCGGCACCTTCTCGGAGCTGACCGTCTGGGAGAACCTCCGCCTCGGCGCGTACACGCGGCGCGGCTCGGTCGAGCCCGAGCTCGAGCGCGTCTTCACCTACTTCCCGTGGCTCTCGGAGCGACGCCGTCAGCAGGCCGGAACGCTGAGCGGCGGCGAGCAGCAGATGCTCGCGCTCGCGCGCGCCTTCGTGCATCGCCCGCGGCTCCTCCTCCTCGACGAGCCGTCGCTCGGGCTCGCCCCCGTGCTCGTCGCCGAGCTCTTCCGGATCGTGCGCGACCTGAACGAGACGGAAGGCTTGACCGTGCTCGTCGTCGAGCAGAACGCGCACCTCGCCCTGCAGGCCGCCGACGCGGGCTATGTGCTCGAGGCCGGCCGGGTGGCCCTTTCCGGCACGAGCGACCAGCTAAGGAGCGATGACTCGGTCCGCCGCAGCTACCTCGGTTACTAAAACCGTGGGCGCGCTCGAGCGCCTCCCTCCCCCGACGAGCCTGCTTCTCGTCGCGGGCGCCGCGGGGCTCCTCGTGGGCTCGCTCCGCAGCGACGTCTTCGCCCAGCTCACCGTGCAGGGGCTCGCGCTCGGCGCCGTCTACGGAAGTCTCGCGCTCGCTCTCGTCCTGGTGTACCGCGCGACCCGGGTCGTCAACTTCGCGCAGGGCGAGCTCGCGATGGCGACCACCTACGTCGCCTACCAGCTGATCAAGTGGGGCCTGTCGTACTGGGAGGCGTTCTTCGCGACGCTCGCGATCGCCTTCGTCCTCGGCACCGTGCTCGAGGTCGCGCTGGTCCGGCCGGTGCAGCACCGCTCGGTGATCGCGGCCGTCATCGTCACCGTCGGCCTCTTCGTTCTCATCGACGGCGTCGTGAACTGGATCTGGGGCGGCGACTTCAAGTACATGCAGTCGCCGTTCGGAACCAAGACCTACCACCTCGGCGGCGTCTCGATCGCACGACTGTACGTCGGCATGCTTGCCGTCGTCCTCGTCTCGGTGCTCCTCGTCTGGGCGCTCTTTCGTTTCACGAAGCTCGGCCTCGCCATGCGGGCCGCCGCACTGCGCCCCGCGGAGTCGGCACTCGTCGGCGTGCGGGTCGACCGGATGCTCGCGATCGGTTGGGGCCTTGCCGCCGTGCTCGGCGCGGTCGCCGGCCTCATGGCCGAACCGTCGCAGTTCTTCCTCGATCCGACGCTCATGCAACCGATCCTCGTCTACGCCTTCGCCGCTGCGGTCCTCGGCGGGCTCGAGAGCCCTGCGGGAGCAGTGGTCGGCGGGCTCGCGATCGGCGTGTCGCTCAACCTCGTCGTCCAGTACGTGCACCCGATCACTTCCGAGCTGCAGACGCCGTTCGCCTTCGCGGTACTTCTCGCCGTCCTCCTGCTCAAGCCGTCCGGCCTCCTCGGCCGGAGCGAGGTGCGGCGCGTATGAAGAGCGTGCTGCCCCCGCTCGTCTCGCTCCTGACGGTCGGCGCGGTACTCGCGATACTCCCGTTCACGTTGAGCGACTACAACGTCTCGCTCGCTGCACAGGTCGGGATCTACTTCATCGCGGTGCTCGGCCTCAACGTTCTCACGGGCTATTCGGGCCAGATCTCGATCGGC
>JAICME010000118.1 GCA_025929425.1 Thermoleophilia bacterium | reverse complement strand
TCCCCGTTGTAAGTGAGATGCGCAAGATCCGGATCTACACGACCCGCTGGTGCGGCTTCTGCGTTCGGGCGAAGACGCTGCTCGAATCCCGCGGCCTGTCCTACCAGGAGATCTCGCTCGACGACGATCCCGCGTTCCGGCAGACGGTGTACGACGCAACCGGCGGCTGGACCGTGCCGCAGATCGTGATCGGTGACCTGCCGATCGGCGGCTACGCCGAGCTCTGGCGACTCGAGCGGGAAGGTCGCCTCGACGACCTGCTCGCGGCCTGAGCACCCTCTGCGGGCTGACAGGTCGGGCAAAACCACGTCGTCCGTCCCGCCACCTGCGTGCGTGCGACGAGCGTCCCGCAGCGGTCGCAGGGCTCGTCGCGGCGGCCGTAGACCCGGAACTCGTCCTGCATCGAGCCGCCGCTGCCGTCGGGTAGCCGGTAGTCGCGGAGGGTCGACCCCTGCCGTGCGAGCCCATGCTCGAGAGCTGCGCGAATGCCGCGGTGAAGTCGCCGTAGCTCCGTGCGATCCAGACCGGATGCAGCGCGAAGCGGACTGAGTCGCGCCCGCCAGAGCGCCTCGTCGACGTAGATGTTCCCCATCCCCGCAAGCGTGCGCTGGTCGAGAAGAGCCGCCTTGAGCGACGTGCGCCGTCCCGCCAGCCGCTCCCCGAGTCGGGCCGCCGTGAAGAGCGCGTCGAGCGGCTCGTCGCCGACGCGGGCGTCGAGGTAGGGCTCCGCCTCGTCCGTCTCGAGGAGCAGCCAGGTACCGAAGCGGCGGACGTCTCGGTAGGCAAGGTCCGATCCGTCGTCCAGCACGACCTCGGCCCGGCGGTGCGGCAGATCCTGGAACGAGCCACGTGCGCCGTGCAGCAGATTGCCTGTCATCCGGAGGTGGATCAGGAGAACGCGGCCGCTCTCGAATCGAACGACGAGATACTTACCGCGCCGTCCGAGCGCAGCGACGCGTTCCCCCTCGAGCTCGGCCGCCACCGCGTCGGGCTCGTACGGACGGACGAGACGCGAGTCGTAGACGGCGACTCGCTCGAAGCGACGGCCGACGAGCGCCGGCTCGAGCTGCCTGCGGACGCTCTCGACCTCCGGTAGCTCGGGCACTCGGTGAGCGTAGTGCTACGGCGCCACGACGGGCTGGCCCGGAATGCCGCGCGAGGGCGCCTTGCCGCCGAGCCAGGAGTTGACGGTGGCGCCGACGTCCGCGAACTCGCCTTCGTGGATCTGGCCGGCCGCGTTCCGGCCTTCGACGTACGCGAGAAAGAGCCCGTACTCGCGGGAGTGATCGGTCGACGGCGTCGTCGGGTCGCAGCCGTGATCCGAGGTGATGATGAGGAGATCACCGGATCGCAGTGCGTCGAGGAGATCGGGCAGGCGGTGGTCGAAGTCCTGCAGGCAACGGTGAAAGTTGACCGGGTCGTTCCGGTGGCCCCAGAGCATGTCGGTCTCGACGAGGTTCACGAAGACGAAGCCGTCGACGAGCTCACGGAGCAGCTTCTCGGTCACCTGGATGCCCTCGATGTTCGACTTCGTCGGCTGGGACTCGTCGATGTCCTGCCCGGCGAAGATGTCGCCGATCTTGCCGACGCCGTAGACCTTCTGACCGGCGTCACGCATGAGGCTCAGGTAGTTCGGACGGCGCGGTTCGAGCGAGAAGTCGTGCCGGTTCGGCGTGCGGACGTAGTTCCCCGGCTCTCCGGTGAACGGCCGTGCGATGACCCGCCCCACGGCGTGCTTGCCGGTGAGGATCTCCCGGGCGGCACGGCACGCGGCGTACAGCTCGTCGAGTGGGACGGTCTCCTCGTGCGCGGCGATCTGGAAGACCGAGTCCGCGGAGGTGTAGACGATCCACTTCCCGGTTCGTTGATGCTCCTCTCCCAGCTCCTGGATGATCTCCGTCCCGGACGCGGGCTTGTTTCCCAGCACGCCACGACCCGTTGCATGCATGAACGGATCGATCACGTCGTGCGGAAAGCCGTGCGGGTAGGTCGGGAATGCCTGGGCGGTGACGATCCCCATGTGCTCCCAGTGGCCCGTCGTCGTGTCCTTGCCCTTCGAGCGCTCGAGTAGGCGGCCGGCCACGGCGGGAGCCCCGGGTTGCGGCGGGCAGCCCTCGAGCGGCTCGACGTTGCCGAGCCCGAGCGCCTCGAGACTCGGTAGATCGAGCCCGCCGACGGCTCGCGCGACGTTGCCGAGGGTGTCCGATCCCTCGTCGCCGTAGTCCTCGGCGTCCGGCAGCTCGCCGGCACCGACGGCATCGAGCACGATGACGCACGCCCTGGGCACCGGGCTATTCTAGGGAGACTGTGTCGAACGCTCTCGGTCTTCTCGCTTTTGTCGTCTACGTCGCTGCGATCGTCGGCTTCGCCGCCGGCATGACGTGGCTCGTCGTCCGGCTGACCCCGAGTCGCAAGCCCGAGAAATCGGCCGGCAGCTAGACGGCAGCGAGCGGTAGGACGTCCGAGAGCGGCGTGTAGTCGAGGCCGTGCGCCTCGGCGACCGCTTCGTACGTGATCCTGCCGTCGATCACATTCACGCCGCGACCGAGCGACGGATCGCGGGCCACCGCCTCGGCGAGCCCGTGGTCGGCGATCGCCTCGACGTAGGGCAGCGTCGCGTTCGTCAGCGCTTTCGTCGACGTGACGGGGACGCCGCCGGGCATGTTGGCGACGCAATAGTGGACGATCCCGTCGACGTCGTAGACCGGATCCGAGTGCGTCGTGGGATGGGCGGTCTCGATGCACCCGCCCTGATCGATCGCTACGTCGACGATGACCGCACCGGGCTGCATCTCGGACAGCATCTCCCGGCTGATCAGCTTCGGCGCACGCGCGCCGGGAATCAGGACGGCGCCGATGACGACGTCGGCATGCGCGATGGTCTGCTCGACCTCGAGGCTCGAGGACATGAGCAGGCTGACGCGGCCGGACAGGATCTCGTCGAGGTGGCGCATGCGGTCGATCGAGCGTTCGAGCACCGTGACCCGGGCGCCTAGGCCGAGCGCGATGATCGCCGCGTTGTAGCCGACGATGCCGCCGCCGAGAACGACGACGTGCCCCGGCTGCACGCCGGGAGTCCCCGCGAGGAGGACGCCGCGGCCACCGAGTGGCTTTTCGAGGAAATGCGCCGCGGCCTGCGGCGCCAACCTTCCGGCGATCTCGCTCATCGGAGCGAGGAGCGGGAGGCGGCGGTCGTCCGTCTCGACGGTCTCGTAGGCGACACCGGCGATGCCGCTGTCCGCGAGAGCCCGCGTGAGCGGCTCGTCGGCGGCGATGTGGAGATAGGTGAAGAGCACGAGCCCCTCGCGGAGCCGCGCGTACTCGGGCTCGATCGGCTCCTTCACCTTGAGCAGGAGGTCGGACCGGCTCCACGCGTCCTCGACCGAGACGATCTGGGCGCCTGCGCGCTCGTAGTGCTCGTCGGTGAAGGCGCTGCCGTCGCCGGCGGTCGTCTCGACGAGAACCTCGTGGCCGCGCTGGATCAGCTCGCGCGCGCCCGCAGGTGTGAGCGCGACCCGGTACTCGTCCGTCTTGATCTCTTTCGCAACGCCGATTCTCAAAGCTCGGAGACACTATCTCGCCGCGAGAGGTCTAGGCACCGCCGGCCGCCGGGCGGATAATCCCCGCCATGCCACGCAACGACGTGCGGCGCCGCCTGGCGACGGTCCTGTTCCTGGACATCGTCGGCTCGACGGCCCTCGCGTCGGAGCTCGGCGACGCCCGCTGGCGAGAAGTGCTGACGCGGTTCCGCCGGATCGTCCGCGAGGAGCTCAAGCGCTACAGCGGTCGCGAGCAGGACACCGCGGGCGACGGGTTCTTCGCGACGTTCGCCGAGCCGGCTCGCGCGCTCTCGTGCGCTGCGGCAATCGTGGTGGCGGTTCAGGAGCTCGGCGTCGACGTACGCGCCGGGGTGCACACCGGCGAGTGCGAGGAGATCGACGGCAAGCTCGGCGGCATCGCGGTGCACATCGGCTCGCGGATCATGGCGCTGGCCGGGCCGGCCGAGGTCCTGACGACCGGCACCGTGATGGATCTCGTAGCGGGCTCGGGTGCGCGCTTCGAGGATCGCGGCATCCACGAGCTCAAGGGCGTCGAGGGAAGCCGACAGGTCTTCAGCCTGCGCGCTGTCGAGACGAGCCTCCCCGAGCCGCTCTCACCCGATGAGGCCGCGGCCAGGCTGGCCATGATCGGTGCATCGGGGAGGCGCCGTCCGATCCGCCTCGCGCTCGCGACGGCGGCGCTCGTCGTTGCCGCGGCTGTTGCCGTCCCGCTACTCGCCTTCGGCGGAGGCAGCAGCACGCCGATCGGCCTGATCCGCGTGGACGGCCACACGGGTCACATCACGCAGATCGAACGCGACTCGCTGAGCCGCAAGAACTGGAACAACCTGGCGTCCGACGGGGGGACGCTGTGGCAGTACATCGGCCAGACGCACCAGCTGCTCGCCCGCGATGCGCGCTCGGCACACATCAACTACTCGTTCCCGATCAGGATCGAGTGCGCGTGCCAGGTCGCTGTCGGTTTCGGCTCGATCTGGCTGCTGGCCGATCGCGCGGTCGACCACGCGGACGTCGCCACCCTCTCGCGCGTCGATGCTGCCAGTGGCCGCGTCGTCAAGCGCGTCGAGCTGCCGGGAACGACCGCCGGCGGAACCGTCGCGAGCGGCAACGGCGCCGTCTGGGTGCTCGAGAACGGCGGAAAGCTCTTCCGCATCGATCCGCTCAAGGATCGCATCACCCGCACGTACGAGACGGGCGCCGTCGAGACGAACACGCTCGTCCCGCTGGCCGGCTACGAATGGATCTGCGAATGCGTCGTGAACAAGATCCTGCGCTTCGACCCGCGCACCGGTCACTCGAAGACGTACTCGATCGCGGCGCAGGCCTTTCTCGTCGGCATCAACTCCTCCACGCTCTGGCTGCTCGACCCGGGGAACTCGACCCTCACCGCGGTCGACCCGAGGACCGGCCAGGAGCAGCCTCCGCTCGGGTTGCAGGGGAGCCCGATTCAGGCGGTGGTCGCCTTCGGCTCGATGTGGGCGGCGGCGGGCGACATCGTCGACCGTGTCGACCTCACGACGCATGAGCGCAGCACGATCGCGATGCCGAAGGGCGTCTGGGCGGGAGGCATCGCGGCAGATCCCGCGAGCGGAGCGATCTGGGTCGAAAACAGCGGATCGGCTCCGCACTTCCACTAGGCAGTGCGGCTTCTGAGGTACAGCAACAGGCCGGCGAGGGTCTTCGCATCCTCGATCTCGTCGAGGCGGTCGCCGATCTCGGCGACCGGCCAGCGGACGAGCTCGAGCTCTTCGTCGTCTTCCGGCGCGGCTTCGCCGCGGACGACTCCCTCTGCCGCGAACAGATGCATCCGCTCGCGGCAGAAACCCGGCGTCGTCCAGAACGCCGCCAGCTCCCTCCACTCTCCCCCGGTCAGGCCGCACTCCTCGTGCAGCTCCCGCCTCGCCGTCTCGAGCGGCTCCTCCCCCGGCTCCGCCGTGCCCGCCGGCAGCTCGAGGAGGTACCTCCGGGTCGCCTCTCGCAGCTGCCGCACGAGCGCGAGGCAGCCCTCGTCGTCCACGGCCACGATGGCGACCGCTCCCGGATGCTCGACGATCTCGCGCTCGTTCGCGCCCCACTGCTCGACCGAGAGCCCGAGCAGCTTCCCCTCCCAGACGAGCTCCACCGAGTCCGGCTCGAGGCTCACGCGCGGGCGCCCTCGACGAGCGCGACCGTCACGTCGACCATCGCCTCCAGGTCTGCGACCGCGATCCGCTCGTCCGGGCTGTGGAAGTCGTGCACGCCGTGGGTGAGGTTGAGGCAGCGGAGACCGCGCTCGTTGAAGATGTTGGCGTCGGCTGCGCCGCCCGAGAGCCCGTAGCGTGCTTCGAAGCCGCAGCGACCGAGCCCCTCCGCGGCGAGCCGGACGATGTCGTCGCTCTTCGCGAAGCGGTAGCCGCGATACGACTTGCGCGATTCGCTCTGCAGCTCGCACTCGGTCTCGCTGGCCGCGAACGCGCACGCGTCGAGCATTTCCTGGACGAGCTCGCCGAGCTTCTGCTCGCTCTGCGAGCGCGCCTCGGCGAGGAACGTGCAGGCGTCCGGGACGATGTTGCCGGCCGTGCCGCCGCGGATCACGCCGACGTTCGCCGTCGTCTCCTCGTCGACGCGGCCGAGCCGCAGGTCGGCGATCGCCTTCGCGGCCGCCTGGATCGCGGAGCGTCCTTCCTCGGGCGCCATTCCCGCGTGCGCCGCGCGGCCGTGGAACGTGATCTCGAGCCCCTGCGCGTATGGCGCGCCGAGGATGATCTCGCCGATCGGCCCCTCCTGGTCGTAGACGAAGCCGAGCTCTGCGTGCAGCCGCGTGTGGTCGAAGGCCGCGGCCCCGAACAGGCCGATCTCCTCCTCGCGCGTGAACACGAGCTCGATCCCGGCATGCGCGACGTTCTCGCCGAGGACGCGCCGCACGCCCTGGAGCATCTGCACGACCGCCGCCTTGTTGTCGCCCCCGAGGATCGTGCCGCCCGCGTTCCGGATCACGCCGTCCTCGACGACCGGGCGCAGCTCGCCGGACGGGGGCACCGTGTCGAGGTGCGCGCAGAAGAAGAGCGGCGTTCCCTCCGCACTCCCCTCGACCCGAACGTAGACGTTGCCGAAGCCGTCCTCGTCGGGGTCGAGCCCGAGGTCGCGGAGATACCGGATGACGACGTCCGCGGCGGCGCGCTCCTCGCCCGACGGCGTCGGCAGCGCGGCGAGCTCGAGGAAGAGATCGACCGCCTCGGACACGCAGCGATCCTAAGCGCGCGGATCTAGACCGCGACGCGCTCGCCTGCGCGCGACCGCGCACGGTCGAGCGCCGCGCCGACGAAGCCGCGGAAGAGCGGGGCGGCGCGCGTCGGCCGCGACTTGAACTCGGGGTGGAACTGGCTCGCGACGAACCACGGGTGATCCGGCAGCTCGATGATCTCGACGAGCCGGCCTTCCTGGAACGTCCCGCTGACGACGAGGCCGGCCTCGACGAGCCGCTCGCGGTACGCGTTGTTGACCTCGTAGCGGTGGCGGTGCCGCTCGTGAATCGTCGCCTCGCCGTACAGCTCGCGCGTTTGCGTCCCCCCGGCGACCTCGACCGCCTGCGCGCCGAGCCGCATCGTGCCGCCGAGATCCTCGATTCCCTTCTGCTCGGGCAGGAGGTCGATCACCGGATAGGGCGTCTCGGGATCCATCTCGGTCGAGTTCGCGCCGTCGAGCCCGACGACGTGCCGCGCGAACTCCGAGACCGCGACATGCATGCCGAGACAGATGCCGAGATACGGGATGCGCCGTTCGCGCGCGACCTGGCAGGCGGTGATCTTGCCCTCCCAGCCGCGCGAACCGAAGCCGCCCGGAACCAGCACACCGTCGACGGTCTCGAGGAGCTCGGCCGTCTCCTCGTAGGACATGTCCTCTGCGTCGACCCAGCGCACGCGAACCGCGCAGCCGTGCTCCAGCCCCGCGTGCTTGAGCGCCTCGTGGACGGAGAGGTAGGCGTCCTGGAGCTTCACGTACTTGCCGACGAGCGCGATCTCGACGACCTCACGCCGGCTGTGCACGCGCTCGAGCAGCTCGTCCCAGTCGGACAGATCCGGCGGGCCGAGCTCGAGGCCGAGCTTCTCGCCCACGAGCCGGTCGAGCCCCTCGCTCTCGAGGACGCGCGGCACCTCGTACACGTCCGGGACGTCCGGGCACGCCACGACCGCCGCCGGGTCGACGTCGGCGAAGAGCGCGATCTTGTCCCGGATGTCGCGCGAGAGCTCCTCGTGCGAGCGGCAGACGACGACGTCGGGATGGATGCCGATCCGGCGCAACTCGTTCACGGAGTGTTGCGTCGGCTTCGTCTTCAGCTCGCCGGCGGCCTCGATGAACGGGACGAGCGTGACGTGGACGTAGACGACGTTCTCCGGCCCGACCTCGCGCCGGAACTGGCGAATGGCCTCGAGGACCGGCAGCGACTCGATGTCGCCGACGGTGCCGCCGATTTCGGAGATGACGACGTCGGTCGGGCTCGCCTCGGCTGCGCGGCGGATGCGCGCCTTGATCTCGTTCGTGATGTGC
>JAICME010000030.1 GCA_025929425.1 Thermoleophilia bacterium | reverse complement strand
GAGGGATGCGCGAGATCGGCCCGCTGGTCGAGCGGGAGGCGCCGAACGCGCGACACCTCGAGCTCGACTCCGACCACTATGTGACGCTACGCGAGCCCGAGCTGCTGTCGCGCGTGCTCCTGGAGTTCCTGACCGCGGCGGCGCCTCAGGAATAGGGCTCCGGCGGCGAGAAGCCCGAGACCGCCGCCGATCCCTGCTCCGACCCAGGTCCACGGAATGCCGGCGCGCGGATAGGAGATCCGCCACGTGCCCACGGCGACGTTCAGCCACGGACGACCGCTCCGCCAGTGCACGGCGAGCGTCCGGCCGCCGTTGCGCATGGAGAGGACGATGTTGTAGAGCCCACGATTCTTCGGCAGGTCGATGCAGTACGCGGCGGCGGCGACCGTGTCGAGCGCATGCACGAATGCCCCTCCGTTCGGCTTCTGGTAGAGCGTGTACACCCAGCGTCCGCCCGCGCTCGTAGTCCGCGTCAGGGCGTAGCCGGCCATCGTCCCCTCGTCCTCGGAGCGATCGGCGATCTTGCCGGGCAGAAGCCGGTTCGTGCGCAGGTCGTAACCGCGCACGATGTAGTGGGTCAGGTCCTGCGATTTCCCGTGGGTGTACTGAATGAGGTACATGCGCGACGCGTTCGGCGACAGCGCATCGAACGAGAAGTAACCGCGCAGGACGATCGTGCGGACGATCTTCATCCTGACCGGGTTCACGATGAGGAACTTGCTCGGTGAGGTGACCCCGATCGCCACCTGACCCAGTACGAGCGTGCGGCCGTCACGGGACAGCCCTTCGGCGCCGGAGCCGATGGCCGGCAACCCCCACTGGCCGGGGAGCTGGAGCGCCTGACCGGCTGAACCATCGACCGTCGAGATCGTGACCAGGTCCGTGCGGTTCGCCGGATAGACCGACACCGGGACGTAGCGCACAGCGCCATGAGTGACCCCCTGGCCGAACTGGGTCACGAACGTCGGTCCGTCTGCGCGCGCGGCAGAGGCAGCCACGAGGGCGCCGACGACGATTGCGAGACAGAGCGCGAGCCTGCGCATGACTTCCTCCTTCGGGTGACACCGCTGATACGCGGCGGCGCCCGGGGGAGGTCCCGCGGGCTCAGACTTCGATCAGGAGCGCGTCGCCCTGGCCGCCGCCGGAGCAGATCGCGGCGAGGCCGAGGCCGCCGCCGTTACGGCGGAGCTCGTGCACCATCGTGCCGAGGATCCGGCCGCCGCTCGCGCCGATCGGATGGCCGAGCGCGACGGCGCCGCCGTTCACGTTCACCCGGTCGGGGTCGGCGCCGAGCATCTTCACCGAGTTGAGCGCCACCGACGAGAACGCCTCGTTCACCTCGACGCGCGCCACGTCGTCGATCGACTTGCCCGCCTTCTCGAGCGCCTGCTTGCCCGCGTTCGCGGGCGTGCGCGCGAGCCAGGCGAACTCGTCCGCCACGTAGCCCTGGGACACGATCGTCGCGAGCGGCTCGAGCCCGCGCCGCTGCGCGAACTCCTCCGAGCACACGACGACGCACGAGGCGCCGTCGTTCACGCCGGGCGCGTTGCCCGCGGTCACCGTTCCCTCGGGATCCATGGCGGGCTTGAGCGAGGAGAGCTTCTCCAGCGTCGTGTCGCGGCGCACTGCCTCGTCCGCCGTCACGCCACCGACCGGGACGATCTCGTCGTCGAAGCGGCCCGCGTCCTGCGCGGCCGCGGCCCGCTCGTGCGAGCGGAGGGCCCAGCCGTCCTGCTCCTCGCGGGAGACGCCGAGCTCACGGGCCACCCGGGCCGCCTGCTGAACCATGTGTTGCTCGTCGAACGTGGAACGAAGCCCGTCCCAGATCATCAGGTCGATCAGCGTGCCGTCGCCCATCCGGTAGCCCTGGCGGGCCTTCGGCAGCGCGTACGGCGCGTTCGTCATCGACTCCATCCCGCCCGTGACGACGACCTCGACGTCGCCGGCGCGGATCATCGAGTCGGCGATCTCGACCGCGCGGATCGAGGACGCGCAGACCTTGTTCACGGTGTCGGATGGCACCTCGATCGGAATCCCGGCTCCGACGGCGGCCTGCCGCGCCGGCGCCTGTCCGGCTCCGGCCTGGAGCACCTGCCCCATGATCACGTACTCGACCTCGCGCCCTTCGAGACCGATGCGCTCGAGGCCCGCGCGGATCGCGATGGAGCCGAGCTCGGTCGCGGGATACGCGCCGAGGCCGCCGTTGAGCTTCCCGAACGGCGTCCGGACCGCAGAGACGATGACCGAACGGCTCACCTTCTCACGTTAGCCAGCGAAGCTCAGTCCGGGCTCGAGCTTGAAGGCGAACGCGACGATCAGCTGCACGGCCCGCTCGACGTCCTCGAGATCGATCGTCTCGACCGGCGAGTGCATGTAGCGGAGCGGCACGGAGACGACCCCGGTGGCGACACCCGCACGGCTGACGTAGACGGCGTCGGCATCGGTCCACGTCGTCCCGCGCGAGACCTCGACGGCGAAGGGGATGCCCTCCGCTTCGGCCGTGTCGTGGAGAAGCTCGAAGACGTCCGGATGGATCGACGGACCGCGCGAGAGCGTCGGGCCGCCGCCGAGCACGATCTTCCCCTCGTCGTCGTGATCGGCTCCACGAATGTCCGACGGGTTCGTGACGTCGATCGCGAGAGCGACGTCCGGCTCGGTCGCGAACGCGACGGTGCGCGAGCCGGCATAGTCGCCGACCTCCTCCTGCACGGCCGCGGCGGCGATCACGTCGCCCGGCGCCCCGCCGCGCTCGGCGATCCTCCGCGCCGACTCGAGCGCGACGTAACAGCCCATCCGGTTGTCGAAGGCGCGGGAGGCGACGCGGTTGCCGTGCAGGGCGAGGGGCGCGCCGTGCCAGATGACATGGTCGCCCGGCCGGATGAGGCTGCGCAGCTCGTCCCCGTCCTTCGCGCCGACGTCGAGGAAGAGGTCCTCAGACTCGATGGGCTTGCGGTCGTCCCCGCGCTTGCGCTTCTGGCGCTTGACGGCGACGACGCCGGGAACGACGCCGCCGCGGGTGTGGACGTCGACGCGCTGGTAGGCCGCCGCGCTCGGGTCCCAGCCGCTCAGCGTGCGCACGGCGGCGAGGCCGTCGTCGCCGAGATGCGTGACGACGAGGCCGATCTCGTCGATGTGGCCGACGAGCAGGAGCTTCGGTCCTCCGGCCGTGCCCGGGACACGCACCCAGGAGCTGCCGAGGACATCCGACGACACCTCGCCGACGGGCGCTGCCGCCTCGCGCCAGACGGCGGCTGCGGCGCGCTCCTCGCCCGAGGGGCCGGGAGTCGTCAGCAGGCGTTCGAGCAGGTCGGGGATCGGCATGGCGGCCGGACACTACCTGCGCCTGTTTGCGCCGTTCCGCGCTAGCGTCCCGTCGTGAAGCTCCGGACCCTGCCCGACAGCTACGCCGTCGCCCGCCTCCAGCCGGGATCGGATCTGCCGGACTGGGTGGACAAGGGCCCGTTCCGCTCGGTCACGCGCACCGACCACGAGGTCTCCGTGGTCTGCCGCGACCACGACGTGCCCGAGGGCGAAAGCGTCGACCGTGGCTGGACGGTGCTCGAGGTGATGGGACCGCTCGACTTCTCCCTCAGCGGCGTCGTCGCGTCGCTCGTCCAGCCGCTCGCGGATGCCGAGCTCTCGATCTTCGTCATCTCGACCTTCGAGTCGGACTACGTCCTCGTGCGTTCCTCGGACCTCAGCCGGGCCGCCGATGCCCTCGAGGACGCGGGCCACGTCTTCGCCGCTTGACGGTCGCCCGGGGCCTGCCTACGCTGCGGTCGTGACTCCCGTCCGCACGCCGTGGGCCTGGCGCGTCGAGCGTGGCGGGAGCCTGCGCGCACGCTGAACCGCGCAGCCACAACCCGTCCGCTCGAGCCGGCTCCATGAGGAGCCTTTTTCATGTCCGAATTCGAACTCGCAACCGACCTCCTGACGCCACTCGGCGCGTATCTCCGCCTACGGGAGGACGCCGGCGGCGCGTTCCTCCTCGAGTCGGTCGAGCGCGGACGGCTCGGCCGCTACAGCTTCGTCGGCGCGGGCTCGCGGCTGGTCTCGTTCGAGGAGGCCGAAGGTCTCGGCGAGCCGGTCGTGGGGTACCTCGGCTACGACGCGGTCAGCGGATTCGAGCCGACGGTGCCGCTGCCGGAGGAGGGCCCGGACGTGCCGAAGAGCCTCTTCCTCGTCCCGGACGTCCTGCTCCGCTTCGACCACGCGCGGGGCGTCGCGGAGCTGCTGCGCGGCACTGTGGACGGCCTCGACGAGCCTCCACCTCTGCCCCGCGGCTCGACGCCTCGCGGCCCGCTCGAGCGCGAGCCCTCGCGCGAGGAGCATCTGCGCCGGGTCGAGCGCGCGCAGGAACACATTCGGGAAGGCGACGTCTTCCAGGTCGTGATCGCGCAGCGCGCGACGCGCCCGACGTCGGCGTCCGCCGTCGAGCTCTACCGTGCGCTGCGGCGCGTCAACCCGTCCCCCTATCTGTTCCTCCTCGAGCTGGGCATGGCTGGAAGCGCCGGCGGCAAAGCCGCCGCCGCCCGGCCAGAAGACCGAGCCGCCTTTGGCGGCTCCCCGCTCGCACTGGTCGGCAGCTCGCCCGAGACGGTCGTGAAGTGCTCCGGCCGCCGGGCCGAGCTCAACCCGATCGCCGGGACGATCTCCCCGGGCGAGGGCGATGCCGCCACGTTGCTGGCCTCGGAGAAGGACCGCGCCGAGCACACGATGCTCGTCGATCTCGGGCGCAACGACCTCTCCCGCGTCTGCGATCCCGGCTCGGTGCGGGTTGAGCGCTTCATGGAGCCGGAGCGCTACTCGCACGTGACGCATCTCGTCTCGGAGGTCGTCGGAGAGCTGCGCGACGGGGTCACGCCCTTCGAGCTGCTGCGCGCGTGCTTCCCCGCCGGCACCGTATCGGGCGCCCCGAAGGTGCGCGCGATGCAGATCATCTCGGAGCTCGAGGGCTACCGGCGCGGGATCTACGCCGGCGCCGTCGGCTACTACCTCCCGGCGTCCGAGGAGCTCGACACGTGCATCGCGATTCGGACCTTGTGGCTGCGCGACGGTGTCGCTCGCCTGCAGGCCGGCGGCGGCATCGTCGCCGACTCGGATCCCGCTGCCGAGCACGAGGAGTGCCTCGCCAAGCTGCGAGCGCTCGAAGCCGCGATCGACCTGGCAGAGTCGGAGCAGGACGCCGCGCCGTGATCCTCCTCGTCGACAACTACGACTCGTTCACGTACAACCTCGCGCACCTGTTCGGGGCGCTGGGCGCCGAGGTCACCGTGCTACGGAACGACGAGGTCGACGCGGACGACGCGGAGCGGCTCGCTCCCTCCCATCTCGTGATCTCGCCGGGGCCGGGTCGCCCCGCTGCCGCCGGCGCGACGCCCGCGATCATCGAGCGGCTTCTGCCGACCACGCCCACGCTCGGCGTCTGCCTCGGCCACCAGGCGCTCGTCGAGGTCTGCGGCGGCGAGGTCGGCTACGCGCGCGAGCTCGTGCACGGGAAGGCGAGCCCTGTCCGCCACGACGGCCACGGGCTCTTCGAGGGCCTGCCCGATCCATTCGAGGCGGGGCGCTACCACTCCCTCGCCGCGACGCGGCTGCCCGATGTCCTGGAGCCGACGGCGTTCGCCGCCGACGGCGAGGTGATGGCCGTCCGGCATCGCGAGCTGCCTGCGGTCGGTGTCCAGTTTCACCCGGAGTCGGTGCTGACGCGCGACGGCCCGACCCTCGCACGCAACTTCCTCGAGGGGCGACTGTGATCCAGCAGGCGCTCGCACGGCTGCTCGACGGCCACGACCTCTCGCGCGACGAGGCACGCGGGACGATGGCCGTGATCATGAGCGGCGAAGCGACGGATGCCCAGATCGCCGGCTTCCTCGTCGCGCTGCGGGCCAAGGGCGAGACGGCGGACGAGATCGCAGGCTGCGCCGAGGCTATGCGCGAACACGTTCTCCGCGTCCACCCGAGCCGCAGCGACCTCGTCGACGTCGTCGGGACGGGCGGCGACGGCGCGAACACGTACAACATCTCCACCGCGGCGGCCCTCATCACGGCGGCAGCCGGAGCTGCGGTCGCAAAGCACGGCAACCGTGCCGCGTCCTCGCAGACCGGGGCGGCCGACGTCCTCGAAGCGCTCGGCTTCGAGCTCGAGCTCGCGCCGCAGCGGATCGAGCGCTCGATCGACGAGCTCGGCTTCGGCTTCCTCTTCGCGCAGGCGCACCATCCCGCGATGAAGCACGCGGCGCCCGTCCGCCGGGAGCTTGCGACGCGTACCGTCTTCAACGTGCTGGGCCCCCTCACGAACCCGGCGGGCGCGCACGCCCTCGTGCTCGGCGTCTACTCGCCGCAGCTGGCCCGGACGCTCGCCGACGCCCTGGTCCGGCTGGACGCGACCCGCGCGTACGTCGTGCACGGCGCAGGCGGCATCGACGAGCTCTCCCCGTGCGGGGCGAACCTCGTCTGTGAGGTCGCGGATGGACGCGTCACCGAGTACGAGCTCGATCCGCTCGACCTGGGGATCGAGCGCTGCGACCCGGACGAGCTGCGAGGCGGCGATCCGCAGACGAACGCCGCTGCATTGCGCGCAGTGCTGGCCGGCGCGGACGGCGGGCACCGCTCCGCGGTGATCCTCAACGCCGCCGGCGGGATCGCCGCGGCCGGGCACGCGTCCGACCTGCGCGAGGGAATCGCGCGGGCACGCGAGGCCGTCGACTCGGGCGCCGCGGCGGCGCGGCTCGACGAGCTGGTGGAGTTCTCGCGGTCCGAGGCGTCCGCATGAGGCAGGTGAAATTTGCGGAGGCACTTGCGCGGCCGGGATTCGGTGCGATCGCCGAGTTCAAGCGGCGCTCGCCGTCTGTGGGCGACATTCGCCCCGGGGCGCGGGTCGAGGACGTCGTCACCGCATACGAGACGGGGGGAGCGCGCGCTGTCTCCGTCCTCGTCGACGAAGCATTCGCCGGCTCGCTCGACGACCTCCGCGCTGCGCGCGCGTCGACCAGCGTGCCGCTGCTCGCCAAGGGTTTCTTCTCGACCGAGGAGCACCTGCGCGAGGTTCGCGACGCCGGCGCCGACGCGGCGCTCCTCATCCTGCGCGACCTCGACGACGCCACCGCCGGGCGGCTCATGCGTACGGCGGACGAGCTCGGCCTCGACACGCTGGTCGAGGCGCACGACGAGGTCGAGCTCGACCGCGCGAAGCGTCTCGACGCGCGCGTCATCGGCGTCAACGCGCGCGACCTCGGCACCTTTCGCATCGATCGCACTGCTCAGCTGGAGCTCGTCGCGAAAGCTCCGCGCGACCGGATCGTCGTCGCCGAGAGCGCGATCCACACCCGCGCGCAGGCAGCCGCGGCCGAGCTCGCCGGAGCCGATGCCGTCCTCGTCGGCACGTCACTGATGCGGGCGGACGAGCCGGAGGCGAAGCTGCGCGAGCTCCTCTCCCGGCCGCTCGTCAAGGTCTGCGGCCTGACGCGGCAGGAGGACGTCGACGCGGCGGTCGACGCCGGAGCCGACCTGTGTGGCTTCATCTTCGCCGAGGGCTCGCCGCGCAGGGCCGAAGGCATCCTGCCGGTGCCCGACACGGTGCTCAGCGTCGCAGTCTTCGTGGGCAAGCCCGAGGAGCACGGGGCGGATCTCGTCCAGCTCTACGCGCGCGAAGAGGGGAAGGCGCGCGGCCGCGACGCCGTCCTGCTGCGTGACGGCGAGCCGGTCGCACGGGTCGCCGACCTCCCGTGGGAGGGCGAAGACGCGGATCACTGGCGCAACGCGCGAGGCGATGATCGCCTCGTGCTCGCGGGCCGCCTCGGGCCGGACAACGTACGCGCGGCGATCGAGGCCGTGCGCCCGTGGGCCGTGGACGCGGCGTCGCGGCTCGAGTCCGAGCCCGGAGTCAAGGATCACGCGAAGGTGCGGGCGTTCGTGGCGGAGGCACGCGCATGACCGGCTTCGGCGACTACGGCGGCCGCTACGTCCCGGAGACGCTGATCCCGGCGCTCGACGAGCTGGAGCGAGGCTGGTGCGACGCCCTCGCCGACGACTCGTTCCGAGCGGAGCTCCACGACCTCCTGACGACCTACGCCGGCCGTCCGACACCACTGACGCTCGCCGAGCGGTTCGCACCCGGCAGGCGCATCTACCTCAAGCGCGAGGACCTCCTCCACACCGGCGCGCACAAGCTCAACAACGCGCTGGGCCAGGCGGTGCTCGCGCGGCGGCTCGGCAAGCGACGCATAGTCGCGGAAACCGGAGCCGGCCAGCACGGCGTCGCCACCGCAACGGTCTGCGCGCGGTTCGGCCTCGAGTGTGTCGTCTACATGGGCGAAGAGGACATGCGCCGCCAGCGGCCCAACGTCGAGCGAATGGGCCTCCTCGGCGCGGAGGTGCGACCGGTCGGCTTCGGCACGAAGACGCTGAAGGAGGCGACGAGCGAGGCGATCCGCGACTGGATCACGAACGTCGAGACGACGCACTACCTCATCGGCTCGTGCGTCGGGCCCGCGCCGTATCCGGAGATCGTCGCGGAGCTGCAGTCCGTGATCGGCCGCGAGGCCCGGGAGCAGATCCTCGCGGTCGAGGAGCGGCTTCCCGAGGCGGTCGTCGCCTGCGTCGGCGGCGGCTCGAACGCGATCGGAATCTTCCACGGCTTCCTCGAGGACGAGGGCGTGCGGCTCGTCGGGGTCGAGGCGGCGGGCGCAGCCTCACTCGGGAGCGGACGCCCCGCCGTGCTGCACGGTGCGCGCTCGTCGGTGCTCGCCGACGAGGACGGACAGATCGAGGACGCGCACTCGATCTCGGCCGGGCTCGACTATCCCGGCGTCGGCCCTGAGCACGCCTTCCTCCGCGACACCGGGCGCGCGGAGTACCTGACGGCGACCGACGAGGAGGCGCTCGCGGCGTTCCAGGCTCTTGCGCGGAGCGAAGGGCTCCTCCCTGCCCTGGAGCCGGCACACGCGCTCGCCCGCACACGCGACCTCGACGCCGAGTTGATCCTCGTGGGGCTGAGCGGCCGCGGGGACAAGGACCTCGCCGAGGTGCTGGAGCGCCTGTGAGCATGTGGGATCCCGCCCGCACGGCCGAGTACTTCGACGAGTACGGCGAGCAGGAATGGACGCGGTTCGAGACAGGACGCACGCCGGGCCTCAGCCTGACGACCCACATCCGCATGCTCGAGGGATACGTCCGCCCCGGCGACCGAGCTCTCGACGCCGGCGCCGGCCCGGGCCGTTTCACGCTCGAGATGCTCCGCCTGGGTGCCCACGTGACCGCGCTCGACATCTCGCCCGGCCAGCTCGAGCTTCTGCGGGCGCGTGTGCCGGACGTCGAGGCAATGGTCGGCGACATCACCGACCTTTCGCGCTTCGAGGACGACACGTTCGACGTCACGGTCTGCTTCGGCGGTCCGCTCAGCTACGTCCTCGACCGAGCAGATCAGGCGGTGGCCGAGCTCGCGCGCGTCACGAAGCCCGGCGGCCACGTCCTCGTCAGCGTGATGGGGTTCGCCGGCGCGGTCATCCACTACGCGTCGATCCTCGTCGACCTCGCTAGGCGCGACGGGCCGGCGAAGTCGCTCGAGGTCGCACGTACGGGGATCCTCCAGGAGGGCGAGGGCTACGGGCACCTGACGATCCGCATGTACCTCTGGGAGGAGCTCGAAGCGCTGCTCGCCCCACACGGCGAGGTCGTGGACGGGGCAGCCGCCGGCGTCCTACCGCACCTCGAGGCCGACGAGCCGGAGATCCACGAGATGCTCGAGGAGTTCGAGGAGCGGCTCGCATACGACCCCGGCTCGCGCAGTTGCGGCGAGCACCTCATCGGCGTGCTGCGGGTCGGGTGAGCCGGTGACCGAAGCTCCTCTCGTCGTCTTCGCCGTTCCCGACCTCTTCGAGATCGGCGGCCCGTTCGTCGCGCGGGCAATCGAAGAGCGGGACATTCCAGTCGTCGCTCCGGCGTTCCGCGACCCCGGCATCGGCGGTGAGAACGGAATGCCTCCGTTCGACGAAGACGAGCTGCGCAGGGTCTGGCGCGAGCAGATCCCAGGGCTCCGCGCGCGCGGCGTCCTCTTTCCGTACGTGATCGAGGACACGACCGACGGCTCGATCCTCGGCGGCCTGACGTTACGCCACTTCGACCCGATGCGCGGCGTGATCGAGGTCGGCTACTGGCTCTTCCCCGAGGCCCGCGGCCGTGGCCTCGCGACGCGGGCCGTCAGAGCGGTGGCGCGCGAGGCGTTCGCGAGCGGGCTCACGCGGATCGAGGCGAACGTGCGGATCGGCAACGACGCCTCCGTGCGCGTGCTCGAGCGCGCCGGGTTCTCGCGGGAGGGGGTCAAGCGCAGCCTGCTCCGCCACGGCGACGGGCGCGCCGACGCGACGCTCTTCTCGCTCCTTCCCGGCGAATGAAGACGCTCGTCATCTACCTCATGGCCGAGCCGGAGACGCCGGAGCTCGCGCGTGCGGCGGTGGAAGGCGGCGCCGACATCGTCGAGCTCGGCTTCCCGTTCTCGGACCCACTCGCGGAAGGCCCGGTGATTCGCCGCGCCTCCGAGCGCGCACTCGCGCGCGGGATGCGCACGGGCGCCTGCCTCGACGTCCTCGCGCGGACGCGCGAGCTGATCCCCGAAACGCCGATCGTTCCGATGACCTATGCAGCGATCCTCGAGGCGTACGGCTACGCGCGCTTCGCGGCGGATGCGCGGGACCGTGGCGCCACGAGCTTCATCCTCGTCGATCTCCCCGTCGAAGAGCAGCCTGCGTTGCGTCGCATCCAGCTCGTCGCGCCGACCTCGACCGACCAGCGGATCCGCGCGGCTTGCGAGGCGACCGACGGCTGGCTGTACCTCGTCTCCGTCACCGGCACGACCGGCGCCAGGACCGAGCTCTCGCCGGCGGTGCCTCCGCTCGTGCAGCGTGTCCGCGCCGTCAGCGACATGCCCATGTACGTGGGCTTCGGCATCTCGACGCCGGAGCTCGCGCGCGCGGCAGGCGAGCTTGCCGACGGAGTCGTCGTGGGGTCGCGGGCCGTCGAGGTCGCAGAGAACGGGCCCGACGCCCTCCGCAGCTTCGTCGCGTCGCTTCGAGCCGCACTCGACACTTAGAGGACTCTCACGCCGCGCTCAGGTGGCTCTCACCTGCCGCCGCCACCATCTTCTCGATGAACGACACGACGACCCTCATCGTCACCGAACTCCTCGACCGCGCCGACCGGGCTCTTCCTCCCCAGCCGATCCCGATTGCGCTGGCCCTGCCCGCGGATGCGGTCGAGGATCTCGCCGAGGCCGCGTAGCCCGGCTCCTTCCTACGAGAGCGCCAGTCCTTGCCCGGCGCCGGCCAAATCCCCCTCTCTGGCCGGCGTCGGGTTTGGCGCGACAGCGCCGCCCCGCACGGGCAAGTGGAGCCGGAAGGCAGTCCGGCCCGCCCGAGACTCCACGGAGCAGCGACCACCGTGAGCACGAGCGACGGCGGCGACGATCGGGAGGCCGAGCCCGGCACCGCCACGCTCCCGGGTGCGGGCGTCGTCCGCCCTCGCCCAGCGGTCGAAGATCCGCGGTAGCGCCTCCGGCGGAATGCCGGCCCCCGAGTCCGAGACCTCGATCACCACTCCCCCCGTCCCGTCGGCATGCGCGGCGAGTTCCACAGCGTCGCCGGGATCCGTGTACTTGACGGCGTTCTCGAGCAGCGCATCGAGCGCGTTCCGCAGCGCCTCCGGGTCGGCGAGCAGCCGCCCCGCAAGATCGACGTCGAGCCGCCACGCGCGCGGAGCGACCTCCGACCAGCGGATGAACAGGTCGGAGAGGAACGCGTCGACGTCGATCTCCTCGAAGGCGAACCCCTGCTGCTCGGACTTCGCGAGGAGCAGGAGACGCTCGACGATCCGCTCCATCCGGCCGAGCTCGTCGAGCGCGACCTCGAGCTCGGGCGCCTCCGGCTGGTCCCGCCGGAGCAGCTCGAGATGGCCCCGGGCGATGGTGACCGGCGTGCGCAGCTCGTGCGAGGCATCGTGGAGAAAGCGCTCCTGCCGCTCGAGGAGGGACGCCCGCATCTCGGCCAGGCCCTGCACCTCCGCGAGCGCCGCCTGACGCCGTTGAGCGTGCCAGACCATCGCCAGGAACATCGCCGACATGAGTGGCACCTCGAACAGCTCGCCCCAGAGCTGGGTGCCGTTGAACGCGTCGGCGAAGATGCTCGCGCCCGTCGCCAGGATCACGACGGAGAGAACGCCCCACATCGTCCGTGTCGACCACGTGCGGATGCCGTAGACGATCGTGAGGCTGATCCACACGAAGTGAAACGGGACCGTCTCCCAGCTCGGCCAGGCCACCATCGCCACCCAGTTGGCGGCGGCGAAGACCGCCCACCCGGCTTCGAGTGGGTTATTCCGCAGCCAGGCGGTAGCCCGCACTCCGCACCGTCTCGATCGCCGCGTCGGGCCCGAGCTTCTGCCGCAGCCTGCGTACGCAGACCTCGACGACGTTCGAGCCGGGGTCGAAGTCGTAGCCCCACACGTCCGAGAGCAGCCGCTCCCTGCTCACGACCTCCCCCGCGTGCACGAGCAGGTGGTGAAGGAGCCGAAACTCGCGGTCGGACAGATCGGCCGTCCGGTCGCCTACGCCCGCCTGGCGCCGGGCGACGTCGAGGACGACGTTGCCGCCGCGCAGGACGTGCTCGTCGCCGAAGGTCGGCGCGCCGCGCAGCCGGACTCGAATCCGCGCGAGCAGCTCGTCGAGCGAGAACGGCTTCGCGAGATAGTCGGTGGCGCCGAGCTCGAAGCCGCGCAGCTTCGTCTGCACGTCGCTGCGTGCCGAGAGGATCACGACGGGCAGTTCGGGCTTCGTACGGTGCAGCTCCCGCAGCACCTGCAGGCCGTTGAGCCCCGGCAGGAGCAGGTCGAGCACGACGAGATCCCAGTGCGCGCCGCTCGCCAGGTCGATCCCTCGGCGCCCGTCTCCGGCCGCGACGACCGTGTAGCCCTCGGCCTCCAGCCCGCGGGCGACGAACGCCTGGATTCGCGCTTCGTCCTCAATGACCAGAATCCGCATGCCGACCTCCCGGCGGGAATCTACACCGGTCCGGGATGACACGCAGATGACGGGAAGATGACACCTTGGTCATGAGCTAGGCGGTGCCGCATCACGCTTGATAGGAACGCGATCGATGCGATTCGGCGTGAAACTTCTGCTCATCGCCTCGGCGGTTGTCGCCGGCGGCGTTCTCATCGGCTTCTACGTCGCCAACCTGACCACGCTCCAGGGGTCCGCCTCGTACACCATCCCGGTGCAACAGGCATCCGGCAAGCCGGTCGTGAACCTCAAGATCGAGACGGTCGCCGCCGTCGGGCCGCAGCTCAGCCCGAATCCCGACTGGGTCTCTTACCTGATCCAGAACCAGAAGGGAGCCTGGATCCGCCGGACCGTCTGGAAGCTCCCGGCGAACGCCACCGTCCACGTCACGGTCTACAACTTCGATGGCGCGAGCGGACTGCGCAACCCGTATCTCGCCCGACCGCAAGGTGTCGACGGGAACCAGGTGACCATTGACGGCAAGCCTGCCACCGGAATCGACCCGAACGACGCCTCCCACACCTTCGCCGTGCCGGCGTACCACCTCATCGTCGCTCTTCCCGGTGTTGCCGACAACGCGAAGAACCAGTGTGGATACGCGCCGTGCTCGCTCAAGCTGGCACACCGCACGATCCAGTTCACGTTCCACACAGGGGCGCCGGGCCACTACCGCTGGCAGTGCTTCGTTCCTTGCGCCGCCGGCTGGATCGACGGCTTCGGGGGCCCGATGCAGACCATTGGTTACATGGACGGCTTCCTGGACGTCAGCTGATGGCGACGCATCCGACGACTGCCGCACCCGGCGCAGATCGCGCCCCCCACGGCCGCCGAGTCATCGTCGCGTGGTTGGTGCTGAGCATCGTTGCGACACCGCTCGTCGCGATCTTCCTGGGCCCGATCCTGCCACCGGGCAACGCGAGTGTGCAGGGCAGTGGGCAGGTGGTGGACAACACCGTCCTCACCGCGACGATCACACCCGTTTTCTGCCTGCTGCTCGTCTTCTTCGTCTACGTGCTGACGCGGTTCCGCGCAGCCCCGGCGACTGCACTCGAGGACGGACCGCCGCTCCGTAACCACAACGGCATCCAGGTGACCTGGATCGTGGTGACGACGGTCGTCGTGCTCTCCTTGGCGGGCTTCGGCACGTTCGAGCTACTCCAGAACGGCTCCGGCGGCGGCCAGGGCCCCTCCCCCGTCGCCGTGCCAGCAGGCGCCGACCACATGATGCAGGTGCAGGTCATCGGGCAACAGTGGAACTGGACGTACCGCTACCCGGGGTACGGGGGCATCGAGACCCAGGACCTCTACCTGCCGGAGAACACCTACGTCGTGCTGAACGTCACCTCGCTCGACGTCATCCATTCCTTCTGGGCATACGCGCTCGGCGTCAAGGCCGACGCGAACCCGGGTGTGGACAACGTCGCCTACCTCAAGACGAAGGGCCCGCGAAGCTTCGAGATCCGGTGCGCCGAGCTCTGCGGGCTGTGGCATGGCTACATGTACCAGACAGGACACATCGTCCCGCAGAGCCAGTTCGCTGCCTGGATCAAGCAGCAGCAGACACTCAACGCCTCGATCGCCCGGTACATGCCGAAGTACTCGCGGTCCTACTACCCCGACCCGCAAAGGAGAGGCGGATGAGCACGATGGCCGTGGACGTGCACCCGCCGGTGTGGCGCCGGCTGATCGGGTTCAACCTGCTCACCGGCGTGATCCTCGGCGTCGGCGGCTGGTACGTCGGCTGGTTCGGGGCGCATGCCGTCGTCGCGCCCAGCCTCTCGTTCTTCGGCGACATCGACTTCAACGAGCTCTCGCTCGTGCTCGCGTACCTCGGTGGCGTCGTGGGTTTCCTGACGGGTCTCGGCTTCCTCAACTATCCGCTGGCACGTCTCCGCGGCTACCCGTCGTCGCTGCGGGAGAAGGAGACCCAGGGAGTCGGCCGCTACTTCACCCTCTGCACCGACCACAAGGTCGTCGGCATCCAGTACCTCTGGGGAATCGGGCTGTTCTTCTTCATCGGCGGCCTGAACGCGATGCTGATCCGCACGGAGCTGCTGCGGCCCGCCCACCAGGTCTTCCCCGCGGGGACGTACCTGACGATCGTCGGAGTCCACGGTTCGATGATGATGGGAATGATGACGAGCGGGATCCTCGGCCCGTTCGCGAACTATCTGATCCCGCTCATGATCGGCGCCCGACGGATGGCGTTCCCGCGTATCGAGGCGCTCACCTTCTGGATCTTGATGGCGGCGGGAGTGATCCTTCAGACGACGATCTTCTGGGGCGGATTCCCCACCGGCTGGACCGGCTACGAGCCGCTGAACATCGAGGCGTACCAGGGGATGGACTGCTACATCCTCTTCTTCGCCCTCGTGGGCATCTCGATGACCCTGCTCGGGATCAACATGATCGTGACGATCGTGACGATGCGCGCCCCGGGCCTCACCTGGACACGGCTGCCGATCTTCGCCTGGGGCGTCCTCTCCACAGCCATCCTGATGGCGCTCGCAGCGCCGGTGCTCGTCTGCACTCTCTCCCTGGCTCTGTTCGACCGGGTCGTGCAGACGAACTTCTTCGTCGCCGCCCAGGGGGGTAGCTCGTACCTGTACGAGAACCTGTTCTGGGTCTTCGGGCATCCCGAGGTGTACATCCTCGCGCTCCCCGGCTTCGCGATCGTCCTCGAGATGCTGCCCGTCTTCGCGCGCAAGCCGCTCTGGGGCTACCGCCTCGCGGTGGCGGGGCTGCTCGGCGTCAGCCTGCTCTCGTGGTTCGTCTGGCAGCACCACATCTTCGTCAGCGGCATCAACGGCGACTTGCGGCCGTTCTACATGCTCTCGACGGAGCTGATCTCGATCCCGACCGGCTTCACCTTCATCTGCGGGATGATGACGCTCTGGCGAGGGAACATCCGCTACACGACGCCGATGCTCTTCTGCCTCGCCTGGTTCTTCAACTTCCTGCTCGGCGGGCTCTCAGGCGTGTTCCTCTCGGACGTCCCGAGCGACGTGACGACGCACGGCAGCTTCTTCTCGATGGCCCACTTCCACTACACGATCATGGGCGGGCTCGTCTTCACGTTCTTCGCCGCGATCTACTACTGGGTGCCGAAGATGACGGGGATCCAGCTCAGCGAGCGGCTCGGGAAGATCCATTTCTGGTGGATGTTCCTCGCCTTCAACTCGACCTTCGCCCCGCTCTTTGCCATCGGCTTCCTCGGGCAGCCGCGTCGCGCGGTCACGTACGCGAAGAGCCTCCAGTTCCTGAACGACTGGGTCTCGGTCTCGGCCTTCGCGCTCGGTCTCTCGCTTCTCTTCTTCCTCGCCACCTTCGTCTACCAGCTCGCATTCGTGAAGAAGCCGGCCGAGGCGAACCCCTGGGCGTCGCGCTCGATCGAGTTCCAGCTGCCGTCGCCTGTACCTGTGCACAACTTCGATCGCATCCCCGTCTTCTCGAGCGACCCCTATGGCTACGGCGAAGGACCAGCGCCGAGTTGGACGCCGGCGGGAGCGCCGGCCGGGAGGGATTGAACGATGGCAGAGCCGCTCGCCTCGCCTGGCACCGGATACGAGGTTCTGGAGAACGAGCCGCCCGAGCTCATGGGGCGCGGCCTCCGCGTCGGCACGTATCTCTTCGCCGGCGGCACGGCGTTCTTCTTCCTTTGCTTCCTCTTCGCGTTCTTCTACCTCCGCTCGCTCGACAACGCGGGCATGTGGAAGCCGAAGGGTGTCGACGCCTCCATCCCGTGGGGCACCGTCATCGTCGCCCTCTATGTCGCGAGCGCGTTGTTCGTGCGGCTCGGTCTCGCCGACCACGTCGCCGGGCGGCACAGAGAGTGGCGGCAGAAGGGAGTGGTCGCGCTCGCACTCGGACTAGCCGGGCTCGTCGTCCAGGCGATCGGCTGGAGCCATCAGGGTTTCGGGCCGGCAGACGGCGGCTTCGCGAGCGTCTACTTCGGCTGGACTGCGTTCCTCTTCCTGTTCGTGTTCGGGACGATGTACTGGCTCGAGACGGTGTTTGCGACCTCGCTGCGCTATCGCAACACCTTGACCGGCCAGCCCGCGCCCGGCGAGGCGTCCGGCGATCCGGACAGGACCGCGCATGATATCCAGGATCCGCTCTCGCTCGTACGGCCGGGGCTCGAGGCGCTGAGCTTCTACTGGACGTTCCTGGCCGGCATCGCCGTCCTCGCCTGGGTCCTCCTCTATCTCGTCTAGAACATGAGCATCCCGCCCCTCGTGGTGTGCGCGGCGGCGGCCGCCCTGTACGCACTCGGCGGCCGCGGGGGTGCCGTCGGAAGGACGCGAAGACGGCGCCGGCTGCAGGCGCTCTCCTACTACGCAGCCGTGCTCGTGCTCCTCGTCGTGCTCGAGCCGCCGATGGACGACCTGGCGGACCGGTCGTTCGCCTTCCACATGATCCAACACGTCTTCCTCCTGACGGTCGTGCCGCCGCTCGTGATCCTCGGTAGGCCGTGGCCGCGGGTGTGGCGGCCGTTCCCGACGGGAGCGCGTCGGGCGGTCGCGCGGGGCATCGCCCGCGACTCGTGGGGGGCGCCCCTCAGGCTCGTTGCTCGGGGCGTTGCACGACCCGCGGTCGCCTGGGCCCTGCTCGCGGCCGCGATCGGGGCTTGGCACGTGCCGGCTCTGTACAGCGCAGCCGTCCGCAACGAGGGGATTCACTTCGCCGAGCACGCATGCTTCCTCGTCGCGGCACTCGTCTACTGGGGCGTCCTTCTCGACGCTCCGCCCGTCCGAGCACACGTCGACTTCCTCCACCGCGCCGCCTGGTTCGCAGCGGGGGCCGTGCCGGGCTGGATCCTCGCGATCGTGCTCGCCTTCGCCGGCACCCCGCTCTACGACGCGTACGTCTCCGCAAACCGACCCTTCGGAATGAGCGCGTACACCGACCAGCAGCTTTCCGCCGGCGTCATGTGGGTGCCCGGATCGCTCACGTTCTTCATCGCCTTCTTCATCTCTGTCTACCGCTGGCTCGAGCCCGACACAGAAGAGACGCCGGGCGAGCCCCGTCACGAGGAGCTCTCATGGACGTGATCGCCTCCTTCCTTGCCGGCTCGATCCTCTCGTGGGCGATGCCGATCTGCCTGCTCATCGCGATCACGATCTGGTACGTCGTGATCGTGCGTCGCCGCTCGGGCGACGAGTGATCGGCTAGCGCCCGGCCTGCAAGTCGACCACCGACGGCTTGCCGCGGGGGACGATCTCGAGCACGTCCCACATGCGCGCCAGCTCGTGCCCGGCGACGAGGCACGCGAAGCGGTAGACGCCTTTCTTGTTCGCGCGGAACGTGAAACGCTCCGTGTGCCCGGCCTCGATCCCGATGCGCGGCTGCGGTGTCTCGGCACCGCGGAACGCCGGCCGTGTGGCGCCGGCGTCCTTGACGACCGCGCACGAATGACGTAGCGGGCCGCGGTTCTGGCACACGACGCGCACCGTCCAGCTGCGCGGCACCGTCCACATGAGGTAGCGCGAGTACCCGTCGAAGTTGAAGCCGCCGTTCGTGCCGTTGTAGGAGGCGATCAGGGTGATCGTGACCCTGTGCCGATGCGCGTCGACGGCGAGGAACCGGCCCGGAGACGGCGCCTTTCCCAGGAGCGAGAGCGCGATTGCAGCGGCGGCGAGCACGCACTCAGGATCGCAGAGACGGCGCCCCGCCGCACGTGTCTCAGCCGGTTCTTACCGAACCCTCACGGCTCTCTCACTCTGCTCCTAGGGATTACGGGCACTCTGGGGAAGAACACAGATGCAAGGAGATTCCGAAGACATGAACCCTCGCCCTGCCACCCCGCGGCTGCGGCGCCTTCTCCCCCTCGCCGTTGCCGCGGCCCTCGGCATCGGCGTCGGGGCCGGCACCTACGCGCTCACGAGCAACGGCTCCCAGGCGCCGACGACGACCAAGGTCGTCGTGCCCGCCCAGCCTGCCTCGTCGACCTCGACCGTCGACACGCTCACGCAGCTCTACAAGCAGGACGCCCCGGGCGTCGTCGACATCACCGTCGAGTCGACGTCCACGGGTGGCTCGTCCAACGGCTTCCCGTTCGGCGCGCCTCAGGGACCGCAGAAGACCGAAGCGGAAGGATCGGGCTTCGTGATCGACACCAAGGGCAACATCCTCACCGCCGAGCACGTGGTCGAGAACGCCTCCTCGGTCACCGTCATGTTCCAGGACGGCTCGACGGCGAAGGCGACGGTGGTCGGAACCGACAAGTCGACCGATACCGCCGTGATCCACGTCGACGTCTCGTCCTCCAAGCTCCACCCGCTCGCACTGGGCGACTCCTCGACCGTCCAGCCCGGGCAGAGCGTCGTCGCGATCGGGAGCCCCTTCGGCCTGCCCGAGACGATGACCGCGGGCATCGTCAGCGCGTCGAGCCGGACGATCACCGCTCCGAACCGGTTCTCGATCACCGGGGCGATCCAGACCGACGCCGCGATCAACCACGGCAACTCCGGCGGGCCGTTGATCGACACCGCGACGAACACCGTGATCGGGATCAACGACCAGATCGAAAGCGACACGAACGACAACTCCGGCGTCGGCTTCGCCGTGCCGATCAACTCCGCGAAGAGCGTCGCCGAGACGCTGATCGCAGGCGGCACCGTGAAGCACGCGTACGTCGGAGTCAGGATCAAGGACGTCACGAACGGCGCCCAGATCACGACGATCGTCAAGGGCTCGCCGGCGGCGAAGGCCGGCCTGAAGGTCGGCGACGTCGTCACCGGCTTCGACGGGACGACCATCAAGTCGGCGGACGACCTCACGGCGGCGGTGTTCAACTCGAAGTCCGGCGAGACGGTGAGCGTCACCGTCAAGCGGCACGGCGCGACGAAGACGCTCCACGTCACGCTCGGCGTCCAGCCCACCTCGCCCTCCTCCTAGCTCCTGCGCACGAGCGGGCGGGCGGTTGATCCAACCGCCCGCCCGTAGGATCGGCCCATGGAGAGCACCGTCTCCCTGCCGAGCTCACTGGGACGGTGGACGCTCGTCGCGAGCATCCTCGGCTCGTCGATGGTGTTCATCGACGGCTCGGCCGTCAACGTCGCGCTGAAGGCGATCGAGCACGACCTCGGCGGCGGGCTCGCTTCGCAGCAGTGGGTCGTCGACGCCTACCTGCTCACACTCGGTTCGCTCATCCTGGTGGGCGGCTCGCTCGGCGACATCTTCGGCGAGCTTCGTGTCTTCGGGATCGGTGTTGCGTTCTTCGCAGTCTCCTCGGTTCTGTGCGCCGTCGCCTCCAATGCGGCCATGTTGATCGTGTTCCGGGGGATCCAGGGCGTCGCGGGAGCGCTCCTGACACCCGCCTCACTCGCCGTGCTCACCGCAACCTTCTCGGGCCCGGCGCGGGGTGCGGCGATAGGGCAGTGGACCGCCTGGAGCGGCATCTCCGGCTTCGTCGGGCCGACCCTCGGCGGCTGGCTCGTCGACGCCTCGAGTTGGCGCGTGATCTTCGTGATCAACGTTCCGATCGGGCTCGTCACGCTTCTGCTCGTGCAGCGACTCGGCGGGATGAGGCAGCCTCGACGCGCCGACCTGCGCATCGACTTCCCCGGAGCGCTGCTCTGCGTCGCCGGGCTCGGACTGCTCGTCGCGGGGTTCATCGAGCAGCCGCATCTCGGCTGGGGGAACGCGCTGGTGCCGGGCGGAATAGCTGCCGGCGCGGCGCTGCTCGGCGCGTTCGTCGCCTACGAGCTGCGCGCGCCGATGCCGATGCTCCCGCTCCGCCTGTTTCGAATGCGCAACTTCTCGGTCACGAATCTGGAGACACTCGCCGTCTACGGCGCCCTGTCCGGCTTCGGCGTGTTCCTGACGCTGTTCCTGCTCACGTTCAGCGGCTACTCGGCGCTGCACGCCGGCGTCGCGCTCCTCCCGACCACCGTCGTGATGTTCGTCCTTTCTCCGCCGACCGGGAAGCTCTCGATGCAGTACGGGCCGCGCCTGTTCATGGCGCTCGGCCCGATCGTCGCGGGTGCCGCGGTGTTCACCTACGCGCGGCTCCCGGTACATCCGGACTACTGGGTGGACATCCTCCCCGCGCTGCTCGTGTTCGCCGTCGGGTTGTCGCTCACGGTCGCGCCGCTGACGACGACCGTCCTCTCCGACGCGAGCGCGAGCGACGCCGGGGTCGCCTCGGGCGTGAACAATGCGGTGGCCCGCGTCGCCGGTCTCCTCGCGGTCGCGGTTCTCGGTATAGCCGCTGCGGGCGGAGGCGATCACCTCACCGAGCACGGCTTCCACGTGACGATGGTGCTCGCTGCGTCCCTGCTCGTCTGCGGCGGCCTGATCGGCGCGATCGGGATCCGGAACCAATCCGCCTAGGCGTTGCCTATGTATAGACTCGGACGATGCCGAAGCAGGCGTACACCGCAACCGAGGCCGCGCGTGAGCTCGGCATCAGCGTCGACACGCTCCGCCGCTGGGATCGGGACGGGCGGATCCGGACCAGGCGGGACAGCGCGAACCGGCGCCTGGTAGCGCCCGAGGAGATCGAGCGGCTGCGGGGCAGCGGGAGCTCGCAGCACATGAGCGCGCGGAACCGGCTGCGCGGCACGGTCACCGACGTACGCGTCGAGGGCCTGCTCGCGCAGGTCGAGCTGACCGTCACCGAACCGGCCCGGGTCGTGGCCGTCGTGACGGCCGACGCGGTGGAAGAGCTCGGGCTGAAGCCGGGAATGGCGGCCACTGCCGTCGTCAAGTCGACCTCGGTGATGGTGGAGGCGTGAGGCTCCGCGCCCTCGCGGCGGCCGTCGCGATCGGGCTCGCCGCCGCCTCAACCGTCCTTGCGGCACGGACGAGGGCTCCACGGCTCACGGTCTTCGCGGCAGCCTCGCTCACGAACGTCTTCCCCCGGATAGACCCGCACGGGCGCTACTCCTTCGGGGGCTCGAACACGCTGGCGGCGCAGATCGAGCAGGGTCTGCCCGCCGACGTGTTCGCCGCGGCCAACACCGCGCTGCCGTGGCAGCTGCACAGGAAGGGTCTCGTGACGCGGCCGGTCGTGTTCACCTCGAACAGGCTCGTCGTCGTGCTCGCGCACGGCAACCCGCTCCATCTCGCGAGCGTCCGGCAACTCGAGCGGCCCGGCCTGCGCATCGTGATGGCTGCGGCCGGGGTGCCGGTGGGCGACTACACCCGCAAGGTGCTCGCGAGGATGGGGCTCTCCGACCTCGTCGGCAAGGCGGTGAGCCAGGAGACGGACGTGCGCGAGGTGCTCGCGAAGGTGACGCTCGGCGAGGCCGACGCCGGCTTCGTCTACGCGACAGACGCAAAGTCGGTCGCGGGCGATGTCTCGCTGCTGGGGCTGCCGAAATCGGCGCAGCCGGAGGTCCTCTACGCAGCCGCGGCGGTCAAGTCGAGCACGCACCTACAGGCGGCGAAAGCATGGATCCAACGACTCCTGAGCAAGCCGGCGCAGAAGAAGCTCCGCGCAGCGGGCTTCCTGCGGATCCCGCGCTGATCCGCCGCGTCCTCGCCGGCACGGCCGTGTTCGCGGCGGCTGCGGTCGCGCTCGTCTTCCTGCTCCTCCCGATCGTCGCGATCTTCGCACGGGTCTCTCCGGAAACGCTGGTCGCCCAGCTCTCGCATCCGGTCGTGACGGACGCGCTGATCCTCAGCCTGAAGACGAGCGCGATCGCGCAGGTGCTCGTGCTGCTCGTCGGCACCCCGGCCGCGTACGTGCTTGCGACGCGCCGCTTCCCCGGACGCTGGCTTGCGGTGGTGCTCGTCGAGCTGCCGCTCGTCCTGCCACCCGCGGTCGCCGGTATCGGGCTGATCGCCGCGTTCGGACGCCTCGGCCTGCTGGGCGGGACACTCGACGCCCTCGGGATCCGGCTCGGCCTGACGCAGGCGGCCGTCGTCATCGCCGTCGCCTACGTGTCGAGTCCGTTCTACGTGCGCCAGGCGATTGCTGCGTTCGAGGCGGTCGACTCGGATCTCGTGGCCGCAGCACGGACGCTCGGCTCCGGGCGGACGAGGACGTTCTTCCGTGTCGTCCTCCCTCTCGCCCGCCGCGGGCTCGCCGCGGGCGAGGCGCTCTCGTTCGCACGTGGTCTCGGCGAGTTCGGAGCGACGATCATGTTCGCAGGCAGCCTGCAAGGGGTGACGCAGACCCTGCCGCTCGCGATCTACAGCGCGTTCGCCCTCGACTTCACCACGGCGCTCGCGCTGAGCGCACTTCTCGTCGTCGTCAGCGGCGCCCTCCTCGTGGCGCTCAGGATCACACTCCAATGGCAACCCTCCAGGCCGACTTCACGGTTCCTCTACGCGCCTTCGCGCTAGAGCTCGAGCTCGACGTCTCGCGCACCGTCGCGCTCGTCGGGCCATCCGGCGCGGGCAAGACCTCGATCTTGCGCGTCATCGCCGGGTTGCTCGCACCGTCTCGCGGACGCGTTTCTCTCGACGGTGAGCGGTGGCTCGACACCGAGCAGGGCCTCTCGCTGCCGCCCGAGCGGCGCCGCGTCGGCCTCGTCTTCCAGGACTACGCCCTCTTCCCGCACCTGACCGTGAGCGGGAACGTCGCCTTCGGGGCGGGCGGACGCGCGGTCGATGAGCTGCTCGAGCGTTTCCGGATAGCGCACCTCGCGTCTGCCCATCCCGGGGAGCTCTCGGGCGGCGAGCGGCAGCGGGTCGCGCTCGCACGCGCACTCGCACGCAAGCCCTCTGTGCTCCTCCTCGACGAGCCGCTTGCGGCACTCGATACGCACACGAAGTCCGAGGTGCGGCACGAGCTGGCGGAGTTGCTGCGCGAGCTTGCCCTGCCGACGCTGCTCGTGACGCATGACTACGAGGACGCGGCAGCCCTCGCCGACGAGGTCGGCGTTCTCGTCGAGGGCCGGCTGCGGCAGCTCGGGCCGCCGGCCGAGCTCGTCGCCCGACCGCGGGATGCATTCGTCGCCTCTTTCACGGGTGCGAACCTCCTGCGCGGGCGTGCTCGTCGAGGCGAGGGGGCTTTGACTGCGATCCGGCTCGAGAGCGGCGAGGACCTCTACTCCGCGGACGAGGTTGAGGGAGACGTGGGTGTCGTCGTCTACCCGTGGGAGGTGTCGATCGCCCGCGCGCACACACCGGAAGCGGACTCGGCGCTCAACGTCGTCCGCGGTCAGGTGGGCTCGCTCGTCGAGGTCGCGAACCGCGTACGCGTACGCGTCGGTCCCGTGACCGCCGAGGTCACCGCGGCCTCGGCCGCGCGGCTCGAGCTCGAGGCCGGCGGCATCGCCTACGCGACGTTCAAGGCGACGGGCACGCGCCTCGTCCCACTTTGACCTTGTAACAGTCTGTTACTTGCGCGGACAGTGGCCCCCACGTACCGGTCCGCCGTGCTGACAAGAGGCCTACGAGATCACCTTGTAACAGTCTGTTACTTGCCCGGTCGTGTCCCGCGGGGACGGGGCTCATGCTCGCGGCGCGCGATAGGCGTCCACCACGAACGGCAGGCGGAGCCGGTTGCCGTCGTGCAGCGACGGGTCCGCGTCCAGGATCTCCGCCACCGCTGCGAACTCGCGCCGGCGCTCATCCACCGCCAGCGCCGCGAGGCCCGAATAGGACAGCAGATGATCCCCGAGCGCCTCGCGCGGCAACTCGTGGACGTGCTCGAAGACCATGTGCTCGACCTCGCCGAAGAGGCCGGTGCGCGCGACCTCGCTCGCCCAGTCGCGCCGCTTCCAGCCCGACGTCTGTCGCGACGGCCGGCTCGAGTAGATCACCTCCGACATCGCCGCGATCGCGGGGTGCCGCTCGTCGCGGTGGTTCCAGCCGAAGCCGAAACGGCCACCGGCCCGCAGGACACGATGGAACTCCCCGAGCGCCCGGTCGAAGTCGAACCAGTGGAGGCTCGAGCCCGCGATCACCGCAGCGGCATCTCCGTCCGCAACCGGAATCGCCTCGGCCGTTCCCTCGATCCCCTCGAGCCCGCTCTCGCTGAGCACGGCGAGCATCCGCGCGTCCGGCTCGACGGCGACGACGCGCACGCCGAGCGCAACCACCGCTCGCGTCAGCTTCCCCGTCCCCGCTCCGACCTCGACGACAAGCCCCGCGCCCTCGGGCACGAGCCACCGCGCGGCCTCCACCGGCCACGCGGGCCGCGCGCGCTCGTAGGCATCTGCGTGCGCGCCGAACGACAACCGCCGAGGAACCGTGGCCATGCCCGGAACCTAGTCGGTTTCGCTGTGCGACCGCGGCGCCGCCGCAGGAGGCGCTGACGACGGTCGTGGCCGGCTTGTCCGAGGATCTCGACACAGCCGACTGCGTCGTCCTTCGCCCGCTTCCTCGTCCCGTGGATCAGCGTGAGAGCTTGCGCCGCCGCGCCCGCAGTCGACGAAGCTTCGTCTCGAGCTCGCCCGCGAACTCGTCGAGCGTCGCCTGGCGTCCGCGGACGAGCACGAGCTGGCGCTCGACGTGCGGGATCGCCTCCTCGACGATGCGTAGCCGCTCCTCGTCGCTCGGGTCCTCCTCCCAGCGACCGCGAAGCGCCGCACGCGCCTCTTCCGCCTCTGCGAGCTCGACGAGCTCCTCGAGCGTCAGGCCGAGCAGGTCTCGGAGGCGGATGAGCTCCTGGAGCCTGCCGACATCCGCCTCGGCATACGTCCGGTGCGTCCCCTTGTCGCGCGTGCTCGCCGAGCCGAGCAGGCCGAGCTCCTCGTAGTAGCGGATCGTGCGAGGCGTGACGCCGACCCGCTGCGCGACCTCTCCGATGCGCAAGGCCGTCGCGCTCACGCGGCTTCCTCCACATCGAAGGGATCGATCGCAACCGCGTCGACGTGCACGTACTTCCCGCCGCGCATGAGCGAGGCGACCGCTGCGACGACGCACGCGCCGATCGCGAAGACGAACGCGTAGACGAGCGCCGTGTGGAAGGGGCTCGAGATCAGGTGCGGGAAGAAGCCCCGGCCGGTGAGCGTGTGCGCATTCGCGGGTGAGAGCTTGTGCAGCGTGTCGGGACCGAGCAGGGTCTTCACCGGGTTGTAGCCGAGGAAGGCCGCGAAGAGTGTGGCGACGGGCGGCAGGTGCGAGATGCGGGTCGCGTCGGCCGGTGAGACCCCGTGCGCGACGAGCCCGGACTGCATGGCGTGCGGCAGGCCGCTCGCAAGCCCGACGATCATCAGCGTGAAGAACACGCCGATCGAGAGCACGCTCGACGAGACGTTGAAGGTCGCGAGCATGCCGGCCCCGGCGCCTCGCTGCCCCGGCGGCAGGCTGTTCATGACCCCCGCCGTGTTCGGCGACTGGAAGAGGCCCATCCCGATCCCGTTCAGGAGCAGGACCAGCGCGAACCAGACGTAGCCGAAGTCGACCGGCAGGACGATCAGGAGCGCGAAGCTCGCCGCCGCAACGAGCACGCCGCCGGTTGCGAACGGGCGCGCGCCGAAGCGATCGGAGAGCCAGCCCGATGCGGGCCCCGCGATGAGCAAACCGAGGATCAGCGGCAGCATGTATATGCCGGCCCAGAGGGGCGTCCGCGCGAAGTCGTAGCCGTGCTCGGGCAGCCAGATCCCCTGGAGCCAGATGATGAGG
>JAICME010000174.1 GCA_025929425.1 Thermoleophilia bacterium | reverse complement strand
GGCGCGAGCCTCTTCCACGACGTGGCGCCGGCGGCGGCTCTCGGTCTCCGCACGATCTGGATCAATCGCCTCGGCGAGGAGGCCGAGCCTCAGCCGGACGTCGAGCTTCACAGCCTCGCCGGGTTGGCGCAGAGCCTGGACACGCTCGTGCCGTGAACCTTCGCCCCGCAACGAGAGACGACCTCACGGTGATCGCCGAGCTCTTCGGCTCCGTCGAAGAGGCGGTGAACGGGCGGCCTTCGCGGCTCGATGCGGCCGCCGTGGACGGCTGGCTGCACACGATCTCCTTCGAGACGAACACGTGGCTCTTCGAGGAGAAGGGCGAAGTAGTGGCCGGCGGCTTCGCTCAATGCTTCGGCCGGCGTGGCAACTGCGCCGGCGCGGTCCGGCCCTCGGCCTGGGGGCGTGGCCTCGGCGCGCAGCTCGTGGAGACGATCGAGGCGCGGCTCGGCGCGGAGGGGGCCGGGCGGGTCCATTCCTGGACGGTGGCCGGAGACGCGGGCGCCGCCGAGCTCCTCGCGGGTCGCGGTTATCGAGAGGCGCGACGCTTCTGGGAGATGGCGATCGAGCTGGACGGGAACACGCCGGAGCCGCCCGTTCGCGTGGAGCCTTTCGCCGCGGAGGAGGTCGAGGCGTTTCACGCTGCGCTCGAAGAGTCGTTCGCCGACCACTGGGAGCACGAGCCGGAAGCATTCGACACGTGGTGGGCGCGACAGCGCCGGCGGGATAACTTCGATCCCTCACTGTGGTTCGTGATCCGCGACGGGGACGAGATCGCCGGTGTCGCCCGCTGCGAGGCCCGGCCGCCCGCGGGCTGGGTCGGCGCGCTCGGTGTGCGAAGCGCCTGGCGCGGGCGGGGCTACGGGCGCGCCTTGCTCCAGCACAGCTTTCGCGAGTTCCAGTTGCGCGGGTACACGCGCGCGGCGCTCGGTGTGGACGCCGCGAATGCGACCGGCGCGACCCAGCTCTACGAGAGTGTCGGCATGCATGCGGAGCAGGGGAACGTCGTGTGGGAGAAGGCGCTTCCATGAGCCTCCTGCGCGCGCGTTGTCCGAGCTGCCGCACACTGACGGCCGTCGCGCTCGGCAAGGATTACGAGTGCCATGCCTGCGGCCGCTCCTTCGGCGCGGGGCTCGTCCGCGTGCCGCGCGCCTGGGGCGACGGAGGCGAGCCGATGGTGGAGGCGGCCGCGCTGTCGCTCGACTATCCGGAGACGGCGGTGGTCGAGGAGGAGACGCTCGCGATGCAGACGCTCGCAGTGGCCTCCGATCTTCCCGTCTGTCCGCTCCTGCTGGGCGGCTGCTGCTGCACGCACATCGGGGCGGTCGAGGGGCTTGCGGCTCGCCACGGTCACCTCGGGGTTCTCTGGCTCGATGCGCACGGCGACCTGAACACGCCCGAGAGCTCCCCGTCCGGCAACGAGTGGGGAATGCCGTTGCGCATGCTGCTCGACCGAGGAACCGTTGCCCCCGCCGAGGTCGTCCTGTGGGGAGCGCGCAATCTCGACCCGCCCGAAGAGGAGTTCATTGCTGCCGCTGGGATCGGCAGTGAGCCGAGCGCCCTGCTCGACCGCGCCGGCGCCGTCTACGTCGCGCTCGACTGCGACGTCTTCGATCCCGATGAGCTCGCAGTCTTCATGCCCGAGCCGGGTGGGCCTTCGCTCGCCGAGCTCGAAAGGCTGCTCGGCGAGGTGAAGGAAAGCGGCAAGCTCGCCGGCCTCGGGCTCACCGGCCTCGCACCCGATCCGGCGAACGTCGAGAAGCTCCACCGCCTGACGGCCGCGATCGGTTACTGACGCTTCGCAACCTCCCTCGGGGACGCGAGGTCTAAGCTCTCGACGTGGCCAAGATCGACGTCTCGGTCGAGACCAACGACCAGCCCAGCCCCCCGGCGTCCCACCCGAACACCTGCCCGAGCTGTCACTCGCACTACCGCGACGACGAGCTCGAGCGCAGCCTCTGGGTCTGTGAGCAGTGCGGACATCACTTCCCGATGCGGGCGCGGGCCCGGATCTCGTCGCTTGCCGACCCGGGCTCGTTCTCGGAGGAGGCGACAGAGCTCCACTCGGAGGATCCGCTCGGCTTCTTCGACCTTCGGCCCTACACCGACAGGCTCGCCGAAGCCGAGATGAAGACCGGCCTCGCTGATGCGATGGTGATCGGGCGAGGGGCGATCGAAGGACGCCAGTGCGAGCTCGCCGTGATGGATTTCGCCTTCATGGGCGGCTCGATGGGCAGTGTCGTCGGTGAGAAGCTCTCACGCGCCTGCGACGCGGCCGCGGAGGCCGGGATGCCGCTCATCGCCGTGACGAGCTCGGGTGGTGCACGCATGCAGGAGGGAATCCTCGCGCTCATGCAGCTGCCGAAGACGGTCGCGGCGGTGGAGGATCTGCACGACTCCGGCCACGCGCTTCTCTGCGTGATGGCGCATCCGACGACGGGCGGCGTGCTCGCGAGCTTCGCGACGCTCGGCGACGTCCTGCTCGCGGAGCCCAACGCGCTCATGTCCTTCGCCGGCCCGCGGGTCGTGCAGGAGATCACTCGCGAGAAGTTGCCCGATGACTTCGGACGAGCCGAGCAGAACCTCCGCTACGGGCAGATCGACGCGATCGTGCCCAGGCCGGAGCTCCGCTCGACGCTCGGCCGTCTCTTGAGGTTGTTCGATGCCCCCGAGTGAGCACGAGCTACGGCTGCGCGAGCGGCTCGGGCGCCTGAGGAACCTCCCGCTGGTCGGCGGCGCACGGCTCTCCGGCGAGCTCGAGCGGCTGCAGAGGCAGATCGAGCGGATCGGGGAGGAGGCCACCGACGAGGAGATCTGGCGCAAGGTCGAGCTGGCTCGACACGAGGAGCGGCCGTACACCCTCGACTATGTGGAGCGTCTCTTCGAGGACTGGTTCGAGCTCCGCGGAGACAGGGCGCTCGGAGACGACGGCGCGATGGTCGCCGGCTTCGGCAAACTCGACGGACGCACCGTCGTCCTCGTCGGGCAGCAGAAGGGGCGCGACATCCACGACCGGGTCAGCCGCCGTTTCGGGATGCCGAACCCGGAGGGTTACCGCAAGGCGTGGCACGCGATGGAGCTCGCCAACCGGCACGGCTTCCCCGTGATCTCGCTCGTCGACACGCCCGGCGCCTATCCGGGCGTCGTCGCCGAGCAGCACGGCCAGGGCGCGGCGATCGCCCGATCGCAGGCGATCATGGCGCGGCTGACAGTTCCCGCGGTGGCCTGTGTCATCGGCGAGGGCGGCTCCGGCGGCGCAATCGCGATCGCGCTGGCCGACCGGGTGCTCATGCAGGAGAACGCGATCTATTCCGTCATCTCCCCCGAGGGCTGCGCCGCGATTCTCTGGCGTGACGCGGGGCAGGCGAAGAAGGCTGCGGCCGCGTTTCGACCCGACGCCGTCCACTGCCTCGAGCTTGGCGTGATCGACGAGATCGTGTCGGAGCCGGTCGGCGGTGCGCACATCGACCACGATCTGGCCGCGCGGATGCTGGGACAGGCGTTGCGGACGTCGCTTTCCGAGCTCGACGGGATCGCCGGCGACGATCTCCGGCGACGGCGCCGCGCCCGCTTCCGGTCGCTCGGCGTCTTCGCCTGAGTAGCTTAAGGAATGTTCGGGTAGTTTTCGGCGAGTCTGCGAGCGTCGCTGTCCACACCGTCCACAGGCTTATCCCCGCCCTGTATGCGTTGTGTGAACGGTAGGAGTACGACTCGAAGACGGGAAAGACGGGCTGTTTTCGAGGCTCGTCCGGCGGAAACTACGGGGGCGTGGCGTCACGACCGATCTGGAGCGGGACGATCTCGTTCGGTCTGGTCAGCATCCCGGTCCGGATGCTGACCGCCACGAGCTCGCGCGAGTTGAGGTTCCACTTCGTCGACCGCCGCGACCTCGAGCCGATCGGCTACGACAAGGTCCGCAAGGACACCGGCGAGCACGTTGACCCGGACGACATCGTGCGCGCCTTCGAAGTCGAGAAGGGGCACTACGTGCCGATCGAGTCGCAGGATCTCGATCGGTTGGACGTCGAGCTCACCCACTCCGTCGACATCTGCGACTTCGTCTCCCTCGACGAGATCGATCCGATCTACTTTCGACAGGCGTATTACCTCGTCCCACAGGAGGGAGGCGAGAAGCCGTATCGGTTGCTCGTGGAGGCTCTCACCGAGACCGGCCGTGTCGGGATCGCGAAGGTCGTGATCCGGAACAAGCAGCACCTCGCCTGCCTCAGGCCGTACGAAAACGTCCTCGTGATCGAGACCATGTACCACGCCGATGAGGTCCGGCGACCGGAGGAGATCGCCGGCGAGGCGGTCGCCGAGAACGGGCTCCGCAAGGCGGAGCTCGAGATGGCGAAGTCGCTCGTCGAGAACCTCAGCGCAGAATTCGATCCCGGACGCTACGACGACACCTATCGCTCCGAGCTCCTCGAGCTCATCCAGGCGAAGGCCGAAGGAGCGCCGCTCCCGGAGCAGCGGGAAGAGGAAGCGCAGGTCGTCGATCTGATGCAG